>CAZGID010000117.1:0-7954 GCA_964526065.1 uncultured bacterium
ACGCTTCGAATGAAAGCTGTCAAAATCGCTGCCCGCTCGGTCGGCGAAAATCATCCTTGTTTTATTATTGCGGAAGCCGGAAGCAATCATGGCGGCAAATTAAAGCAGGCTTATGAATTGATTGATATCGCGAAGGCGGCGGGTGCGGATGCCGTGAAATTCCAGACCTATTCGGCGGAAAAGCTTTATTCCAGAAAAACGCCGACCATGAGCTACATCAAAAAAAACAAACTGCTCAAAAAAGGCGAAACGATATGGGATTTGATCAAGAAAATTGAAATGCCGCGCGCGTGGCACCCTAAACTCGCCGCCTATTGTAAGAAGAAAAAAATCATGTTTCTCTCGACGCCGTTCGACCTTGAGGCCGTTGATGAGCTTGAGGCGGTTGGGGTTCCGGCATATAAAATTGCATCCTATGAGATAACGCATCTGCCTTTGATTGAAAAATGCGCCCGCACGCGTAAACCGATTATCCAGTCAACCGGTATGGCGGATATGAGCGACATTGAAGCCGCACTGCAGGCGGCCTACAAAACTGGAAATCGAAAAATGATATTGCTCCATTGCGCCATCAATTATCCGCCGCAGTTCAAGGATCTTCACTTGAATGCCATGCAGACGCTGCAGAAAGCTTTTAATGTTCCTGTTGGATTTTCGGATCATACCATGGGCATTACGGCCGACATTGCGGCGGCTGCGATGGGAGCGAAAGTCATCGAGAAGCATTTTACAATCAGCCGGGAACTGGAAGGCCCGGATCATCCGTTTGCCGTCGAGCCGGATGAACTGAAGGCCATGGTGCAGGGGATTCGGGATGTAGAAGCGGCTCTTGGGGAGTCCGTAAAAAAGCATACGGATGCCGAGAAAGAGATGTACCGGCTTGGAAGACGAAGTCTTGTCGCTGCATGCGCCATTCCAAAAGGAACGCGGTTGACGCGTGCCATGGTGGAAGTTAAACGTCCCGGCTTCGGGATTCCGACGAAGATGATGGAAGTCGTGCTTGGGCGGTGTGCCAAACGGAATATTGAGGAAGACGAAATTCTGACTTGGGAAATGGTGTGAGAATCCTTTTTTTGACCTCCGGCGAAAGCAATGCACTGGCAGACTGGCTGGCCGGGGAAGGCGAGACAGTGCGCCTTGTTTCAGATCCGGTGGCGGAAGAAGATATGAACCGTTGGCCGGCGGACTGGTTGGTCAGCTATAACTACCGGCATATTGTAAAAAAAAATATTCTGGAAAAGTTTCGAGGTAAAGCCATCAATTTGCATATTTCCTATCTGCCCTGGAATCGCGGCGCTGACCCGAACCTGTGGAGTCACATTGAGGATACGCCCAAGGGCGTGACGATTCATGAAATGGATGAAGGCGTAGATACGGGAAATATTCTGGTTCAAAAGGAAGTAGAGCTGAAAGAGAACCTTACGCTCAAGGAAAGCTATGATCTTTTGCATGACGAAATCCAGGCACTTTTCAAACAGTGGTGGCCATCCATACAAGGTGGAAAATTGATTTCACAGCCTCAGCAGGGGGCTGGGAGTATTCATCGTACACGCGACCGGGAACCGTTTATTTCTTTACTGGGTGAGGACGGCTGGGATTTGATGATCTCCGAATTTAAGCAGCGGCTGCGCAAAAAGCGAATTCACTTATGATTTCAAAACCCGGGTTGTCCCTCCATTGGCGGAACGAGACTCTATCGAGAATGATTTTAGGCTCCGCCCAGCTTGGTATGCCTTACGGGATTGCAAACCGGAATGGGCAGCCCTCTCAGGAAGCCGTTACGGAGATCATTCGGGCGGCCTGGGATGCAGGTGTTAATACGCTGGATACCGCTCAGGATTACGGAGAAAGTGAATCGCATTTAGGCCGGGCGCTTCGGCAATTAGGCTTGTCGGATTCTATGCAGGTGATCACGAAACTTTCCCCCAAGCTGGATCCCCGCCAGGCGGGGCAGGTTTTGGATGCTATTGAAATGTCAAAAAGACGTCTGGGCATTCCCGCTTTATTTTCCGTGCTGCTTCACCGGGCGTCGCTGCTTCGGGAATGGGATGACGGCGTCGGGCGGCATTTGATGAAGGCTAAAAACGACGGACTGACGAAATATTTGGGAGTTTCTATTTACAATCTGGATGAATTTGACGCGGCGATGGAGCATCCGGCGATCGATGTGGTTCAGATGCCCTATAACGTATTCGACCAGAGGGCCGGTCGCAATGGCTGTGTCGAGCGCGCGGCAAAGCTAGATAAGCTTCTTTTGTTGCGAAGCATCTATTTGCAGGGCGCTTTGCTTTTACCGTATGAAACGGCTGTTAAAAAATTACCGTTTGCTTCGGATGCTTTTCACCGGTGGCAGCAGATTCGTGAAGAATTCGGGATGGCGGCGGATGCTCTGGCCATGGGTTTTGTAAACCAAACGTCCGGAGATGCAGCGCTGGTGATGGGCGCCGAAACGGTCCCTCAGGTGCTTCAAAATGTGAGTCTTATCCGGGAATCCCGGAATTTTAATGAGCGCGAGCTGAATCATTTGTTTTCGCTGGCACAGCCGGATGCGTCTCGATTAATCAATCCATCTCTTTGGTGAAACCCATGTCGGAAATCATTTGTGTATTGCAGGCCCGCGTTCAATCAAAGAGACTGCCGGGAAAGGTCTTGATGGACGTGAAGGGAAAAAAACTCATTGAGTATGTAATTGAAGGCGTAAAAGCTTCCCGCAGGATCACCCGAATTGTGCTCGCCACCGGGAATCAAGAGGCCAACAAACCTTTGGCGGAAGTGGCGCGCCGGCAGGGTGTTTATTTTTTTATGGGGAGTGAAGAAGATGTTCTGGACCGGTTTTATCAAGCCGTTAAATCGATTGCAATTTCTTCGGCCGCTATCGTGCGGATTACGGGAGACTGTCCGTTAATTGATCCCCAGGTCATTGATCAGGTGATCGATGCTTATCATTCCAGCGGAGTGGACTATGCATCCAATATTGCGCCCCCCACATTCCCGGACGGCCTGGATACGGAAGTGTTCAGCTTCCATTGCTTGCAGAAGACGTGGGAAATGGCCCAAAAACCCGAAGAAAGAGAGCACGTTACGATTTTTATGCGGGAGTCCGGCCTTTTCTCAACAAAGAATGTGACAAATCCGGTGAATTTGTCCGCCGAGCGATGGACAGTGGATGAACCGCAGGATTTTCAGGTGTTTCAAAATGTAATAGCCGAAATGGCTGCATTGAAATCCCGGTTTACCATGCAGGACATCCTCGATTTAAAAAAGAGCAAACCTTTTATTTTCGAAGTGAACCGGATGATTGAAAGGAATGCCGGTTTAAAACAAACCGGAGAAAGTAAATGACACAGGTCAAGAAGGATTCCTTTCAGAGAAATCAGGATTTTTTAACCCGCGCAAAAAAGGTGACGCCGCTGGCGGCTCAGACATACAGCCGGAGTTACCGCTATTTTTGCCCCAATATTTCGCCACACTTTATTGAAAGAGCCGAAGGCTGTCGCGTTTGGGATGTCGACGGGAATATTTTTAGTGATTTTATTCTTTCGTTAGGGGCCATTACGGTGGGGTATGCCAATGCGGAAGTCAATGAAGCAGTAAGCAGGCAGCTTGAGAAGGGAATTATTTATTCACAGCCTTCGCCGCTTTCCATCGAGTTGGCCGAGAAGCTGGTATCCATTATTCCGTCTGCCGAAATGGTGCGCTTCGTTAAAAACGGATCGGATGCCACCTCAGCTGCCATCCGTCTGGCGCGTGCCTTTACAGGCCGAGATTATGTTGTTGTCAGTGGATATCACGGATGGCAGGATTGGTACATCGCTTCAACGGAACACTCTCGCGGCATCCCTTCGGGAGTCCGTCAGTATACGCGGCGCTGTCCCTATAATGATTTGGCTTCACTCAAGAAAATTTTTGACGAATTGCAGGGGAAAGTGGCGGCTTTTATCCTTGAGCCGCTTCAAGGCAACGGGCCTGAAGAAGGCTATCTTGAGGCCGTGCGCGACCTTGTGCATCGGCAGGGTGCCTTGCTGATCTTTGATGAAGTGGTTTCTGGATTTCGATATGCCCTGGCTGGCGCGCAAGAACTTTACGGAGTGACGCCCGATTTATCCACCTTCGGGAAAGGAATGGCGAATGGGATGCCGCTTTCCTGCGTCGTAGGAAAGGCGGAAATTCTGAATCAGATCGCCGAAGGCGTATTTATCTCGACGACTTTTGGAGATGAAGCTTTGTCCTTTGCGGCCGCTTTGAAGACAATTGAGATCCTTCAGCGCCCGGGCCAGTATGATTATGTCTGGAAGCTGGGAGAACTTTGGAAGAGAAGCGTTTCTAAACTAATTTCTTATCATGCGCTGGATGCTGTGGTGCAAGTGAGCGGGCTGGCTCCCCATTGTGGAGTGGAATTCCAGGAGGCGAATGGATTGTCATATCTGGATCTTCAGTCGGTTTATCAGCAGCGACTTTTACATGAAAAAGTTCTTAGTGTGGGAATTAACAATTTCTGTCTGGCGCACAATGAACAGGATGTAAATGATTTTATCAATGCAATTGACAAAGCTTTGAAGGATGTTAAAAAAGCGGTGCTTGCCGGGTCTTTAAACGGCATCTTAACGACTGGAAAAATTGATCCGGTTTTTAAAAGGTGATGAATGCAAACCATGATGAGTGAAATCTTTTCAGGATATGATAAGTTCGATGATGTTAATGCGCCTGTGTTTATTACCGGCGTTGCCAGGTCGGGTACTACAATTCTGAGTAAACTGATCGGAACATTGGAAAATATCGAGGTGGAATACGAACCCTGGCTGTTGGCACAGCTTCCCGCCTTGCTAAATGGAAACATGCGTCGTCAGGAAGCGGTCGAAATTTTTAAGAGCTTCTGTTTTGAAGTTTTTTCAGACCGGCTGCTGGGTCGCGGCGTAAATTTGCGCCCGTCGGATGCGAGTTTTTACCTGAATTTTAAGAGTCAGGAATCGCTGGACCAGAAATGGATGTTAACCGACAGACGGGAAGCATGGCGTTATGCCAGAGATAATGGATGCCGGCTTGCCATGAAGAACGTGGATCTGCATCATTTTTATGTGTTTATGCTTGAAGCAGTTCCAAATATCAAAATTATCCATTTGTTGCGTCATCCCGTGGATGTTGCGCGGTCCATAGAATTGAAGAAATGGTTTACGGATGAAGCGCTGTTGCATACACCTACTATGTCTTTAAAGAAACGGTGCCAAACTTCCCAATGGGGAACCGTGGTGATGCCCTGGTGGATCGAGGATGCTGATGTAGAATTTTTTAAATCAGCGAATGATTTTGAGCGAGGATTGATGTGCTGGCGGATTATGCTGGAAAAGGAAGAGTCCCAGAAGAGGGAATTAGGACAGCGGCTCCATTCCCAGTACCTTGAAGTGCGCTATGAGGATTTGATTGCGAATGGGGAAGAAGTGTTATGCCGAATCGCCGACTTTTTGAATACCCGCTTGACGGGGCATTCGAATCAGATTCTGGGCACTGTTGATGGATCTAAATATGCGGGACAGAAGGATATCCCTTTCCAGACATTGCCTTTGAGGGAACAAAGTCGAATTTTGGAACTGGCAAAAATGAAGCAATATCAAATTCCGAAGAGCTGGCAGCATGCGGCTTGCTAAAGCCGCGTCGGGTGAAGTGGGCGGTGTGAAGGCTGAGGACTTATTTCATATCGAAACAAATGTCAATTTTGAGTGGGTACCGCTTTCATCCCATCCCGATTCAAGGGATGAAGCGGTGGGTCAGATAGCCCGTTGCTACGGGATCTCCACAACCGGCCGGATCTTTGAAATGAAGAAGCGTAATCCGGGCACACGGCTTTTCAGAATCCAGGATGGAAACAGGCATTATGTGCTTCGGGCGGCTCCCTTAAAGGAAGCCGGTTTCCTCGAGCAGCAATGTGAGATCCTGTCCCGGCTTGCCTCTGGAAAATTTTTGATGCCATGGCGCAGCTGCGAAGGATCTTTTGTCGTTTGTTTTGGAGATGCCGCGTGGATTTTATACCCTTATCTTGAGGGGGCTGTGTGGGATGGGGCGCCATCGTCTTTAAATATCTTATTTTCGACTGCTTTTGGGGCGCTCGAGGAATTGAAACACGATGAGCCGGAGAGCGGGTTGTTATGCGCCATTCATCGGAATACGATGGGGTTTAAGCTGACGCAGGGCTTCTTTCAAGATCAACTTTTTCTGCAGGCCCCGTTTGACCGTTTGGTTTCGGATAAAACGGCGGCCATGTTGCGGAAGTGGACCGGAGAGCTGGCGGCGCAGGTGCAGAAGTCGGCCTCATTAGAGGTGACCGATGATGTGGCGCTCACGCATAACGATATGAATCATGCCAATTTTATTTTGACAGGAAGCAAAGCGGTCCTGATTGACATTGAAGATTTATGCTTTGAAAGCGTCCGAATTGCAGCGGCTCATTGCATTTTTAAACTTGTCCGGCATAGTGTTTTTACCGGTGCCGTGAACCTCACACAAGCGCGGAACCGGTTGCTGCCGGCGGCTCTGGATTTGGCCGGTAAGGCCGCCGTTGGTTTTTCGGGGGTCGGCGATTTTCGCCAGTATGCTTTATTCCGGATCATTTCGGATATTGAATACATTCTTGAAAAAATACAGATCCGCAAGGCGGTTCCAATGCCCGTGGATCTGGAAAAGAAAATCCATAATCTTTTTGAACTCGAACTTTTAATGAATTGAGGTGACGCTATGGATTTACAGCTTAAGGACAAAAAGGCGGTTGTGTTTGCGGGAAGTAAAGGGATCGGCCGCGGGGTCGCAATGGCGCTGGTGCAAGAAGGATGCGATGTTATGATCACGTCTCATAATGAATCCAACCTGAAAGCCGCCAAAGCCGACCTGGATGCCGTTTCAGGCGGGGCGGTTGGGAGTTTCAAGATGAATATTCAGTCCGTCAAAGACGTGGAGCGGGGGATGGATCAGATTCTCCGCGAATCGGGTCCGGTCGATATTCTGGTGACCAATGGCCCGGGACCTAAAGTGACGGCAGCGGCGGAAACCACTTGCGAGGATTTTGAGGAAGCTATTGAAACCAACCTTCTAAGCGTCATCGCGGCCTGCCGGAAAGTGATTCCAGGCATGATCGACCGGAAATTTGGGCGGTTGATTCATTTAACTTCCACAACGGGAAAAGAGCCGGATGCCGGCATGGTGCTTTCCAATGTGACGCGCGCGGGTGTTCTGGCTTATAGCAAAACTTTATCGCGGGAAATCGCCCGGCATGGGATTACGTCGAATGCGATTTTGACGGGAGGCGTCTTAACCGAACGGGTGACTCAACTTCGGGAAGCCAGGGCGAAACAACTGGGTGTGCCGATGTCAGAGTTGGATAACCGGGCGGCGCAGACCTTTCCGGTGGGTTATATTGCAACCCCGGAACAATTCAGTCAAGCGATCGCGTTTCTGGCATCGCCCCTTTCAGTTTATGTCAACGGGGTTTCATTGCCGATTGACGGCGGCATGATGCGTGGAATTTAAAATGCCGCGGGATCAACGGGATGATTTCTTTTTTGCGTTTTCTTCTTATGACGAGGAGATCGAAAAGAAACTGCATTCCCGCGTTACCCCAACGGACGTCCTGATGGACATGCTTCTTCAAAGGCTCGGGCAACGTGGGGCAAAGCCTGCGCTTTTGGCGGAGGTGAAGGGTCTGTATCAAAATGAACTTAGAGATTCTTCCGTGGGGCAGGGAGAATATCTGTCCCATCCGATCCGTGTAGCGGCCAGTTGGCTTCTTTTTATCCGGGATGTGACCTATGAAGATATGTCCCTGGCGCTCTGTCACAACATCATTGAAAAAGAAGGAGAAGCGGCGCTTTCGAAATATGAACAGCTTTTATCGGAGCCGGTCATGAGAAAAATTAAAACGTTGACGATTGATCGGGCGCGCGAGAAACAGGAAGATTATTTGGCCGAG
>CAZGID010000118.1:0-7926 GCA_964526065.1 uncultured bacterium
GCGGCGTCCGGAACCCTATTCCTGGATCAGGCACTGCCCAAATCGCAGTTTCAGGGAACGCTCGCACAGGTTCAGTTGAAGCAGTTGCTGCCTCCGGCTCAGCAGGGGGCGCCTTCGCTTGAAGGGAAGGCCTCGATTTCATTGAAGGGCGGCTTTACAGGGCTGGAATGGCCGCAGGTGGCTGAAAGCATGGTGGCGGAAGGGCAATTGTCGGTAGAGAATCTAGTGATTCATAATTTCAATTTGATCCGGGATATTTTTCAACGGCTTGAAGTGATTCCCGGTCTTGTCCGGCGGCTTAAAGAAAATTTGCCGGAGGGATACAGCGAACGGTTGGAATCTTCAGAGACAGTCTTTCAGCCCGTTGCGATTCCGTTTGTTGTGCGGAATGGAAAACTGGAATTAGCCCAGGTGGTTGTGCAGGCAGAGGATTTCTCGTTGGTGGGATCCGGACAAGTGCATTATCGCGGCGCCTTGCTGGCGCAGAGCCGGTTGTATATTAGTCCGGAATTGTCTTCGGCCATGATTGCCAGTGTGCGGGAATTGCAATACCTTGCGGACCGCGACGGGCGTATCGGGATTCCGGTGAATATCGGCGGAACCATACAGTCGCCGGCGGTGCAGGTGGACCTGGCCTATATTGGCCAGCGCCTTGCCGTTTCCAAGGCCTCGGAATGGCTTTCCGGCCTTGTGCAAGATAAGAACCAGCAGCCCGCAGACGCAGCCGCGTCTACTTCCGGGACCGCGCAAACGCCCCCGTCTTCTACAGCGCCTTCGTCCTCCACGGGGGTGGCGGGGCTCTTAAATCAGTTTCTGCTTCAGCAGGGAGTGGGACAAAGCGAGTCTTCCGGAGATGCCGGCTGATGGATTTTTACCGCTTCCGGTTGCCCGGCTTTGAAAATCCGTATGCCCGAAAGCCGCGTAAACTGGCTTTTCTTGCGGTTCTGGAAACCGGCGAAAAATCATCGCCTGCTTTTCTTGAAGAAAAAGCAGCGGAATTGCGGGAACTTGCCCGCGCCGCGACACTTAAATGTGTCGGCGAACTCAAAGCCTACATCGCGCATCCCAGCGCCAGTCATTTTCTGAGGCAGGGCAAGCTGGACGAAATTGCGCTGGCGGTTAAAAAAGCCGGTGCGGACATTGTGGTGATGGATATCGATCTGTCGCCGACACAGGCGGGGAATATCGAAGCCTATTTGAAAATGCCTGTGATTGACCGCACCGGATTGATCCTTGAAATTTTTGGAAGACGCGCAAAATCCAGCGAGGGTAAATTACAAGTTGAGATGGCGCAATTACGCTATGTTCTGCCGAGACTTGGGGGACTGGGAACCGTCATGTCGCGTATGGGGGGCGGTATCGGAAGCCGGGGGCCGGGTGAACAGGAACTGGAGCGCGATCGTCGAAAGGTTCGCCGGCGGATTCAACAAGTCAAGGACCGGTTGGAGCATGTTCGCAAGCATCGGGAACTGATTCGCAGCGGCCGTAAAAAGAAGCAGTTTGTTACCGTGGCGCTGGTCGGCTATACGAATGCGGGTAAGTCCACGCTGCTGAATGCGTTGACGGGGGCTTCCGCTGTCGTCGCCGATCAAATGTTTGCGACGCTGGACCCCAAGACCCGGATGGAAAATCTCAACGGACGGCAGCAGGTATTGTTTGTCGATACGGTCGGGTTCTTGAGGGATTTGCCGCATGCCTTGATTGAGGCTTTCCATGCGACGCTGGAAGAAGTGGCCGAAGCCGACGTTCTCATTCACGTGCTCGATGTTTCCCATCCACATGTCGAAGATTTGAAGGCGTCGACGGAAACGGTTCTGGCGGAACTGGAGGCTGCAGATCAACCGCGCTTGCTGGCTTTGAACAAAGCGGACTGTCTGGATGAAGCCGCGCGGGGATCCATTCAGTCCCGCTATCCGGAAGGCGTTCTGATTTCCGCCATTGAAAAACGAGGTTTGAACCATCTTCTTTTGAAACTGGAGTCCATGTTGCCTGCATCGGCAAGGAAGGAATAGAGATGCCGGAACCGCGTTTGCCTAAAGAAAATAAAATTTATCGCGCCGATGATCCGAACCCGTGCTCGGGTTGCAGTAATTGCTGTGAATACGTGGCCATTGAAATCGACAAGCCTCGTTCGGTCGAGGATTTTGACGAAATCTACTGGTATCTCGTGCATCGCGATGTCTGGGTCTATGTGGAAGAGAATGGGGGCTGGTTTGTGCAATTTAATACGCCGTGCGATAAACTGCGCTACCGTCTTTGCGGAATTTATACGGCTCGCCCCCAGGTATGCCGTGATTACCATCCGGACAGCTGTGTCCGGTATGGCGACGGACCGCCGGAAAAGCACCTCTTTAAAGACGAAAAGGATTTGTTTGAATATTTGAAATCTCAGCGGCCGCGAATCTGGAAGAAATTTGAAACGCGTGTAGCCGCTCTTGCCGGCATGCAGCCTAAAATCAAAATGAAATCCGGACGTAAAACCGTTGTTTCCAGCAGGGTATAATTTTCGGCTATGACAGAGCGTAAAAGAAAAATTCTGGTGGTCGACGATGAGCCGGACATCGTTCGCATGATCCGCGCCCGGCTTGAGGCCCATAATTATGATGTAGCGGAAGCTTTTGACGGGATGGAAGCGCTTACTAAAGTTGAGAGCGAACGTCCCGATTTGATTCTGCTCGATATCCTGATGCCGCGCATGGATGGTTCCACTTTTTTGCATGAAATGAAGTTGCGCGGCTGGATTGGAAAGATTCCGGTAATCGTATTGACTGCCAAGGCGAGCATGAAAGAGTTCTTCCTGGTGCATGAGGTGGCCAATTTCATGGTCAAACCCTTCAATTCTCGGGATCTTCTTGCCGAAATCGCCAAACATGTGAGTCCGAGCCCTGCGGCGGAGGAAACCCGTGGCTGACCAAAAAGTGACCGGCTATGCCGCTTCTGAACGAGGCGGTCTTCTGAAGGCCAGTGAGTATACGCTTCCAGAACTGCGTCCGGATGAGGTGCAGGTGGAGGTCTCCTGGTGCGGAATTTGTCACAGTGACATTCATCTGCTTGATGACGATTGGAAGATCACTGCCTATCCGTTCGTGCCGGGGCATGAAATTATTGGCACGGTCGTGAAATCCGGCAATAAGGTCTCGCTGGTGCAACCCGGAATGCGCGTGGGAATCGGATGGCAGCGTTCCAGTTGTCTCCAATGCGAGTGGTGCCGTCAGGGTGAGGAACATCTCTGCTCACAAAATGAAGGGGTTTGCGTCGGTCACCCCGGAGGTTTTGGTCAACGGGTCCAAGTCCAGGAGCGATTTGCCATTCCAATCCCCGAAGCCCTGGATCAAGAACAGTCGGCGCCGCTTTTCTGCGGCGGGGTGACTGTGTTTTCTCCTTTGCGGCGGCTGGGAGCGTCTTCAGGAACCCGTGTGGGCATCATCGGCATTGGGGGATTGGGCCATCTGGCAATTCAATTTGCCAAGGCGCTTGGGGCGGATGTCACCGCGTTTTCCACTTCCCCGGAAAAGGAACAGGAAGCATTGGACTTCGGGGCTTCACGTTTTGTGTCGTCGAAGCGGACGGGATCGCTTGAGAGGTTGAATAGCCATTTTGATTTTCTGCTTTCGACCGTACCTGCGTCACTGGATTGGCCGGCTTATCTTAATCTTCTCCGGCCGAATGGCCGCCTGTGTCTGGTTGGAGTCGGCTCGGAGCCGGTGCATTTTCCTTCCTTCTCTGTGATTGGCGGTCAAAAGCATGTCAGCGGCAGTGTCATCGGAAGCCCCAGGATGATTGCCGAGATGCTCGAGGTGGCAGCGCGCCATCATATCGGAGCTCAAATCCAGAAAGAGCCGCTGGCGCGGGCCAATGAGGCGCTCGCCAAAGTGCGCAATAATCAGGCGAGATACCGGATGGTACTCGCAGTCGGGTCGTAATGGCGGAAGACCGCCTCGAGAGAATCCGTAATCTGATTCGGCTTTCCCGCACGACGTTTCTCGCCACGCAGTCCGAAAAGTTTCCAGGAACGCCTTTTGGTTCGGTTGTGCCTGCCGCTTTAGACGGAGAAGGAGGCTTTCTGTTGCTTCTCAGTCCGCTTGCGGTTCATTACCGGAATATTCAAATCTCGGACCGGATTTCCCTGACGCTGGTGGAGGAAGGAAATGCGCCAGTGCAATCCCGGGCGCGGTTGACGCTGCTTGGATCCGCCGTCCGTACAGAGAACCTGCCGGAAAAATCAAAAAGTCTTTATTTTTCCCTTTTTCCCGAAACAGAAATGTATGCAAAAAACCTGGGATTCAATTTTTTCCGGTTTGTACCGGAAGCGGCGTATTTTATCGGAGGCTTTGGCGATGCCGGCTGGATTGAGATGGATTCCTTGGGGCTGGACTCGATGTGATCGAAATGAAAGGAGATGAGATGATACGGATTGGTTTGTGTTTGTCTGTTTGCCTGTGGTTGTTTTCTTTTAATGCGGTGGAGGCAGCCGAGATATTTTTTAAAAACGGCGACCGTTTAACCGGAGAAATTCTCTCGGAAACGCCTGAGTTTTATACCGTGGAATCCGTTGTCGCCGGAAGAATCTCAGTGGACCGGAATGAAGTCGAACGGTTGATTCTCGAACCGCAGCCCGAAGAAGAAGAGATTAAGCCGGATCTTTGGGATATTAAAATCAAGGGTGGGTTTGATCGTCAGAGAGGTAACACCAAGACGACAGAACTTCAGGGCGGCTTTTTGATTCATCGCAAAGTTGAGAAGGAAAACGAGTTTCATCTCCAGGGTGACGCCTTCTATGGAGCGGAGAACCGGAAAATGAATGCTCAGCGCTATTCGGGGATGACCCGTTACGCATTTAGTTTTGGCTCTTCGCGTAAGTGGTACAACTTTTATAAACTGGAAGCAGATCATGACCGGTTTGCCAATATCCAGTACCGGTTTGTCCCGTCGACGGGCCTTGGCTATTGGTTATCGGATGCCGAAGCCTGGAAGTTGATGGGGGAACTTGGCGTGGGTACGTCTCATACGCACTACCGTATGGGAAAGGATGATGAGCATGAGCTCGTCTTGATTCCGCGCGCTTACGGGGATATCCGCTTTTTGCGTGAATCCCGCTTTTATCAGGAAATCATTTTTTATCCTTCGATCACGGACTGGGGGCAATACCGCCTGCATTTGGATACGGGATTAAAGAACCCGTTATCTGAAATGGTGGCGCTGGTTTTCAGCTGGGTGAATGATTACAACTCGGATCCCGGACCGGGCGTTAAGAAACACGACATGCGGCTGACTTCAAGTCTGGAAGTCACATTTTAAGCGGCAAATAAACACTTCACTTTCACTTCAAAGAAAACCGGATTACTGAACTCCGGTCACTTCAATATCGAACTCAAGCTGCTTGCCAGCCAGCGGATGATTGAAATCCAGCATGGCGGTTTGATCCCGTAATTCAACGACTACGGCCGTGAGCGGCTGTCCGTCTTCGGTTACTGTGGAAAGAACGGTGCCGACCTGAACGTCGCCTTCGGGAAGGCTGGTTTTAGGCACTTCGATGACGGCATCCGGATTTATCGGACCGTAACCATCCTCGGGCATCAGTGTCACATGCGTTTTTTCGCCGACTTTCAAGCCTTCAATGCCTTGCTGGAGCTTCGGCGGAAGGACCGTTTCATCGCCCTGTTGATATTCAATCGGGCCGCTGGTTTCGGAGCTGTCGATGACTTTACCGTCGACGCTCAGCTGATAATTGATAGTGACCTGTTTACCTGCTTCGACTGCGGGTGCTTCCGCCGCATGGACGGCGGGGAAAAATGTGAAAATAGCGATTAAGACGCTAAGTACGACGGTTTTCATATCAACTGCTCCTTTCTGAGATTGAGTCATTGTATCACACTGCAAAATTGATTTCTGCCCTAGTTTTTTTGTGGGGGAGCCAGCTTTTTTTCCAGCGCGGCGCGTGAAATCCGCCGGATATAAATGACCAGCGCCACTGTGGCGACGAAACCGGCGATTAAAAGTATCCATTGAGCGGGGGTTTTTTCAGCTTCGGGCGCATTTCCCGCCGCCAGGCTGCCCGCGAGCGTCCCCATATACGTGTAGACCGTGGTGGACGGGAGGGTGCCGATCAGGGACGCCAGAAAGTAGGCGGCTGCCCGGATTCGCGTCACGCCAAATGCATAATTGGCAATAAGAAAAGGGAAAATGGGGGACAGGCGTGCCAGCAGAACGACCTTCCAGCCCTGTTCGCTGATGGCCTCAATAATGGCCGCAAAACGGGGATGACGGGCCAGCCGGTGCTCCACCGTTTGGCGCGCCAGGTAGCGGCCGATCAGCAATGCCCCGACAGCGCCCAGGCCCGATCCGGCCAGTGCCAAGGGGAGGCCTCCGGCAAGACCGAAGAGCGCTCCGGCTGCAAAAGTAAAAAAGAAGGACGGCACGAATAAGATAGCCGTCAGCGTGTAGATCAGTAAAAAGACAACAGGCGCCCAGGCGCCGAGCGGCTCCATCCAATGGATCGCTTTTTGGAGCAGCTGATAATGGTGCGCGATCCAGACCGCGCCCGATAAGATCACGAGAGCGGTCAGGCGGCCCAGGATGGCAGAAATTTTCATGATTTGGATTTGAAGAGATAATGTGAAACGAACCACTCCTGGCCATCGTGAAAGCCGAACAGCTCGGCGCAGGCCATGAAGAAAACCCGCCAGTACATCCACCACTTACGGGCTTCCGCTCCGTAGGTATGAATAAAAAGCGGCATTAATTCCGGACGCGCTTGGTCCATCTGAGCCAGCCAGGCCTCACAGGTTTTCTGGTAGTGGCGGCCGTCAACTTTCCATCGCTCAAGAAGCTGAACCGATTCCTGAAAATGAAGAAACAGATCCCAGGAAGGCATCATGCCGCCTGAGAAAAAATAGCGTGCCATCCAGCTTCCGGAACCTTCCGCTTCAAACGGATAAGCATAAGCACGGTGAGTGAAAATATGGATGAAGAGACGACCCTCCGGTTTCAGCCAGGAAGCCGTTTTTTTGAAGAGCTCGCTGTAATTGCGCATATGCTCGAACATTTCAATCGAGATAATGCGGTCAAAACGCTGGGGTGTATCAAAGGCCACAATATTGGCGGTTTCAATCCGGAGATTTTTCAATCCGGCGGCCGCAGCTTTATTTAGGATGAAAGCTTTCTGGGAACTCGAATTGGATAGTCCCAGGATTTGGCAGCGAGGAAAACGCCGTGCCAGATACAGGGAGAGGGATCCCCAGCCACAGCCTAAGTCCAGAATTTCCTGCCCGTCCTGAATCTCTGCACGTTCCACATAAAGCTGCAGCATCGCTTCCTCCGCCTGCGCCAGATTCGACGTGCCGTTTTCCCAAAGTCCCGAACTGTATTTGAGATGCGGACCCAGAACGCGGGAAAAGAAATCGGCGGGGAGTTCATAGTGCTGTTCATTCGCTTTATCGGTATCAATTGCAATCGGACTTTCACGGAGGGCGGAGACCAGAGCTTCCTGCCGGGCTTCGATTTGTCCGGGACCGCCCGCCATGATTTGCATCAGTTTTTGTTTAAGCTGACGCCGGATGCCGAGGCGGATCAATGAGTCCGGCAGAAGTTCCCGCGATAAAAGACTTTCATACCACATCCTTGTTCTCCTTTCGCGGAAACCACGGAAAAAAGGGCGGGGTCTCACTTTGATATTGACGATAGTCCTCGCCGCGGGAACGCAGTGCCTGCTTTTCGGCCAGGGGGACGCCGGTGACATTACGGAGAAAATGATACATCGCGGCCGGACAGAGCAGGGCCAGCCATCCCAGCGGAGAAGCTAATGCAAAAAGACCATAACCGCACCACAGCACCCACTCGAAGAAATAATTGGGGTGGCGGGAATAGCGCCACAGGCCATTGCGGCAGGTTTTTACAATATTGACATCGACACGTCGACATTGGTGG
>CAZGID010000119.1:0-7911 GCA_964526065.1 uncultured bacterium
GCTGAAATCCACGCGTACGAAAATCGATCTGCCCGCTTTCTTCCAGTGTCTTCTTGATGGCCTGCATCGTCCGGGCATCCAGCCCCTTCTTCCGGAAGGCTTCCAGCACTTTCTCGATTTGACGAGTATCGCCGGTTCGAATAGCAGTGATACCGTCTTCCATATCCGCCAATTGAATCCACGCTTCAATGGCCCCTTCGGCGGCGTCGGATTTGCGAGCATCTTCCTCCAGGGCTGAATAAAAAAGCCGTGCCTGATCCATATCCCCCTGCTGAATCCGAAGATCCGCCAATTGGGCGCGGAGAGCCAGTTTCATGTCGGTTTCAAGCTGTTCTTCATTAAGAAGGCGCTCCAGAATCTCGCCGGATCGCTGATGCTCATTGCGGTATTTGTAAAGCCATCCGAGATAAAATTGAGCCCGTTGGCGGATGGATTCATTCCTGGATTTTTCCAGATTCCGGAGATACTTTTCCGCATTGGTGAAATCCCGAAGCGAAAGGTAGGAAACCGCCAGTTTAAACTGTGTAGAATCTTCGGCCGGCGTTCCCGCCACGCGGGAAAGTTCATCCAGAAGCTTCCCGGTTTCGTTACGTATTTCGCGCAATCGTGCAATCCGGCTCAGAAGCACCTGAGCCGTTTTTCCTTCGCGCTTTCCCGTATATTTACTTTGAACCGATTCAAGCAATCCGGCCGCTTCATCCCATTCACGCTGTTCAATCAGGATCTGAGAAAGTGCCAGAGCGACCAAACCATAGTCCGGCCGATGGCGATAGAGATTAATGTATTTTTCATAATGCTGGCGGGCCTCATCGATTCGTCCTACGCGCTCCATCTCCCGGGCGCGGTTAAGCAGAATCTGGTCCGAAATATGAAAAGATTGATCCACTGGGCTGGAAGAACCGCGCTTCAGTAAAACCTGCAGACGATTCCATGTGCCCATGATTTGCTGATAAATTCCGTAAAAGGACTGCTGCAGGAGACCGCGAAAATCTTTCGGTTTGGCCCGCCCGCTCATCACCTCTCCAAGATAAAACTGAGCGCGCTTAAAGCCGGCCATTTCCACCGGATCTTCCAGTGACCGGCCTGCCGTTTCCAGCATCATAAGATCTTTAAGATTGGCATCATCGGCCCGGCTGATTTCGTCAAAGGCGAGACCTTCAACGAATCCCTGGTAAATGTCCCGTTCCAGCGAGCTGGAACCGGCCATATCCGCAGCCGTTAATTCCATGGCCAGGCCAAGGCTTTCGACTGAATAATCCACAAGATAACGTCCGAATAGGCCGAAAAGATATAAAACGAGTCCCCCGGCCACGACGATTAAGGCGAGCCATTTAAACAAGATTTTCAGCATGGGAAGAGAGTCTTGGTTTTATTTGGAAATCATCGGCCAATCCGGGGATTCCCTTTTGCTTAATTATGATGCTGTCAAATGATACGACTTTTTGAGCAGTTTTATACTACTTAAAGTTTATATGCAATTGTTATGTTTTGTCAAATTTTGACTTTAGAATATTTAAATTATTAATTATTGCTATATTTTGCTTCTGCTTGAATTTTTAAGGCTTTGATTTTAATATTATATAAGACGCGAAATAGCCATGCCAAGTTCCCGACATTCTCATAGAAGATCGCCTCGCCCTTCCGGCGGAAGCCGGCCCAAGACCACCCTGTTTCAACGGGTATTGAGCCGCCTGATTTTCCCTCTTTTCTTTCTGGCCGCCGTGGTCAGCGCTATTCAACTGACCAATCAGGTTCAGGCCATGAATCGTTATCACAAACTCGAAGGACGCTTATTCTTTCAAACCCTCAGGCAGGCCCTGGAAAAGGAGCTCACCGTTCCGGGCGCCGACACCGCCGCCATGGAAGCCCGCATCCGGGGACTTCTCGAATTCGATCAGAAGGTTAATTTTGACTTGTTTAATTTCTATGACCAGAATTTCCTCATTCGCTCCGGAGAACCCTGGGAAGCCGAAGACCGGCAAGCCGCTGAAAAAAGCCTTTATTACAAAAAGGAGCAAAACCGGCCCTATATGGTTCGCGTAGATAAAGAAGACAAGCGGCTGACCGCTTATCTTCCTTTTGAAATTTCCGGAAGCGGCCAGATCTGGATCGCCCGCGCTTATTATCCGCTGGGCCAGATCGAGGACGCCCTGCTGCAATCCAAGGGGACACTGGCTTCCCTGCTCTTATTGATTCTCTTGACCGGATTCTTCATCGGAAGAGGGCTCGCAAAATCCATTGTGAAACCAATTCAAACGCTGCATGAAGCGACACAGGCAATCATGAAAGGAGAACTCGGGAAAAAAGTTCAGATCCGGACCGGTGATGAACTCCAGGTTCTCGCTGAAACGTTTAATCACATGAGCGATGCCCTGTTGGGCATGAAATCCAGCGCGGAAGATTCCAACCCGCTCTCCGGGCTTCCCGGCAATAATGGCATCAAACAAAATCTCCAGCGCCGCATCATGGAACGGCAAAAATTCGTCGTGTTTCACAGCGATCTGGACCGCTTCAAAACTTTTAACGATAAATATGGATTGGCCAAGGGCGATGAAGCCATCAAGCGAACGGCCGATCTCATGAAAAAAGTGGTCAAAGAAAAAGGCTCAAAGGATGATTTCATTGGTCACCAGGGAGGCGACGACTTCATGGTCATTTGCCGTCTCGACAAGGCCGAGCAGGTCGCCGATACCATCATCAAGCGTTTTGACGCCGAAGTGGTCAAACCCATCTACCCGAAGGAAGATTATGAACGCGGCTATACGGTCGCGCTGGACCGGCGCGGGATGGCGGAGCGCGGTGAAAACAAGGCGATCGAAAAACGTTTTCCTCTTCTCGGCCTCTCGCTTGCGGGCGTCAGCAATGCAAAGCGCGACTTTGCGAGCTATGAAGATGTGCTGGATCGCGCCGTTCCGGTTAAGAAATCAGTGAAGTCGGTTGTTGAGAGTTCTTACGAGATTCAGGAATAAGCGCCCTTGAGAATCCATTGGATCATCTCGGAGGTTTGCTCGGGCGTGTGCCCATGCCCACCCTCCACATCTTCCCGCAATTCAACTAAATAGCCTTTCCCTTTCATTTCGGCCACTACCCGCCGGATGGCATCAACCGGGAATTGGGAATCCTTCGCCCCGTGGACAAATAATACAGGCGGCATTTTTTCCGGCTCGAATTCCTGCCACCACGGTGAAGGGGAAGAAGCAATCAGGATCAGACCTTTCCAGCGCTCAGGCTGATTTTCAAAGTAATGCCGCACAAGAAAGGCCCCCGCTGATGAACCGGCCAGAAATACCTTCTTGGAATCGGCGGGATATTTTTCGAGCATCGCATTGACAAATGCCTGAAACTCTTCAGCTTCCAGCGTTTGTCCGCGTTCCCATGCAGGGAAAATAAGAATCAGCGGACGGCCATCCGCTTCCCAAAACCATTGATCCAGATAATGCTCAATCGTTTGTCCCCGGCCTGGAAATGCAAAAACAACTGGGAAGGGTCCCTCTCCTCGTCCCGGAACCATGGCCATGTAATCAATGCCGGGCGATGGCGCCGTCTTATAAATGAAATGGTCTTCAATAATCCGGTGGGATGCACAACCTGTCAAAGCCTGCGCCGCCAAAACAATCAGGAGGAAAATCGGTTTCATGCCGGCGACTTTTCGCGCGGCTGAAGCACTCCCAGAGCGGCCCCCATCATCATAAAGACCAGCGCGGAAAACACAAAGTTCTGCAGCAAATGATTGATGGCGGCATGTCCCAATACCAGGATCACCGGTGCCGCCAAAGCGATCGCGGTCAAATATCGCACAGGATCTCGAACTCGAATGAGGGCGAAAAGAAATTCAAAAGCATAGAGGATCAGAAACAGAAAATAGAACCACGCGGCCAGCCCCTCTTCGGCCAGCGTCTGAAAATAATGAGACATGGCATAGAAGTTGGCCAGTTTATTTTCTTCCGTGGCGTATTGGCCGGAAAGGGCTGAATAACTGGTGGCCCCAGTCCCCCAGAAAGCATGATCCCGGTAAATCCCCAAAGCCCGCCGCGAGCCTTCCCGGTTGGCCGAAAAACTGGAAGCTTTGCCAGCATCCAGCTCCGTTTCCAGTGTTTGAAGCTCTTTCCCTAATGCTCCGACATTTGCCGCTCCCACAATGGCCGCCAGACCGATCACGATCACCGCGCCCATGAGAAGAAAGGCCTTCCCGGAGCGAAAGCGTGCAAGGAACAAAATGATGAAAATCACATTACTTGCCGCAAAAGCCAGTATTGTTCCACGAGAAAAGAATAAAATCACGCCCAGCGCGCTCACACCGGCAAAAAGCCCGGATAAACCCAGCCAGGAGATCATTCCACTTGGATCCTGACGGCGGTAGCGGTCCTTTGGACGCATGAAGGCCTGGAGGAAAAGTCCCGCCGCAGCAAAAAAACCAAATGCGACAATGTCCCCTGTCCAGTTCCGGTGCGCCCGGCTGCCTAATAAAAATTTTCCCACCCAGTCATGGAAATAATAAAAGGGTGGAAAGTACGCATACCGTCCTTCGGCAACCAGATAGGAGGTCCGGCCGTCTATCAGAAGCGCCGGCATGATATTCATGGTCAGAAAAAAGCCCGAAAAAGCGGTCAACCATAGAAAAGGCCGCGTGTCGGTCACTTGTTTGAAATGGTGCAAAGCGATCATGAAAAAAAGGGTGTAGAACATCCAATGCATCAGCGATTTCTGGTAATAGTCAAAATATTCCGCGGAACTGCCTCCTACCATCCAGCGGATCATCGAAAAGACGGCAATTATTCCGAGTAACCACAAAGAGGGATTGCGGTCTAAAAACCGCGCCGCAGGTCTCCGTATCCAATCCAGCGCCAGCATGACAACAAGCAGAAAGCCAAACCCTATCCGGAACTGGATAATTCCAGGCGCATCACTTCCGAGAGTCAGGAAAAGGGAGAAAAAAAATGCATAGAGAAGGATAGAAAAAGGAAAAGAAGGTTCGGATTTTGATTCAATTTTGGAAGCCATGGATGCTGCTTGAATTAACGGTTAGAAATCAAAAAAATGGAGTTGATAATTAATCGCAATAATTCGGGCATTCCTGGAGACCCGGAATACCGCCGCATCCACACTCTTCTTCGACGGCAGTGCCGCCATACGAACATTGCTCCGCGGGGGTAGCGGCACGGCAATAGGTGCCGACATCAGTACCATTTAGATCTGCTGGCGTTTCTTGCCCTTCCTGCTGACCGGCCGCCGGCTTCACACAGGCTTTAAGCGCGCCCCATTTACAACACTCCAGATTTATTTTAATACTTGTTCCGCCCGAAGGCAAAGCACTACCAGCCGGACAACTCAATGTACAGCTCTTGCTTTCCACACACCCTGTCGGCGCACAGGTCTGACCATAGCCGTTCAACTGCCCCCCTTTCAATACTTTTCCGGCACCGCAGCATTTTTCTTCACCGCCCTCCAGCTCGCCCGGAGCGCCTTTACATAAGTAGCATGTTTTTTGAAGGCCTTCCCCTTTGATTTGTTTCACTTCCTGGCAGATTCCCGCCGGACAAGGCGCATCCTGCCAACCGCCTTCGCATTTCAATTCTGGTTTTTTACATAGGCCGTCGGCATCCAGACCAAATTCACAGCATTTACTGTCTTTCGAGATTTTCTCCAATGGACAATTATCAATAAAAATTACACAGGCTTTCACAATCGAACTATAGGAGGAGGGAAACTCACAATTAAGACAATCTCCATTCGCGGCGCGAGTGTTGTTGGGACATGGTTTTTCTATATCAACACATTGCCCATTGGCATCTCGTTTGATACCAGCCGCGCATTCGACAACACATTTTCCGCCCGCGCCGGGCTCAAAGCCTTTAGCACAATCACATTTATTTCCATTCCACTTTTCATTGGCACCGCACGGATTTACACAGCCCCCTTGGGCATCGAGCCAGATCTGCCCAGGAACATCACAATCGACCTTACGGCAAATTCCATCGATCCGCTTTTTGCCCGGCTTACATGGTTTTACCTCAACGCATCCCACCCCATCGACCCAGGCTTTCGGCGCGAGACAGGGGTCCGCCACGCAAAATCCCACCTGCCCCAGAGCTGCCGCCAGAACTTTGGCATTTTTATCTGCTGGTGCCGCCTGGACCCAATTCATCCCTGCCGGGCATATGTTCTGACATTTTCCATTCACACCCGCTTGCCCTGGCGGACAGCGGAAGTTCACACAATTTCCATTCAAAAGCAAATGGCCATCAGGACATTGGACACGACGACAGGCATTACCATTAAAAATCCAGCCCCCCGGACAAACAATTTCAACGCAGCCTCCTCGATCCGCAACGATGCCGCCAACCATAAGTCCGCCATCACGTGTCATTTTCTCGCTACCTTCAGGCAGGCTGATCATTTTACCTTCCGACGTATCCGCCGATCCGCCCAGGCCTCCAACCACTCTCTTTGCCACCATCCAGCGTTTATTTCCGGGACATTCGGTTTTAGTGCACTGTCCGTTTTTAAGCTGAAATCCGGCAGGACAATTGATCGGAACACAGATCTGGTTAACAAGATTCATCGATTTATAAACTTGATCTCCCCGAACAACTCCCTTAGACGCTAACCCCATAATGTCCGTACCAAGCGGTACGGTGCCTGGAGGACATGGATCGATGGTCTGACACCGCCCTCCGATTCGTACTTGCCCCGGGGGACAGGTAATGGGCACGCAACCTTCAGCAATCGAAAGACCAGCGACCCGCCGATCGGCATAAAGCACTCTACCGTTTGTAGAACCGCGGACAAAGCCATCCGGACATTCATAAATCGGAAGACAGCCCCCCGGCACCGGCTTTGTGCCCGCGGGACAACGGGACACACAAACCCCATCTACGGCGATCTCATCTTTGCCGCAAGGTCGGCAGACCGATCCAACCGGAATGGCATTACCTTGACAGACGGGTTCGCAAGCGCGTTTTTCAGGATTAAAACGTTTGGCTCCTCTACAATCTACGATGACACACTGATTGTTAATCACATATCCGCCCCGGCATTCCCGACATTTCCCCTTGTGATCGCGATATTGGTTATTTCCACAAGGCAACGGTTGGCAGGCAAGCTGATCCCAGTTCCAAATGGTTCCCTGTAGACATTTGGGTTCTTCGATACAGCGCCCTAAGCGATCGACATAGCGCTGTCCGGGAGGACATTGATTGCCACCCGGACATGGTTTCCATTCACAATTGTTACAGGAATCACGGCCCACATAAGTCTTTCCGTCTGGACACAATTTTGCATCCATCGTACAAATCCGGTTACATTGTCCGACACCGGAACAGTCGCAGTAACACGATGAATGAGATACCCCATTAATGAAGGCTCCTGCCGTACAAACAGTTTTACATCCACGCCGGTTTTGATCAGACGTACACTGCTGATTTTGTCCGACCTCACACTGGCCGCTATTCATATTCAAAACTGCCGGCGGATTACATTTCTTCTTTTGACAGGTATTAGGCGGCATCCACTCTTCGTAAATCTTACAATTTCTCTTAGGCTCACACTGTCCTGTCATTTCGTTCAAAATGGCAGGCGGAGTACACTTTCGACGGACGCATTCATTAGGCGGCACCCAGTCTTCCACAATCTTACATTTTTTCTTCGCTTCACATTTTCCCGTCTGTTCATTCAGGATATCCTGCCCTGGGCATGTTTTCCGTTCGCAATTATTAGGTGCCACCCAGTTCTCAAAAATTTTACATTCCTTCTTCGCTTCACATCTCCCCGTCTGTTCATTCAGGATATCCTGCCCTGGACATTTTTTCCGTTCGCAATTATTAGGTGCTACCCAGTTTTCAAAAACTCTACACTCCTTCTTCGCTTCACACTTTCCTGTCTGCTCATTCAAAATGTCCTGTCCCTGGCATG
>CAZGID010000120.1:0-7895 GCA_964526065.1 uncultured bacterium
CTGTTCCATATCTTGTGAATTCTGTGCAGCAATTGGTGGGCAAGCTGCCGATTTTTGGTATTTGTCTTGGACATCAGATCATTGGACAGGCTCTTGGCGGCAAGATTTCAAAGCTGAAATTCGGTCATCATGGCGGCAATCATCCTGTGATGGATATGAAAACGCGCCGGATTGAGATTACTTCGCAGAACCACGGTTTCGTGGTGGATATCGATTCATTGCCCGCTGGTGAAGTTGAGGCAACGCATGTGAATCTGAATGACAAGACGCTCGAGGGATTGCGGCATAAAAAGCTGCCGATTTTTTCCGTGCAGCACCATCCTGAGAATGCACCGGGTCCCCATGATAGTGATTATCTATTTGAACGTTTTTATGAATTGATTGAGCGGGAGGGAAAGCGTGCCTAAAAGAACAGATATTAAAAAAATTCTGATTGTCGGCTCCGGACCGATTGTGATCGGACAGGGCTGTGAATTCGATTATTCAGGTACGCAGGCTTGTAAAGCACTTCGCGAAGAAGGTTACGAGGTTGTGCTTGTTAATTCGAATCCGGCCACCATCATGACGGACCCCGGCACAGCAAACCGCACTTATATTGAACCACTTACCGTCGAATATCTTGAAAAGATCATTGAAAAAGAAAGGCCTGATGCCTGTCTTCCGACCATGGGGGGGCAGACGGGGCTGAATTTGACCGTCTCGGCTTTTGAAAAGGGCATTTTTGATAAATGGAATGTCGAGCTGATCGGTGCCAAGTACGAAGCCATTAAGAAAGCGGAGAACCGGGAAGAATTTAAGAAGGCGATGCAGAAAATCGGCCTTGATTTGCCGCGAAGCGGTTTTGCCTATAGCGTTCCTGAGGCTCTGGCGATGGCCGATGAATTAGGATATCCCGTAGTCGTTCGTCCCAGTTTTACGCTTGGAGGCTTCGGAAGCGGAGTTTGCTTTAACCGCGAAGAACTTGAGCGCATTGCGGGGCAGGGGCTGGAATACAGCATGATTCATGAGGTTTTGATCGAAGAATCCGTTCTCGGCTGGAAAGAATATGAGCTTGAGGTCATGCGAGACATTCGGGACAATTTTGTGGTGATCTGTTCGATTGAAAATCTAGACCCCATGGGCATTCATACAGGGGATTCGATTACGGTGGCGCCGGCACAGACGCTGACGGACCGGGAATATCAGAAAATGCGTGATGCGGGACGGAAAGTCATCTCGGAAATCGGCGTGGAAACCGGAGGTTCCAATATCCAGTTTGCCGTCAATCCTGCTGATGGCCGCATGGTGGTCATTGAAATGAATCCGCGGGTTTCACGCTCGTCGGCGCTGGCCTCAAAAGCCACCGGCTTTCCGATCGCGAAATTTGCCGCAAAACTGGCGGTGGGTTACACCCTTGATGAAATTTCCAATGACATTACTCGGTATACGCCGGCTTCCTTTGAACCTACTATTGACTATTGCGTCGTCAAGATTCCCCGATTTGCCTTTGAGAAATTCGAAGGGGTGGATAATACGCTGACAACACAGATGAAATCGGTGGGTGAGGCGATGGCCATCGGCCGTACCTTTAAAGAGTCACTGCAAAAGGGACTTCGCTCTCTGGAAATTAAGCGTTTTGGGCTGGGGGCGGATGGCAAGGACAAGGTCTTTGGCCGTGCGCTCAACACGCGTGCGGCTTATCAGGAATTTTTAAAAACGGCGCCTGCCGATGAGGAGCTGAAAAAAAAGATTCTCAATTATCTCTCGACGGCTAAAGAAGACCGGATTTTTTATCTGAAATATGCCTTTCTGGCCGGTAGTACACAAGATGAAATTTATCAGGCTTGCTTCGTCGATCCCTGGTTCCTTGCCCAGATTGAGCAGATTGTGCATATGGAGAAGGAACTCTGGTGTCTGAATGTTTCCGCTGTGACGGCTGATATTCTACGGAAGGCGAAGCGTTACGGGTTTTCGGACCGTCAATTGGCATTCATTTTTGGAAAATCGGAAAGCGAAATCCGCAAGCAGCGCATGGCTCTGGGAGTGACGCCGGTTTATAAACTGGTAGATACCTGTGCTGCCGAGTTTCAGGCCTATACGCCCTACTATTATTCCACGTACGACGAAGAGGATGAGAGTAATCCCGGAGATCGCAAAAAGGTGATGATTCTGGGTGGAGGCCCCAACCGGATCGGGCAGGGAATCGAGTTCGACTATTGCTGCGTCCATGCCGCTTTTGCCCTTAAAGCATTGGGTTACGAGACGATCATGGTGAATTCTAATCCTGAGACAGTCAGCACGGATTACGACACGTCCGACAAACTGTTTTTTGAACCGCTGACGCTCGAGGATGTGCTCAATATTTATGATCGTGAGAAGCCGGAAGGTGTGATTCTGCAGCTTGGCGGTCAAACGCCTCTGAATCTGTCGAAGCAACTTGAGGAATTTGGAGTGCCCATTTTGGGCACGCCGGTCGACGCCATTGACCGAGCCGAAGACCGTGAACGCTTTAAGGAACTGCTGAACCGGATTCAGTTGCGGCAGCCTCAAAATGGAATTGCGACCAATCTGGAAGAAGCCTGCCAAATTGCGAAGAAAATCGGGTACCCGATTGTTATCCGGCCTTCCTATGTACTTGGCGGCCGCGCCATGGAAATTGTTTTTGATGAAGATTTCCTTACCAAATATATGACGAGTGCGGTGGAAGCAAGCGACGAGCATCCCGTGCTAATCGACAAGTATTTGGAGAATGCCAAAGAGGTGGACGTCGACCTGATTTCGGACGGCGAGAAATCCGTCGTTGGCGCTGTGATGGAACATATTGAAGAAGCGGGTATTCATTCGGGAGACAGCGCTTCTGTTATTCCGCCGTATTCGCTGAAGCCGGATGTGATTAACGAGATTATGCTCAAAACGAAACAAATCGCCAAAGAACTTGGTGTGATTGGATTAATGAATGTTCAGTATGCCATCAAGGATGGCGAAATCTATTGCCTTGAAGTGAATCCGCGAGCCTCCCGCACCATTCCATTTGTGAGTAAAGCTATTGGGGTTCCTTTGGCCAAGCTGGCGGCTAATGTGATGGTGGGGAAAAAGCTGGCGGATCTTGGATTCACAAAGGAAATTGTCCCGAAGCATGTTTCGGTCAAAGAATCTGTTTTCCCTTTCATTAAATTTCCCGGCGTTGACATTATCCTGTCGCCTGAAATGCGCTCGACGGGAGAAGTGATGGGAATCGACCGTGATTTTGCGCGTGCCTTCTACAAATCGCAGGATGCGGTACTGGATCATATTCCGCAGGGAGGGACGGTCTTTATCAGTGTGAAACATACCGACAAGGAAAAGGTCATTGATATTGCGCGTCAGTTCCATGAGCTTGGATTTCAGATTGTTGCAACCCGGGGAACGGCCAGTGCATTGGAGGCCAGCGGTATTCCCGCGCGTCCTGTATTGAAAGTCTCTGAAGGGCGTCCGAATATTTCGGATGCCATCCGGAATAATGAAATCCAGTTGATCGTTAACACGCCCAGCGGAAAAGGCCCGCTGCTTGACGAAGCGAAGATTCGTTCTCTGGCCGTGTCTTACAGTATTCCCTGTATCACCACGCTGAGTGCCGCACGGGCGGCCATTCAGGGGGCACAGGCGATCAAACAGGGCAAACCCCTTGAGGTGAAAGCGCTGCAGGACTACCATCCTCAGGATTCTGAAATCTATGCCGGCTAAGATTTTTGATGAATGGGTGACGATCCGGGAAAACCGGATGGTGAACGGAAAGTATTTCAAGCTCGTGTTTGACTCTCCCGAACTGTCCCGGGATGTCCAGCCTGGCCAGTTTTTGAATATGCAGGTGCAGCCCGAAGAACGGTTCGTGCTCCGGCGCCCATTCAGCTATTATCGGATTCAGGGGCAGCGGGTGGAAGTTCTGTACGAAGTTTTGGGACGGATGACTGCTGTTCTTTCCGAAAAGCGCAAAGGGGATCGGCTCAAAATTCTTGGCCCGTTGGGGAAACCCTTTACCCAAAAAACCAAACAAAAAATTCGCATTCTCGTCGCTGGCGGCGTGGGCGTGCCCCCTCTTGTGTTTCTCGCAGAAAAACTGTCCGTCGATTATCTCCTGATCGGAACCAAGTCTCGGGATGAAGTCCTGCCAAAGGCCGAGCTTTCCCATGTTCAGGGGAAAGTTTTACATGCCACAAACGATGGCAGCTATGGAAAACAGGGTTTTGTGACCCGTCTTTTAGAAGAAATTATTCAAAATGAAAACCCCGAAAATATTTTTATTCAGACATGCGGCCCTACTGTGATGATGCAGGCGGTAATGAACATGGCGCGTGATCACGGCATCCACGGCGAAGCGTCGCTGGATAAGGAAATGGCCTGCGGGGTCGGGGTATGTCTGGGTTGCGTGGTCCGGACTCCGGAGGGGTGGGTACCCTCCTGCACACAGGGGCCTGTATTTCCATTTGAAAGGATTTGCGAGGCATGAGCATGAAGCCGGATTTAACGACGCGCGTGGCAGGGCTTGAATTCCGGAATCCTATAACGGTTGCATCCGGGACGTTTGGAGTCAAGGATGAGATGGCCTCACTTGTTGATTATAAGAAACTGGGCGCGATGATCACGAAGACGATCACGGTTCGGCCCCGCGCGGGCAATCCGATGCCGCGAATTTGCGAAACCACGGGCGGTATGCTCAATGCGATCGGGCTTCAGAATAAGGGGCTGGAAGATTTTATTGCGGTCAAGATTCCCTATTTTGCCAAAATTCCGACGCCTTTGATTGTCAATATTGCGGGAGAGGAGTTTGACGACTTCAGTACGATGGCCTGTGAATTGAACCGTCATAAAGATGTGGTGCGGGCGATTGAGGTCAACTTTTCGTGTCCCAATGTGGAAGCCGGAGGCGTTTCGTTTATGCGCAAGCAGCAGAGAATTCTGGATGCGATGAAAGCCGTCCGGGACCAGACTGCAATGCCGGTGTTTGCCAAGCTTTCTCCGGAATTGGGGGATGTGATTGAAATCGCCGGAAAATTGATTGAGCAGGGCGCCGATGGTTTGAGCCTTATTAATACACTGAAGGGACTGGCGGTTGACATTTTTTCCCGCAAACCCCGGTTGGCTAATGTGACTGGAGGCTTGAGCGGTCCGGCGATCAAGCCGGTCGCTTTGAGGTATTTATATGAGATCAAAAAGCATTTTCCTCAAGTGCCTGTGATTGCGTCCGGTGGCATCCAGAATACCCAGGATGCGCTTGAGTTTTTAGTCGTCGGGGCGGATCTTCTGGCAGTGGGAACGGCGACCTTTTCGAATCCGCGTGCGGTCCTGGACATTCTCGACGGGTTGAATGATTTTTTCATCAATCATGATATCCGCCATATTGATGATCTCCGAGGAACGTTTCAGGTGCCTGCCCTGACACAACCTCCGGCTTCAGGAGGGTAGAGGATGAAGCTTAAAGATAAAGTGATTGTGGCCCTCGATAAGCCGGATCTGGAGGATGTCGATCGTTTGCTGGATCAACTGAAGGGCAGTGCCTCTTATTTTAAAATCGGATTCGAGTTGTTTACAGCACAGGGATGGAAAGCCGTTGAACGCGTTCGCCGCCATGGCGGCCGCATTTTTCTGGATCTGAAATTGCATGATATTCCGAATACGGTGGCCCGTGCCATCCGCGTCGTTTGCGAACATGAGATCGATATGGTCAACGTCCATACGCTTGGCGGGATGGAGATGATGCAGGCGGCTGCCGAGGCAGCACGAAGTTATAAGAAGGCGCCGGTTTTGATCGGCGTAACAATTTTAACCAGCCACACGGAAGCCGTTTTGCGGCAGGAACTCGGAATGAGTCGTTCGCTTCCGGATCAAGTGCTTCACCTGGCACGCCAGGCGCATGAAGCCGGATTGAATGGGCTGGTTTGCTCGCCCCTCGAAGTTACCATGTTGCGGCAGGAGATTGCGCGGCCCTTTTGTTTGGTGACGCCCGGGATTCGACCGGCCGGAAGCGCAGCAGGCGATCAGAAGCGGATTTGTACACCCCGCGAGGCTTTCGAAAAGGGGGCCGATTATCTCGTTATCGGCCGGCCGGTAACCGATGCCCCAGACCCGGGAGAAGCCTTCGACAGGATTGCGGCCACGCTGGAAGGCCTTCAAACCCCTTAGCTGGCAAGGACTTACGTCGACAGGGCCTTCCTTGACACATTTCTCCTAACTCCTTATAATGCCATAATTTCTGAAGACGAAGGAATGAGAGTCTTGTTCTTATGATAAGAAGTATGACCGCATTTGCCCGAATGACGGAAAAATCGGGTAAAAATCCCTGGCTCGTTGAAGTTCGCTCCCTGAATCATCGCTATTTTGATTTTTCTTTGCGCGTTCCCTCGGATTTTGTTGAATTTGAGACCCGCATTCGGGATTTGGTTCGTTCCCGGGTTAGCCGGGGGAAGATCTCGCTTTCTGCGACCCGTTCGGCCGAAGAGGGTGAAGGCCGGCTGGACCTGGATGAAGAAGTGGTGCAACAGTATTTAAAGGGCGCTCGCCGGTTAAAGCGTCAGTATGGCCTTCAGGGAGACGTGACGGTGGAAGCACTTCTGAAACTGCCGCGAATCTTTACAAGCCGGCGCGTTAAGCAGGAATCCGCGGAAGTCCGGTGGAAAGCTTTGCAACCGGTTCTGCTGAAAGCGTTGGATCAGACAATACGCTCCAAGCAGCTGGAAGGAAAGAAGATCGCCAAGGATATGCGGATGCGGCTTGGATTAATAGCCAATGCCGTTAAAAAAATTGAAAAAATGGCGAAAGACCGTTCTCAAAAATATTTCTTACAGCTTAAAGCCCGCGTGGAAGAATTGATTGGGCGGAAAGAATTCGAAGAGGAACGGTTAATGCGGGAAGTCGCAATCCTGGCGGAAAAAAGCGATGTTACGGAAGAAATCGTGAGGCTCAAATCCCATTTGTCGCTGTTTGACACCCGATTGCGTTCCAATGAGGAAGTGGGTAGAGAACTTGATTTCCTTTGCCAGGAAATGAACCGGGAAATCAATACGATCGGTTCGAAAGCGCAGCTCTTTGAAATTGCGCGCGAAGTTGTTTTTGTGAAAGGCGAGATCGAAAAAATTCGCGAGCAGGTTCAGAATGTCGAGTAAAGAAGCATCCGGCAAGGGATTGATTGTGATTTTTTCAGCTCCTTCAGGCTGCGGCAAAACATCGATTGTCGATCGCCTTCTCAAACGGCATCCCGACTGGGTCCGTTCTATTTCGGCGACAACGCGGCCTCCGCGTTCGGATGAAAAGGAAGGAGAAGACTATTTCTTTCTTCCTGTAAAAGAATTTCAAGAGCGGGAAGCCGAAGGGCTTTTTCTTGAATCGGCATCCGTGCATGGCAATTTTTACGGAACTCCGGCGGATTATGTATTAAAGCACTATGGAGATGGTCGCGTCGTCGTTCTGGCAATCGACGTGCAGGGGATGGAAAAGGTACAAAAAAAACTGAATGACCGCGTTCCCGTGCTGAGTATTTTTATTTTACCGCCGTCGCTGAAAATTTTGCGGCAGCGTCTGGAAGGCCGTAAAACCGAGAGTGTAGAAGAAATAGAGGGAAGGCTTCATATTGCTGAAGAAGAAATTAAAAAGGCTGACATGTACGACCGCACCGTTGTGAATCAAAATCTTGAGCAGGCGGTGCTTGAAATTGACGAGATGATCAATTCCTTTCTCCACGAAAGGGAAAAACAGGAAAAGAGAGGATAAAAAGAATGCCGTATATTCCACTTGAAAAGATGTTGAAAGATGAAAAAACCAGTCTCTATAAGCTCGCTTTGGCAGCGGCTGCGCGTGGCAACGAATTGGCGCAGGGCTCCAAGCCCCGGGTTGAAACCCCGCACAAAAAAGTTTCTTCAATTGCCATGGATGAAATTGCGGCC
>CAZGID010000121.1:0-7751 GCA_964526065.1 uncultured bacterium
TTTCGCGGGTTCACAACGCTTGCTTATTAAAAATTTTTACGAACACCTTATGCTAGCAATCTCACGCGCTAATGTCAATTTGAAAGAAGAAGCCGCCCCCCTCCTAACCCCTCTAATTTCAACAAGTTACCGCGTCACCTTTCCCCCGACAGGCCTTTCATCCATCCCATTTCCTTGATCTTCACCGCATGGGGAAATCGACAAGTAAAATGAATTTTTTCGAGTGAAAGAAAATCTCAATAATGCGTTTTTTTGCTGCCAAATTTTTGACGCTCCTCAAAATGGATGCTAGGCTTTTTCTTAGGAACAGCGGGAAGGCTGATCCGCAGCGAAAGCTGATCTTTGAGGATTCTGAAAAAGGCAAACCCGGAGCAATCCGGGGACGCAAAGCTCCAGATCCAGAACATTTCACCCAGATGTTACGGCGAAATGATCGGGATGGCTGAGTTACCAAATCCGGACGATCGATATAAGGAAATCGAAAAAATAGCGTTGATGTGAAAAAGGCAAACCCGGAGTAATCCGGGGACGCAAAGTCACAGATCCCACTGAGGTGGGATGGCTGGGCCGCCAGATCAACCGGTTTTGGCCGAGTAGATCCTCTCCTATGAGGAGCGATTCGGCATGAACACACTTAAACCGCTTGGAGCCGCGGTTATATCCGCGGTTTTTTTGTTAAGCAGTGCGCCCGTCAGGGCAGAAACAGTTGTTATAACTCCGCAAGCGAACGGTACCGAAAACCTCGCGATTCGGTCCGCTGATTTTCCGACACAGGACACCCTGTCGACGGCAAAAATCTCACGCGCTCTCGACACCAAAGAAATCCTGCAGCGCTATCAGTTTACAGGCGCCGATGGGGATTGCATCCGCCAGGGTAATACCGTTTTTGGTTCCACCACCTGCACCCAGCAGCTGGCGAACGGTCACCGGCGCACCCTTGAAGAAAACCACGAAGAACAGGGCACGCTCTATAAGAAACAGACCGTTATCCGTGAGCAGAACGAAAACGGAAAAGAAGTGCACCGCCACAGTGTTCGTTACCGGGCAGATTACAAGGAACTCGATGAAGACCGCCGGGTTCCCGTTGCCGAACGGTTCGACATTGTGACCCGGCCTACGGAAGGCCCCATTACCCGGGAATGGATTGTCCTTGAATATCACGAAAACACGCACGTCGTGAAAAAAATCACCTGGGTCGAATACCACCAGATTGGGGAATCGAGCTTTGCGGAAATCGCGCGCCATGCCTATCTGATTTATGACGGTGAAGGTAAGCCCAAGAAGGGCCGCGTGGAGCTATGGGATGATCGTGAAGTTCAGGAAAAGCTTTATGACTGGAATACCGCCCGTCAGCCGGGCGAAAGTCAGAATTGGCAGGAATGGGAAGCCTGGTTTTACCACAAGCTGATCTCGGCCGTGACGGCTTAAGCCTCACCCCAGATGCCGCCAGCCCTTCTTCCCGGCTGGTTCTCATTGAACCAGCACGGGAACGTGCCAGGGCGAATGACGCCCTAGCCTTCCCGCTATTGATGCCGCGGGCTGGCGGCATCTACCCCGATAAAAAAAGAACCGCCGGCAGCAAATGCTGCCGGCGGTTTGTATTTTCAGCGCTCCAGTTGCTTAGCACCGGCGCCCGTGCGCCGGTACAACCCATCGGGACTAATAGTCCCGTACGGGTTAGATATTTACAGCAGTCTGATCGTTGGTAAGAGCCTGACCTCCTGCTGAGGCATCCTCGGGAATGGAAACCACAGTCGGGGGTGTCTCTTCCTTCTCTTCCTCTTCTTCGGGAAGCGGAACAGCTGTCGGCAGCAGTTCCACGCCTTCGAGCGGAAGCAGATCCAGTCCGGTCGTATCAATCGTGATATCGGGCGCATAAGCGAAGTTATCAAGATTGAAGACTCCCGGGAAGTCCGCCGAAACCTGACCGTCAATCTGGCCATACTGCGCATTGTTAATCGGGATGCGCGGCACGAACAGATCCGAGGTGGACTTCGTGGCGCCCGGCAGCAACTGACCGCCGCGGAGCAGATTATTGAAAAGCACCAGCCCCGGAGGCGTGTTCAGAAACTGAAGGCTCAACGAATTAAAGTTCCCCGTGATGCGCGCGGAAATACCATTCTGCTGCCCGCCGGCGAACAAGTTAAACGTCCCCGTTCCAGTGAATTGCGTGTGAAGCGCGTCGGCAATCGTTCCGACGACCCCGCCAGAAGCCACCAGGGTGATTTCATCCAGCGCAATGACCCGGATGTCCGGACCACCGGAGGAGAAAATCGAGCCGCCCGCTTGAAGATTAACCTTACCAGACGGGGCATGCGCACGGCGGATAGTCACAAGTTTATCGTTCGCGCGGGGTCTTTTCAAACCGGCCGGAAGGCAGCGATTCGAGGTTGCGCAGAAGCAGATTCGAATCCGACTGGCGCGCCTGATCTGCAATCGCGTCGATCGCTTCGCGAATGCGCCGGAGGGCGGCATCCTCCGCCAGCGGGAGGGCTTCTTTCCCCTGCCGCTCGATATCTTCGAGCGCCGAAAGCAGGGTCAGATTTTCGACATCCCGGGCCGGCTGAAAGCGGGGGTCCTTATCCCGGTCGGAGGGGGTTTCCGAAAGGAGCCGGGCCGAGACCAGGTCATTGAGAATGATCCGCACCAGCCGGACGGGGGTCTCCAGGGTCTCGGCGATGGCTTCGGCCGTCAAGGGCGTCTCGCCTGCCGTGAACCGGCGGACCACCAGGTGCAGAATCCGCAGCGCCACCAGCTTCCGGAAAGCCGGGCTGGCTTCCAGGGCATCCGGTTCGTACTCATAGGTTTCCTCATTCTGGTAGGCGAAACAGATTTCCGCTCCGAACAGGACAATCAGCCAGCTGATCTGCAGCCAGATCAGAAAAAGAGGCAGGGCGGCAAAGCTTCCATAGATGGCGCCGAAACGGCTGGCTCCAATCTGAAAGGTGATGTAAACCCACTGGGTCAGCTGATAGGCGGTCCCGGCAATGACCGCGCCCACGAAAGCCGAGGACACCTTCACTTCGGTGTTCGGCATAGCGACATATATATAGGAAAGCAGCAGCCACACAACCGCAAAGGGAAGCAGCTTCAGCAGCAGCATAATGACCGGCCCCAGATAGGAGGACAGGACCATGTGTTCGGTCACCCGGGCCACCTGGGCCGTAATAAAAACCGTCGCGCTGCTGGAGATGATCAGAAGAATGGGACAGATCAGCATCATGGACAGGTAGTCGCTGAACTTGCGGGACCAGCTGCGATGCTCCTTCACTCCCCAGATCTCATTGAACGACATTTCGATATTGCCGAGCACCCGGACCACGGTCCAGAACAGGACGACGATACCGATCCCGGCCACCACCCCGCCGCGCGTGTTTTCCAGAAGCGAGCGCGCAAATTCGATAACCCGGCGCACCACTTCCTGCCGGCCTTCCATCTGTTCCATCAGCCGCGCTTCAAGAATGCTTTCTACGCCAAAGCCTTTGGCAATTCCAAAGGCCATGGCAAAAACCGGCACAATGGAAAGCAGGGAATAAAAGGTCAGCGCTGACGCCCGGAGGGAACATTGATCGGAATGGAATCCGCGAACCGAAAGCAGGAATACCCGCAGGGGCCGGATCAGAAGCGACCGGCGGCGGGGCAGCTTGCGCGCCTGAATCCGCCAGATATCATAACGCAGGTATTGAACCAGCTTCGGGATATCCATGAGCCATCAGCTTAGCATAAGTTTCGGCCGTAAAAAAAGGGCTGTGCGGCCTTTTCAGGTTTTACCTGATACGCGCCCCTATTTGCGTTTTGAAGAGACATAAAATTCCATATATTTACCGAACATCAGGCGGGTCTGGGCGTCGAGCGCCGGAAAGGCGCTGAAAAGCACGAAAATCACCGGCAGGAGCAGCCATTCCAGAGCATGAATGATGGAACGGAATAAAGAATGCCGGCTCTTCTTTTTGGGCAGCAGACACAGGCTCAACACAATGGTACAAACCAGAGCCACCGTTGAAATACTGAAAATCGTACCCGTAATACGCCCGGAACTATAGTAAAGCACTGTATTCGCAAACGATTTCTCAGCCGCCAGCGCCGGCAGCCAGCCAATAAAGGTCAGAAGCAGCGGCAAGGTGGCCCAGGTCAAATGGCCTTCAAAAAGTTTGAAGCCGTAACGCAGCTTGTCGTAAAACGGGATTTTTCTTTTCTTGAGAAAGCCGCGCATCACGATCGGAAAATTTTCAACGCCCCACGCCCAGCGGCGCTTCTGCCGGTAGAGACTGCTGACGGTTTTCAGCCAGTTGCGACCGCGGATCACATCCATTGAAACCGTCGTGTACATCGGAATCACCCGGTAATCTCCGTTATAATGCAGCCAGGATTTCCAGAAAATCGCCGAGTCGTCGGAAATGATATCAACGGGCCAGTACCCGACTTCCACCAGTGCCTTGAAGCTCATGCTGTGACTCGAAAAGGTCACCAGCTTTTCGGGATTCGTCGCTTCGATCAGCTGAAAGAAAGAGGCGCCCATTTCCAAGACCCGCGCAAAGCCGGGCACATCCCAGATATTGTTGTAATAAACCGGAATCGGCTGAAAGCTGGCGCGTTCCCGCTCGGGACAGGTGATGTAGGAATAGGTCAGGACACTGAAATAATCCGGATGCACCACGGTGTCGGAATCAAAACAGGAAACGATCACATGTTCAAACGGGATTTTACGCGCTTCCAGATAACGCGCCGCTTCACGCGCCGCCCACGTGATGTTGGCCCCCTTCACCCTCGCTTCCCCGGGCAATCCGTCCGGATGCGTACTGATTAAGAAGTCGAGAAAGCGGCCCTGGAATTCCGACTGCAGCTGGCGGGCCCCTTCCTGCACCGCCTCGGGCGCCCGGCCTTCCACGGCCAGAACCACCAGGATCTGGGAGGCGGAAAAGCGTCCCGCGGCAATGCTTTCCAGGCTCTCGCGCACCACATCGGGCGATTCATTGACCAGCGGCAGCAGCACCAGATGGCGGACGTCGCGCGAACGCGGCGGCGGCGTCGACAATTTCTGGGAGAGCCGCATCATGTTCTGGGTGTGAAACCAGAAGGAAATGCGCTCCTGCAGGGTATTGCGCCCGGAAAACGCCAGCTTGGCTCCGGCTCCTTTTTCCAGAAACTCGTCCGCACTGCTGAGACGGAAATTCCAGTCCGTCATGCCTTCAACGGAAAGCCGGACATAAGCCAGCACCAAAAAAATGGTGAGATAAAAGATGCGAAGCAGCCAATACAGCAGAAATGCCATCACGATGACCGAAGCAGCGACGGGAAACCAGACCGACAACAGAATAATGGAAAGAATAATCGACCAGCTGGCGAGCCCGGGAATCATTTCGAAGAAGCGCTCGAGCCACTTCTCCCCTTTTGAAAGATTGCGGCGGGAATAATCAAAGCTCATCGGCAATTCGCTTTCCGGTTCGTACGGCTTCCTGCGTCATGCGTTCCAGCCGCAGCAAACCGCTTTCTTCCAGCATCAGCCGGACGGCAGCCAGCTGCTGGGCTTCATCCAGATAATAAAGCCATCCCGTTTCCTCGGCATAATAAACCGGCCGGCCGGCATCCAGCACTTTTTCTTCCGACGGCGGCATATGCGAAGAAAGCGCCAGCAGATAAACGCCCCGGCTGTCGCGGTACATGGCATAGGCGTCTTCATAAACCCAAAAGACATCGTGAATGCCCCTGGCCTGCTCTTTCATCCACTGAATCGACGGACCTTCCTCAAAAATGCCGCCGGATCGAATGCGTTCGAAATCCACCACGCCGATCCGGTCGCCCGTCCAGACCAGCATTTTGCGTTCCCGCGGATGAATCCGGTATCCCTCGATTCCTTCTTCCGCCAATATATAAGGAAGCCGGTTCGTCACCAGGCGTCCCGTTTCTTTCCCGTAAAAAACAAAGGTGTCGGATTTCATCCGTTCCATCCGGTAAAAATTGCCCGGCCGGAAAAGAAGATTCATGATGTGTTCATCGCGCACCAGCACTTCTTCGCGCGCACTGCCATAATCGTGACGAATCAGCGTGTTTTCCCGAACCGCATAGAGCTTGTTTTCAAAAACGCCCAGCCCCTGAAGATCTTTCATGAAGCGGGTCGCGGTCTGGCCGGTTTCAAGATGAATCCGGTCGAGTTCGCCGTCATAGAGCATAAAAAGATATTCATCTTTTTCCGGATGCCAGAAAACATCCGCCGGCTCTTTTTCGCGGAAGGCCGGCGTCAGATTCACAGGCTCACTGCCTTCTTCATCGATCCGGAACCACTCATAGCGTTCTTCGCCCTTCAAATTCGAACGCACCAGCACATGAGGACTGTTTTCGCGAATAAACACGCGGTCGACTTCCGCAGCACCGGAGGGAGAACCGGGAACCAGAAGCGGAAAAATCTTTTTTTCTTTCCAGTCGTAGACTGAAAAAGATTCAAGCCGGTCATTTCCAAAAATCAGAAAACGCGTTCGCGGAATCCCGGCAAGAAAGCGATACGGCCCTTCGGCAATCTGCAGCGTTTCCATTTGCTGGGAAATCAGCAAAACCCGTTCAAGCACCGCGGCCTTTCCCGCTTCGACCTGAACCGTGGCCTGCCAAGGGCGGTACTGGCGGTGGCGGATTTCGACCGTATATTCTCCGGGATGCAGATGCGGAATCATAGCCGGCGTTTTTTGTTTGTAACGCTTGCCGTTGAGATAAATGGATGCGTCGGAAGGCAGGGTCTCAATATAAATCAGGCCCGTTTTGATGAACCCTTCATCGGTCTGCGGGGCCAGGATGTAGCCGAGCGCATACAAAATCGTGACGGGGCAGACAATCAAATAGATCAGACAAAAGAGATAAAAAATGGCTTTTCTGAGGAATGTCATCCGCAACTCCTTGGCGCCCTATTATAGGATATTTTCAGGGAGCGGCTACGGAAATCATTTCTCGGCAAGCATTTCCGAAAAGATCTCTTCCGGCGTAAAGCGGCGAATATCCAGCAGGGATTCAAAAAGAGGCCGGTATTCTTTCAGCGCCGTCGTGGTACGTGCCACTTCACGCATTGCCACGGGCTCCACCCGGCGGTAATGACCGAAGAAAATGTCACAGGCCTCGTGTTTGAGACGGGGTGGCAGACGCACCGTCAAAAAGCAGAAGAAATAGCCGACATCCCAAGTGCGCAGATCTTCACGGGTAAAGTATTCAAAATCGGTGAAATAGATTTCCCCGTCATGCCAAAGACAATTCACCGGCTGGGTATCGACGAGGGAAAATCCGGCATGGTGAAGCCGCCCCAGGCTTTCTCCACATTGCGCGATGACGGCGCGGTCTTCTTCATTCAGCGAACCTCGTTCGGCCATTTCCTCGAGCCGCGCATCTACTGTCGGCCCTTCAATAAAATCCGTCACAATCACTTTCTCCACTGGATCGAAGGCAAGAACCTGCGGGGCCATAACGCCGCAGCCGCGCGCCTCGACCCGCCCGGTCATATCGGCCAGAAAACGGTCGGATTTTTCGGTGGCGTTGACATGCGGAAAGGGACTGACCCAGGAAAGATGACGCGCCCAGAAGCTGCCCAGATCGACGAAGATTTTGACGAAATATCGGCGGGGCTCTCCCCCGCGCGTTTGGCAGTGCCAGATTTCATTGGAGTTGCTGACGCCGCCGGATGCGCTCTCGATTTGCAGCGTCCCAAAATCGACATCTGGAAACGCACCGGCATTGGCTTCCATCCAGCGGCGGCACCAACGCACTTTTCGCCA
>CAZGID010000122.1:0-2871 GCA_964526065.1 uncultured bacterium
ATATTTGAGGCATAATCCACGCCAAAAAAGAGAGCCCCCGTTAAAACCTCGGCCAGCCGCAGCGTTGTCATCCCATCCCCACACCCCGCGTCAAGGATTCTCGCGCCCGGCTTCAAATTCAGTTTTTTGAGCTGCGCCAGCAATGTTTTGAATTCCAGCTCCCGAAGATAAAAGTCATCGGTTGTCGCGCCCTGATTCCCCTGATCCAAAGCGCGCTCATTCCAGTATTGCTGGATTTCTGCATTTTTCATACGAATTCCTGAATTTTAATATTTGGATAAGAACGGTCCCGCTCCGAAATCAGGATAGGAGGCAGCGGCCATGAAATACCAAAAGCCGGATCGTCATAGCGAACCCCTGCGACGGCTTCCGGCCTATAAAAGGCAAACATTTGATAATGCAGCAATGTTTGATCTTCCAGGGTCTGAAAGCCATGCGCACAGCCTTCAGGAATATAAATCATACGGGCGTTTTGTTCCGACAAATCAAACGCCTGCCATTTGCCAAAGGCACTCGACCCCTTGCGCAGATCTAAAACAACATCGAAAACCCGGCCACGCAAGCAACTGACCAGCTTGGCTTCCTGGTAAGGAGGTTTTTGGAAATGCATTCCGCGAATCGTTCCTTTTCTGTGATTCGCTGACACGTTTGACTGGCATATTCCGGTTCGCAAACCTTTCTCCCTGAAAATGCCAGCGCAGAACTGACGGCTCAAACTTCCACGTTCGTCTTGATTCGGTTCCGCTTCAATAACGAAAACTCCCGGGATTTCGGCTTCATGAAATTTCATGCATGACCTCACGCTTTTCAGCAACGGCTTCCAAAATCCGGATTTCAGGCACTGGAATCACAAACTTGCCTCCCCATTCCGCAATGAAATCCATTTGTTGCCGGATTTCCCTTTCCCAGTTCCATGGCAAAATCATGAGATACTCAGGCTTCATTTCCCGAACCTTCGCAGGCGGATATACCGGTATCCGGCTGCCCGGCAAAAACTTGCCCTGTTTGAGCCGGCTGCGATCCACGGTAAAAGCAATTTTATCTGCACCAATTCCACAAAAATTTAAAAGGGTATTCCCCTTGGCGGGTGCCCCGTATGCGGCCACTCGCTTGCCCATCCCCTGCTGTGCCGCCAAAAATTCCCGAATGGAATCCCGCAGCGTTCGGGCATGTTCCGCAAATTGTTTATAAGTTTCCCTCTGAAAAACACCAGCCCGCATCTCTTCCTCTTCCATCGCAGCTACTGAAGGACGTATTTCATATTTGCTTTCCGCATGAGACGCATACAAACGAAGGGATCCCCCATGGGTGGACAGCTTCTGCACGTCAAAAACCTTAAGTTGATGCGCCAGCAGAAACGCACGAGCCGTTGAAAATGAGAAATAGGAAAAATGCTCATGATAGATAGTGTCAAACTGGCATTGCTGCAGCATCGAAACCAGATGCGGAAATTCAATAGTCAAAACTCCTTCCGGTGACAAAAGAATCCCGAGGCCTTCCACAAAATCATGCAGATCAGGGACATGAGCCAGCACATTATTTGCCACCAGTAAATCTGCTTGAATACCTTCCTGATGCAGTTGGGTGGCGAATTGGGCACTGAAAAATTCGGAACGGGTCGGAATGCCCTGCTGTCTGGCTATTTTGGCCACATTCCGGGCCGGTTCCACGCCAAGGACTTGCGCACCGGCATCCAGAAATGGTTTGAGCAAGTGACCATCATTGCTGGCGATTTCCACGACGCGGGACTGCTCGTGCAGTTGCAGCTGCGCTATCATTTCAACGGCAAAGTCTCGAACATGCGCCAGCCAGCCGTCGGCGAAAGAAGAAACATAGGCGTAATCTGAAAATATGTCTTCCGGGGCAGCCGCCTGATTCACCTGAACAAGATAACATTCAGGACACACATACAAATCCAGCGGAAATGCCGGTTCTTCCCGTTCCGGAATTCGCGTTAAAAAAGCATTCGCCAGCGGCATTTTCCCAAGCGAAAGAACCGGTTCCTTGATGTCGCGGGCACAAAAACGGCAATTCATCGCGTCATCTCTGCTCCGGCTGGTTCGGGCAATGGCATGGCATTCTGATAAGCTTCCAGTTGGCTCAACGAAAGAGAAGCCACATTTTTTCCCTCGTGCCATGCCTGATACCAATCCACGGTCCGTCGCAGCAACGTCTCGAGATCCCAGCGAGGCGCCCATTCCAGTTCGCGCCGCGCGCGGCCGCTGTCGAGATGCAGAAATGGCGATTCATGCGGATGCTTCCCGGGCTGATCCTTCCAGACACTTTGCCTGCCCCAGAAACGATTCATCATCTCCACGACCGAAGCAACACTTTGACAATTGTCCGCATTCGGACCGAAGTTCCACCCGGATGAAAATTTAACCGGATTTTCGTAAAGACGCCGGGCCAACATCAAATAGCCTGACAAGGGTTCAAAAACATGCTGCCAGGGTCTTCGCGCCAGCGGGAAGCGGATCGAGACGTCGCTTCCTCTTTGAATGGCACGAATACAATCCGGAATCAGCCGGTCCGGCGCCCAATCCCCCCCGCCGACAACGTTCCCGGCACGGACCGAAGCAAGCCCCAAATCTTTTCCTTCCGACAAAAACACTTCACGATAGCCTTTCACCACAAATTCCGCTCCGGCTTTGCTGGCGGAATAAGGATCGCGTCCGCCCAGTCTGTCCATTTCTGTACAGGCCGTAAAATTATCTTTTTCTTCATAGCATTTATCCGACGTCACTATGACGACGGCCCGGACAAAACTGGCCTCACGCACGCTCTCCAGAACATTCGCCGTCCCCATCAGATTGGTCGAATAAGTTTCAAGAGGCCTTTTATAAGATTCCCGAACAATAGGCTGCGCGGCCA
>CAZGID010000122.1:2881-7701 GCA_964526065.1 uncultured bacterium
TGATTTCATGAGAGAATGTGCGAAGCGTTTTTCTAAACCTCTCCAGGTCGCGGATATCTCCCCGTATGGAATGCAGATTGGGCATTGCGGGATGAAGTAATTCAAAAAGATTGGGATGGGTCGGAGGCGGCAAACTATAGCCACAGACCTCGGCTCTGAGTTGATACAGCCAAAAGGCCAGCCAGGAACCCTTGAATCCGGTATGTCCCGTTACCAGGACTTTCTTCCGTCTCCAGAATTCCATATCCGGTAATTTCATATTTGAACCTGATCCCAGATTTTCCAAGGGGCTTTCCCCGAAATCCATAAATCTTCCAAAACTTTTTTATCCCGCAGCGTATCCATCGCCTGCCAAAACCCGCGATGACAATATGTTGCCAGTTCTCCTTGATGCGCCAGCTGCCCCAGAACATCCCGTTCCCAGCTCGTTTCATCGCCGCGAAGCCAGGAAAAAATTTCGGGCTCCAGAACAAAAAAGCCGCCGCTGATCCAGGCGCCATCCCCTTCCGGCTTTTCGGTGAAGTCCATGACTTTTTCATGATCCGCACTCAGCTTTAACATGCCGTATCTTCCCGGCGGTTGCACAGCCGTCAATGTCGCCGTAACACCTTGGCTGCGATGAAACGCGATTAATTCATTCAAGGGAATATCACCAAGACCGTCGCCATAAGTAAAACAAAACGTTTCCCCCTTCAAATAGGACTCCACTCTTTTTAGCCGGCCGCCCGTCTGTGTTTCTTCTCCGGTATCGACCACGGTTATTTGCCAAGGTTCTCCGTCTTTTCTATGCAAAGACATCCTGTTATGCTTCAAATCAAAGGTCACATCGGACGTGTGCAGAAAATAATTCGCAAAGTACTCCTTAATTAAATAACCCTTATAGCCCGCGCAAATAATAAAATCCTGGATCCCGAAATGCGAATAAAGCTTAAGAATATGCCAAAGAATAGGCTGCTTGCCGATTTCAATCATCGGTTTTGGCTTCAGGTGTGTTTCTTCACTGATACGAGACCCATATCCGCCGGCAAGAATTACAGCTTTCATTGTGCTGCTCCTGTAAGTGATAAAGTTCGGATGGATTCATTAGTAGAGTTTAAATAGATGGTTGGTTCCGCGTCGCCAGCAGAACGGTTCTGCCGGCGGCTTACCGCCGCCAGCAACCCGGCCGTCATCCAGAAAAAAGGCGCCAGGCGGGCTGAAAAAAGATGTACATCCAGAAACATATGAATCAACCAGGCGGTCCAGCCTGCCCAGCAACCCCAAAGTAACGCCGATGATTCGCGATTAACAGCACGGCGAACGTTCCAAAAAAGATACCAGGCAAAGAAAAGAAAAGCGCCCAATGCCAGCGGGCCGGATTCGACCAGGATTTGAAAATAACAATTATGCGCCTGCTGGGCCCAGTATTCCGGGTCAAGCCCCGTGGCCGCCGCAAATTCCGGTAGTTTTGCCATAAAGGTCCCCGTACCGACGCCGGTCCAGGGCGAAGTCAAATACAGTTCCCAGCCAGCCTGCCAGACCAGAAACCGCTGTTCATCCCCGCCGCTGGTAAAAAGAAATAAGGCGCGCTCCCGCGTCCCGGGAAGAGCGAAAATCATTACCAGCATAAAGACAAAAATCCACAGGGGCGAAATACGCCGGCTAGAACGCGGCAGATACGGCAGAGTCAAAACACCCGCAGCCACAAACGAAAACCAGGCGCCGCGCGAATATGCTGCAATCAAATTTAAAAACACCAGCCCCATAACAACCATAAGCGCATATCGAAGTTTCTTTGATGCTTCGAGAAACCAGCCCATCAACGGGAAAAACGCCAAAATCAAAAATGCTCCCAGATTGTTGTAATGCGGAAAAACAGAACGTACTGCCGTAAAATCTTCTGTTACAAACAACTCCCGCCCGCGCAAAAATCCGGAACCGGTGATTTTCTGAAACAGTCCTTCCAGACAAACCAGCGCCGTCACCGCTGTCAGGATTGCAAGAATGCGGGCGAAGTCCTCCCGCCGTATCCAGCGCCGCACAAACAGAAAAAAAAGAATCCCCTGCGCCCATTTCCCGATCCACATTCCTGCAGAACGAGGCATAAAAGGATCCGCCGCCAGCACCGAAATCCCCAGGGCCAGAAAAAACAAAAAAAGCGCAACATCCAGGGGGGCGCTCCAGGAAAAAAAGCACTTCAATTCTTCATTTCCCTTCCGCTTCCAGTCCCACAAAAAACAGACGGCCAGTACGGCAAAGCCGATTTCCATGACACGTATCGAGAAAGGCATCATAAAAAGCACGGCACCCAAAGTCAGGCGCGCAATTTTATCCGAAGAAAAAGTCATGATTCCACCAACGTCTTCACTTCTGAAACGCGGACCGCATCGGTATATGTTTTTTCAGCCGGAAAAATAAATTCGCGCCCCTCGAGAATGCCATCGCAAATCACGTCCAATCCCGCATCTTTTTCCGGAAGCAGCTCTGCGCGGTCGGCAAAGTCATAACGAAACAACGGCCAGCTCTTCACCGGCCGGACAAGCCGGAAGGGAATCATGCGGCGAAAGAAGAAATGATAGGCATAGCGCCGTGCCCGAAGGACTTCCTCGCCGGTCATTTTCTTTTCATAAGGCAGTTCAGCCAGCATGGCAAGATATTCCTCCCGCGTTCGGGGATCGCGGGTAAATCCTTTGCCCCGCACCCAGGCCTCCCCGGCAACAATGACCGGAATACCCAGGCTGGCAATTTCAATTCCGGCCTTTGTGTTATAAATCAGAACCGCATTACATGCAGCCGCCACCGCATAGGTGCTGGCAGGATCCTGCGGGGGTATCAAAAAAATATTGGGCGGCAGTTCCGGAAACTGCCGCCGGATGACATCCATCACCCTTTCCCGCGAGGGGTTGCCACCCGTCACTTCCGCTGGATGAATGCGGAGAATCAGCTGTAGATCCGGGCGTTTCATAAAGTAACGAATCGTATCGAAAATCCATTCCGTCATTCGAGGGTAAAGGCTGACCGGATAATGCAGGCAGGCATCCCACGTTACACTGGTCAACAGTGCGACGCAGGGTTTTGAAAAATCGATACCAAAACGCCGCTCCAGATTTTTCATATCTTCTTCGGCATGCTGATGAAACCAGATCCAATCTTCACTGCCCAATTTCCGGCTATGCAGATATTTTTTCAAGCGTTCCTCCATCGCTTCCGTCCATGGAAGAGTCTCCCAGTTTTCTACGGGCTCTTCCATCATCGTGCGATGATAAGTATTGCCATGGCTGAAAATAAAACTTTTCTTCCGGTAGGCCGGATTCCAATTGACCACCCGCACGCCTTTGCGGCGGCAGACTTCGCCGATGAGTCCCTGCGGCACGTAAATCCCGTGATGAAAAACGGCAACGTCAAACCGGCCGGCATCCAGCAGCCGCTCAACTGCAATAACCGTCAATAAAGCTGCTTCCAGATAGCGTCGCAGAATCCTTTCCTCGAAACTCTCGACGCCCTCCAGCGAACCACGGGCGTAAAAACGCAGCGCGCCGGCAGCCGCATGCTCGCCGACCGCAGTGCCCTTCCAGCGGAAGGTTTCAATGGATTCCCGGGGAATTTCCCGAGCCAGTGCCGCAACCGTCCGGCGGTCTTCTTCGGTCAGCCATTGGCTGTAAGTATTCACCTTGAAGCGCTGCCGGGAAAGCATTTCGGCCGGATATCGAAAACAATCGTGACACAAGCGGGCTTGCGGTCCCTTTTCTGCCAGTTCCTTTTCCCGGATCGTAATATTCATCGTGCATTCCTGACAGGCTGGTAAAACGCCGTTACAGAGCAAATATTCCACTTCCGCCTGACGAAGACGGAGCGCTTCACCCAACAGACTTTCCAGGGCCACCCCCGGAAGATGGGCACCCATGCTGGTCGCCATCAATACGCGGCATCGGGGCTCGGTGGCTGTAGACCAGGGAATCGTCCAGGCAATTGACTCCCAAACGGAAGGCAGCCGCCGCAATCGGATGGCGCGGAGCAACCGGCGGGCAGTCAGACTTTTACGAAGCAGTTTGCGGAGCATTCTCATAGCGCGGTTCCTGTGCCAGTCTCAATTCCGCCCGGCGCAAATCTTCCGGCGTATTCAAATCCAGTGATTCTTCCTCGGACATCACAAAAGGCAGAATGACGTCTCCGATCGGCGACTGTTTTTCGCGCAATGTCCGCGGCCGGGTAATATAGATACTGGCATTTTGAACATAAACTTCCGGCAGTTGATGATAAGCAAGTGTCGCCATATTCGGTTTCTGCCCGGAAAACACCGGCACGAGCCGTTCCTGATCCTCTTGAATCTCAAAACGCCACATCTTGCAGGGATGTTCCGCACATTTCTTTACCGAACGCAGGGAATCGGCTTCCGGGTGGGATTTCATTTTTTCCACGGCTGCCCGGATCGAGGCGGCCCGGCGAAACGGCGACGTCGGATAAAGCGTCACAATCAGATCCGGTTCATAACCCTCTTCTCGTTGCAGCCATTCGAGTGTATGGAGGTAAAAATCAATTTCCAGCGAGTCGGCCTGCGAGATAGAAGCCGGCCGAAGGAACGGCGCTTCACCGCCCCATTGCCTTGCAATTGCAGCAATCATTTCAGAATCGGTGGAAACCAGAATCCGGTCCAGGCAGGCGGCTTCCCGTGCTGTCTGAAGCGTCCAGGCAATCAAAGGCTTGCCGCCAAGAGGGAAAATATTTTTGTCAGGGATTCGAACAGAACCGGCACGGGCAGGAATTAAACCAAGAACCTTCATGTAAGATCGCGTGCCGCTGCCACCGGATTCCGGCGGGCCGCCAGAAGGCGGTCGCAGAAT
>CAZGID010000123.1:0-7699 GCA_964526065.1 uncultured bacterium
TCCAGTCCCTCCAGATAATGAACCAGCCCATCGGCCGCATTCCTTTCATCATCGACGACAAGAATTTTCGCAAATAAGGTCATGATGTGCTCCTAGCTTTTTCTCTGTGACGACTTTCCCTCATCATAGCGGGGTAATTGAAGTGTTTTTTGTCGAATCGGAAGCGTGATGGTGAAGACCGTTCCGCGTGAAGCATTTGCGGCCGAAATTTCACCGCCGTGTTCGGAAATGGCATTATAAACCGTCATTAATCCTAATCCCGACCCCTCTTCTTTTGTTGTGTAATAAGCGTCGAAAATATGAGGGAGATGCTCTTGAGGAATCCCGGTCCCTTCGTCCTCAATCGTGATCCGGCACGCCTTGGCGCGGCTTTGGGTCCGGATGCGGATTCGTCCGCCCTGCGGCATTGCCTCGACGGCATTTTTTATGAGATTAATGAAAACCTGGTACAGCCGGTCCCGGTCAATCAGAAATTCCGGAAGCCGGTTGTCTTTTAAAAATTCCATTCTGATTTGACGAGCAGAAAAATCCGGCGCCATGAATTCAATCGCCTGTTCAATGATTTGGTTTAGATTTTCAGTCGTGAACCGCAAAGGCGGTTTGCGAGTGGCCTGGACAAAGTTTTTGACGATACGGTGCAGTCTTTGCGTTTCTGCATGAATGGTTTCCAGGGCCGGCATTAACTTGCTTTGCTCTTTTTGATTGAGGTCCCCAACGCTCTTTTTAAGCAACTGCAAATGAATAAACATCGTATTCAAGGGGTTCCCAATTTCATGTGCCACGCCGGCGGCCAGCTTTAACAGGGACTCAATGCGGGCCAGACGGGCGAAAGCGAGCTGTTCGGTCGTGGATTCAGTCCGGTCCTCAAAGATGGCAAGTGCAAGGCGGTGTTTTTTATCGGGAATCCAATATAAAAAGAGCCGAAGGTAGGCCTCGCGAGGATTCAGGATTTGAACATCCTCAATATCGACTTCTTCGAGATTTAGTAATTTATCTTGGAGTAATTTTCGGAGTTTAGTGTCGGGTAATTGAGACAGCGAAAGCGGCGCTTCTTCGGAATGAGCACCGGCATTCAGCCAATAGGAGGCCCGTTCGTTGAGAAAACGAATGACGCCTTTTTCGTCTAATAGAAGCACGCCTTCCCGCAAATGGTTGAAGATGTCTCGAAATACATCGATTTGCTCTGCAAGATTCAAAAGATGATTTTGAAGCGTCGATGGATCAATCTTTTCAAGCCTGCGCAAAAGCTTATGGACGAAGTTTTTAGTTTGCCTCATGTGAAGGGCCGCCCTTGGCTTTCAGGATAAACTCTTTGAGTAAGCTCAGATCTTTCTTTCCCGGCTCAGATTCCACGCCACTGGCAACGTCGACCGCATAAGGATGGAGTGTTTCTATGGCGCTTTCAACGTTTGAAGGATTTAACCCCCCTGCAAGAAATAATTTTTCTGCGACGTAGGGCCGGTTTTTGACCAGATTCCAGTCAAAGGTTGTGCCGGTCCCCCCTTTTTCTGTCCTTGAAAAGGTATCAAACAAAAAAGCCGAGACGTCGTACTCGTCCAGCCGTCGAAGGCTGCGTTCATCCCGAATGCGAAAGGTTTTGATGACCTTAAAGTGATTGCCCATGAAGTAATCGCAATAAAGAGCCGTTTCGTCGCCGTGAAACTGGAGCCACTGAAGATTTAATTGCCGTGCGACGGCCTCGACCTCTTCCCGTGGCTGATTGTAGAAAACACCGACGAAATTATGAAAATCCGGAAGAGCTTTAACAATTGTTTCAGCAGATGAAACATCCAGCTGTCTTTTACTTTCGGCAAAGATAAGCCCGAGGTAATCGGCTCCCAGTCCCAGCGCTTTAGCGGCATCCTCCGCATTGGTATTCCCGCAAATTTTTACCTGTGTCATGTCGCAGCCTCGGAATCCTTTTTCCACTTTTTATCTTTTCCGAGCAGATTCTCAAGCTTCGCCACGATATCCGATGACTTCATCAGACTGGTCCCAATCAGAAAGGCATTCACGCCCAGGCTCTTGTATTCCATCAGTTCTTCATGCTGTTTTAAACCGCTTTCGATAATAATCGTGTGCCCCTTCGGAATCAGCGGAATCATGCGCTTTCCCATGGCGGGATCTACCTGAAGAGTTTTTAGATTTCGGTTGTTGATTCCAATAATCTCGGCCCCGGCATCCAGGGCTTTTCGCAGATCTTCATCCGCATGAATTTCAACAAGAGCTTCCATGCCAAGTTCTCGGCCGAGCTCGATCAAATGCTTGAGTTCCTCCTGGGTCAATATGCAGGCGATCAGGAGAAACGCATCCGCTTCAAGCAATGCGCTTTCATAGAGTTGATAGGATTCCAGGATGAAATCTTTTCTCAATAAAGGAATCGTCGTGACTTGCCGGACGGTTTTAAGATAGCTGGGCCGGCCCTTAAAGAAATGCGGCTCCGTAAGTACGGAAATAGCACAGGCTCCGCCTGCTTCGTATTGTCCCGCGATTCGCAAGGGTTGAAAATCCTCACGTAGAATCCCTTCAGAAGGCGATGCTTTCTTGATTTCACAAATCAGGTTGAGGCCATGAGGGTTGCGCACCGCTTTGCGGAAGGAGCGGATGGGGCTTTGACGGGCATGCTGAGCTGCCTTTTTGAGCCGCGATAGAGGAAAGCGGCATTTCATTTCCTCAATGTCCTTCTTTTTCTTTTGAATGATTTCGGCCAAGATCATGATTTTTTAGATATCCTGATTAATCCTTGAAGTGAATTCATGGCCGCCCCGGAAGCGATGGATTCCTCTGCCATCACGATGCCCTTTTGAAAGGTGGATGCTTTTTTCGTCATATGGAGAACGGCCCCGGCATTTGCCGTTACGATGTCGCGAAGCGGACCCTGCAGCCGGTTCTGAAGTAAACGCAGGGCTGTTTTTTTGTTTTCCCGTACGTTCCCCCCTTGGTAGGCAGCATGCTTATGCGGTTTAAATGAATACGCCTTTTTGCTGATTGTAAACCGGTGATGCACGCTTCTGCGAATCGCGATAACCTGCGTCGCAGACGCCGGCGTAATTTCGTCCATTCCGCTTTTGCTCCGTATCACCCAGGCGGCTTTGAATTTCATTTTTTTCAGAATTTCAGGATAGATCTTGAGCAATGATTCCCGGGTGACGCCCACTAATTGATATTTCAGTTTGAGTGGATTCAGAAGCGGTCCCAGGAGATTAAAAAGAGTTGGAACACCGAGAGCTTTGCGCAAAGGCTGAATCCGCGAGAAAACCGGGTGATGGGCCGGGGCGTGAAAATAGCCGATACCAAATTTTCGAATGGCTTCCACCATGCGGCCGCGGGAAGCTTCTAACCGGACTCCCAGGGCTTCCATGATATCGGAGCTGCCGCATTTTGACGTAATTGAGCGATTTCCGTGTTTGGCCACATGGCCTCCGGCCCCTGCAACGACAATCGCTGCCATGGTGGATATATTAAAGGACCCGCTGTGATCTCCCCCAGTACCGCAGGTGTCAACCAGATCCGCGATTCCCGTTTCCAAAGGTGGTTCCATCCGGCGGATTGCCTGAAGACAACCCCAGATTTCATCCGTGCTTTCACCCTTTTTTGCGAGAAGCAGTAACAGACTGCGCGCCTCCTGGAATGAAAGGTGTTGTTGAAGCAGCGACACAAAAACCTTCTGTGCAGTCGAGACGCTTAACGATTTTCCCAGCAAGAGCTGGTGCAAAACCTTAGAGATGAAAGTGTCATGATCCTGCATGGCTCAGTTCCCTGCTTTGCGGGAAAGGAGGAGGAAATTCTTCAGAAGCTGCTTTCCGGCGACGGTCAGAATGGACTCAGGATGAAATTGAACGCCCCATAAAAGATATTTGCGGTGACGCAATCCCATAATTTCTTTATCCCGGGTCCAGGCAGATATTTCTAAATCCCGCGGAAAAGATTTTCTTTCGACGACGAGCGAATGATAGCGCGTCGCGGCGAAAGGTTTCGGCAGGTTGTGAAAAACCCCTTTGTTGTCATGATAAATATCAGACGTCTTTCCGTGCATGATTTGGCGGGCGCGGATAATCTTACCGCCAAAGACCGCCCCGATGCACTGATGGCCGAGGCAAACGCCGAGAATCGGAATTCTGCCGGCAAATTGGGCAATGACTTCATTGGAGATGCCGGCTTCTTTGGGTGTGCAGGGACCGGGAGAAATCAGGATCTGGTCCGGTTTCAGCCGCTTGATTTTGGCTAAAGATATCTGATCATTGCGAAAGACAAGCGGATTAGCGTTCAATTCTCCGAGATACTGCACCAGATTGTAAGTAAAAGAATCATAATTATCGATGACGAGAATCATTGAAATTGCTCCTGATGTCGAATGGCCTCGACGAGAGCCCGTGCTTTGTTGACCGTTTCCTGATATTCCTTGCCGGGATTGGAATCCTTGACGATTCCGGCACCTGCCTGGAGATATAAATATCCTCCTGTGGAAACAAGCGTCCGAATGGTAATGCACATTTCCAGATTTTTAGTGAAACTAAAGAATCCTAATGACCCGGCGTAGACGCCCCGGCGTTCAGTTTCCAGTTCATCGATGATCTGCATGGCTCGAATCTTTGGAGCACCTGTAACGGTTCCAGCGGGAAATGTGGCTTTGAGTAAGTCGAAGGCATTCTTCCCTTTTGCCAATTTCCCTTTAACATCTGAAACCAGATGCATGACATGGGAAAAATTTTCGATATGAGCGAAGTTCTCGACCTGAATGCTCTTGAATTCACATACGCGCCCAAGGTCATTTCTACCCAAGTCCACGAGCATCAGATGCTCAGCCATTTCCTTTTTTGATTTTTTGAGGCTTTCACGAAAACGGGCATCTTCGTTCGCGTCATTCCCCCGGGGTCTTGTGCCTGCAATCGGCCGCACCTCGGCCTCACGCCCCTGCTTACGAACCAGTAGTTCGGGCGAAGCTCCGATGATCCTCATCTTTCCATGCTGGAAATAAAACATATACGGCGAAGGGTTAATAGAACGCAGGGCGCGGTAGATTTGAAAGTCGTTTCCCGGAGACGGAATGCGAAACCTTTGGGACAATACCGTTTGAATGCAATCCCCGGCTCGAATATAGGCCTTGATCTTGTTGACCTTGGTCTCGAATTGACTGCGGCTCATATTCGACTGGAATTTGTCGGTTTGTTTGCGTGTTTTTGCCTGCGGATGCTTTAAAGGCGCCCGGAGCCTGCGGACCGTTCTTTCAATGAATGTCCTTGCCTTTTGAAGGCTTCGGGAAGCCCGGGCGGTTTTATCGGCGGGTACTATGGTGACGATCGTCAGTGTTTTTCTGAAGTGATCAAAGACGAGAAAGTTCCGCGTGAGATAAAAGACAGCGTCCGGCATCTGGGGACCTGATTTTTTTTCGCTCAGATGGATATCTTCAAAATGCTGGACGCTTTCATACCCGAAATAGCCGACATAGCCTCCGCTGAAAGCTGGCAGATCTTCCGGATTAGCCAGGTGGTAAGCGGCCAGTCGATCTTCAAGAATCTCAACCAGAGGCTGCTCAATTCGCTGCGGCCGGGAGCGTCCCTTTTGAATCAGGCAAACCGATGCATTCTGATCAACCAAAATCTCATCCGGTTCAAGACCAATGATGGAATACCGGCCGATACGTTCCTCCTGTTCCGCCGATTCCAGCAAAAAAGCATGCGGCAGATGAGAGGCAAGCTTCAAAAAACTTGAAACGGGAGTTTCGAGGTCGGCCGGAATCTGTTTGGAAATCGCAACCAGGTTCCCTCGTCCGGAGAGCTTTCGAAAGGCTCTCACATCAGGCGGGTTCATGACTTATAGACTTGGTCCGGATCAAATACTTTTTCCTGGGTCACCTTACTGATTTCGCCGGATTCATCCAATTCATGCACAAAACAGGTGCGATACCCTAAATGGCAGGCGCCGCCTTTCTGGCGGACTTTGATGAGAACCGTATCCTGATCGCAATCCGTCAGCGAGGTGCTCACACTTTGCACGTGTCCGGAGCTTTCTCCTTTGACCCAGTATTTTTGACGCGAACGGGAATAAAAGACCGTGTGTTTTTCTTTTAATGTGCGTTCTAAGGCGACCTTATCCATATAAGCCAGCATTAATACTTCTCCGTTATCCGCATCCTGGATGATGGCGGGAATCAGGCCCTTTTCGTTGTATTTCAATGCCATTTTATTTACACCCCTTTTTCGTTGATTGATGGGCTAAGGATAAGCTAATGGCGGGTGTGTGTCAAGTAGTTACACACCCACCATGTCTGAATGACACTGCTCTAAGTTCAATGAAGGAAACTACTTGGACTTTTTAGGCGAACCGTTACTCCGAAGCAGCATCTCTTTGCGGGCGATTAACGCGCGGGCATGGGCGGAATAGGTGCCCCCCATGGCAGTCTTCACCTTTTCTAACCGCGATTCAACGTCTTCGATTGTCATTTTTCCGATTTTCAATCGACTGGACTTGGAAGCTTCCGCTCCCCCTGCCTTTGCTTCTTCCTTAGGAGCTTCTTGATCCTTGGCCATAACCCCTCCCTTTGATTGGATATGGGAAATAACGGCCCGGAGGGAAAATTATTGAGGAATATTCTGATTGCGTGGATTAGAGACTTTTGGAAGTTACGCGCTCGAGATACTTCAACTCATCTGTGTCGACCCTGATTTTATCGCCCTCTTTCACAAATTGCGGGACCAAAAGCTTGAGACCATTTTCCAGTTCGGCTTCTTTAAAAGTGCTGTCCCCGCCTCCTTTGACCGGCGGCGGTGTGCTGACGACCTCAAGCTCTACAATTTTCGGAAAAGCAATGCTGAGAGGCTTTCCGTCAACAAATTCCACCTGGATTTCCATATTTTCTTTCAGAAATGCCTCCTGATCACCTACCGAAGATGCCGGTAAGGCAAACTGCTCGAATGTTTCCATATTCATAAAATTGAACTGTTCTCCATCCTTATAGGAGTATTGCATTTTGACGTGGTGCAGTTCACATTCATCTACCTTTTCATCGGCTCGCAGACTTTTATCACTGGTGCGGCCGTCTTCAAGATTTTTGAGTTTGAGATGCACGGTTTTCCCGAACTTTCCAGTTCCTTTCATTTCTTGAGTCAAAACTTTAAGGGGTTTACCATCAAGCCGCAGGACATTGCCGACACGAATATCTGAAGCTATTTTCATGGGGGCTCCTGAATGGAGCGGGATACGGGAATCGAACCCGTCTAACTGGCTTGGGAAGCCAGGGCATTACCACTATGCTAATCCCGCTGGATTAAAAGGAACTGAGCTTCCGAAAGACTTCCATGCGTTCTTCGATATCAGAAAGCTGGATTTTACGCAAGGAATCCAATCCAAAATCTTCGACCGTAAATGAAGCAAGCGTGCTGCCAAAAGCAATGGCGCGCCGGAAATTCTCAAAATTAACATCCCCGCGTGCGGTCAAATAACCCATCATGCCGCCGGCAAAACTGTCCCCCGCGCCGGTGGGATCAAAGACCGATTCCAGCGGATAAGCCGGGATGGTGAAATAGTGATCTTCATAAAAGGCCAGAACGCCGTGTTCCCCCTTTTTGATCACCAGGTGATCCGGTCCCATTTCGCGAATTTTATGCCCGGCCCGCACAAGATTAGATTCTCCTGTTAACTGGGGCGCTTCGCCGTCATTGATCACCAGGCAATTAGTCCGGCTCAGAATCTTAAGCAA
>CAZGID010000124.1:0-7592 GCA_964526065.1 uncultured bacterium
TCATGCTGATGTCCCAGTTTCCGGTCGTGGATCCGGAACTGGCCAATGCCGTCAGCCTGAATGAGCGGCTTTACGCGCTTTTTCTTGGAGTCAAAATGAAACGGGTGTGGAAAGGCCGTATTGAAATTCCGGAGGGCTATGAAGTGAAAGCGGTGCCGGAGCCGGTGGCCATGACCGAAAGCTTCGGCTCTTATGAACGCAGCTATGAGGCGGAAGGCTCGACCATCACCGGCCGTCTTGATTTTGTTCTTTCAAAAATAGAAATTACGCCGGAAGAGTACCCGGCTTTTCAGGCCTTTATTCAAAAAATTTCAACTTTGGAAAATGAGCCGTTTATCCTGGAACGAAGTACCGCTGAGGACACCGAATGAATATTCCCCTGACTATCGGAATATCCCTTTACATGATTCTCATGCTCGTCATCGGCTATTGGTCGAGCCGCCGCATTCACAATCTCGCGGATTTCCTGGTCGCCGGCCGCGGCCTTCCCTTTTATCTGGCTCTCGGAACGTTGTTTGCCACCTGGTTCGGAGCCGGCACCTGCATGGGCGCTTCCGGCACGGCTTTCTCGGAAGGCTTGATCGGCGTCGTGGCAGATCCGTTTGCCGCCGGCATTTCTCTGATTCTTGCCGGCATTTTTTATGTGGGCCTGCTTCGCCGTCTGGATCTGTTGACCGTTACGGACGTATTCGGACGCTATTACAGCCGAGGCAGTGAAATTTTTGCGTCCATTCTGATGGTGCCGGTCTATATCGGATGGCTGGCGAGCCAGATGGTCGCCCTGGGTTACCTGTTGAATCTCATGACCGGAATTGATACCACCACCGGCATTGTGATTTCCACGCTCATCATTCTGATTTATACCTATGCGGGCGGCATGTGGGCCGTCACGCTCACTGATTTTGTCCAGGTGATTATTCTGGTGGCGGGTTTGCTGCTGCTTTACCCGGTGGTCATGCACGATGTCGGCGGCCTGGCTGCATTGAAACGCGCCACGCCGGCGGAATTCTGGACCCTTCTGCCCGAACCCGGATTTCAAAACTGGACCTCTTACCTCGGCCAGTGGGCGCTGCTGGGATTGGGAACGGTGGTCGGCCAGGATCTCATCCAGCGGTCCCTTTCCTGCCGCACAGAATCGATTGCCCGCCACAGCGCCTGGGTTGCAGGGGTTCTCTATTTGACAATCGGTTTGATTCCCGTTTTTCTGGGCATGGCCGGCGGCCTCCTGATGCCGGAAATTGAAGACCCAGAAATGATTCTGCCGGCGCTGGCGATCGAATATCTGCCGCAATTCGGCATGATTCTTTTTGTCGGCGCGCTCGTTTCGGCCATCATGAGCTCCGCAGACAGCTCCCTTTTGGCCGCGTCTTCGGTCGTCTCGCAAAATATTCTGCGCGTCCTGATGCCGCAGACCGAAGAGATCCGGCTGCTCCGGTGGACGCGGATCACCACCATCGTCCTGGCCTTCTTTTCCATGGCGGCGGCGCTGTACTTTCAGCGCATCTATCACCTCATGGTGAATTCCTGGGCGACTTTGTTTGTGGGCTTGCTCGTCCCGGTGACAGCGGCTTTATATTGGCGGCGCGCCAGCCGCGAAGCGGCCTGGGCTTCCATGATTGTGGGCACCGCCACCTGGCTGGGACGGCTGATATTCAAGACAGCGGATCTGGAGGATATTGCCGATCCGGTTTTTTATGAGGCGGCACTCTTCGGCGGGCTGGCCAGTCTGGCCGCCTACCTGCTGGTCACGTGGATCCGGCGTCCGGCCGAAAACCCCGTACCGCCGGCAACAACTCTCACTCCGAAATAAATTACTTAAACCAGAATCACTTTGGCGGGCGGGAAGCCGTTGAAATTGGCGGCCGCACTGGCAGAGGAATACGCCCCGATATTTTTCACGTACACCACGTCGTTCACGTAGAGTTCCGGAATTTCCACATTGGTCGAAAGCGTATCAAAGGAATCGCAGGTCGGCCCGGCCAGACAGCTGAGAAATTTGTGTCCGCGGCGGAGCGTTTTGAATTCGTACTTGCAGTGGTCAAAAACCATTCCTGAGAAGTCGGCATAAATGCCATCATTGAGATAATAGTAGTTCTTGTTATTCCGGAAAGTGCGGCCGATCACCTGCGTCACCAGAATACCGGACGGCCCGACCAGAAATCGTCCGGGCTCGGCAATGATCTTCACCTTCCGGTCAAAGAGCGTCTTGAACTGCTTGCGGATCTGCGCCGCCATGCGCTCGAAATTGACTCCGATTTCGCTGTCGAAATGCTGGATGGGAAAACCGCCCCCGATATCGAGCATTTTCAACGGCAATCCGTTCTCTTCGCATTCGTCAAAAATACGGGCCGAAATTTCGAGTGCCTGGAGATAATTTTCCACATTGCGGCACTGGGAACCCACGTGAAAACTGATGCCCACCGGAACAAGTCCCAGGGTTTTGGCCTTGCGCAGAAGAGGAAATGCATTTTCCGGATCTGCCCCGAATTTCAGCGAAAGTTCGACAATACTCCCCTGATTTTCCACCTTGATCCGGAGCAGCACATGCGCTTTCGGATAATGCTCCGCGATTTTATAAAGTTCCGGTTCATTATCGAAGGTCATGTGCTTCACCCGGCGGAGGCGGGCAAAAGCCAGGTCTTCCTGAGACTTAATGGTATTGGCAAAAATAATCTTAGACGGCGAAGCCCCGCAGCGCAGCACTTCCCGCATTTCCCAGGCGCTCGCGACATCAAAACAGGCGCCCAGCTTGACGAAGGTTTTTATGATCTTCGGGTTGGAATTGGCCTTGATGGCGTAATAGGGCGTCACTTCCGGAAGACATTTCCGGAAGCGCTGAAACTGGCGCTCCAGAACACCCTTTCGAATAATCATGAAAGGGGTCTTGTGGCGCCGAAGCGTGGCGCGGATCAGATTTTCAACACCGGCTGTTTCAGCTTTTGACTTCGACAGCTTCGCGTTCTGCGTCGGGCTTGGCGACACGGGCGCGGATTCTTTCATAGTGGTCCACCAGGAATGAAGTGAACTGCCAGACATCCTCTTCTTTCGGTCGAGAAATGTCAAATTTGGTGAATTTAGTGTTGAGGTTTTTCAGAGGCGTCCAGTCCACCGCCTTGGAAACGAAAGGACTGATCAAGGGAATACTGTGCTTCAAAATAAACTCATGATCAATGTCGTCCGGCAGGTTGAACCCGCGGCGCGGATTTTCAATCATCCAGAGCGCCGCTGATACCACCGAAATAGCCACCTGCAGTGTGGTCGCCTGCTGATGCGGCACATGTTTGCGCGACTCATGAATATCCAGCAGGCTGCCGCACCACCAGGCTGTAAAATCATGGCCCATCAGCAGCACGCCCAGCTCGTCCGCGCCATCCGTGATCTCATCACTCATGATGCGCTGTTTTTCCTGAAGCTCAAACTGGCGCATTTCAAGTTCATGCAGCGAATTGATCGCCACGTCACTGGGACAATAGGCATAATGGACCGTCGGCCGGTAAATTGCCTTATCATCTTCCCATACCGTCAGCCGGTCGGAAATACTGAAAGCTTCCCCGTGACGAATCACCATCCCGGTAATTTCTCCGCAGGGCACCCAGGAGCGCACCCACGTTTTCATCCCGATCGTCTTTAAACAGATCTGGTTGCGAGGGCCTTTCTGATGAAAGAATGCACTTTCGGGCACATATTTTTCATGGGTGCCCCAGCCCAGTTCGGCCGGCGCCACGCCTTCTTCGAAGAACCCTTCGATACTCCAGGTATTCACGAACTCATTCACCCGCTTCGGCTTGTCCGTAATCTGGGTATCACGTTCACTAATATGAATCACCTTCACGCCGGCCAGCTGCGCCAGCTTGTTAAACTGACGGTCGGCCAAGGCCTTTTCCAGTTCGGCGCGGCGCGGATCTTTCGGCTTTTCTTTGAGAATCTTCTCGCTGATTTCGATTAATGCATGTTTCGTAAAATGCGAAACCAGCCCGGGATTGGCGCCGTGATCCACGATGGCCGTCGGTCCGTTGTTATCGCCCCATTTCGCCATCAACTGCCGCAATTCCATATGGCGGTTATAGAGAGTATAGCGGGCCGGATCATTGCGCTCATGATCCTTATAAGGATCCCATTCTTCAACGGAAGTATTCACGTACAACACATTGTTTTCGCGGCACCAGTTCAAAACCGCGCGGGTTTCGATATTCCAGGCGAGATCAATAATCATATCCCCTGAGCCGACATAACGGGCCAGCAGCTGCTGATAATTATCGGAACGCACACGCTCGAAAACGTAATTCACGCCCTGGTCGATGGCCTCTTTGACACGGGCCCGGTTGTCGGCGAAATCCATAATGGTCACTTTGCCGGCCGGGATTTCGATTTTTTTGAGGATGAGGGGAATCGCGCACTGCGACACGGAGCCGCAGCCGATGATCAGAATTTTTCCGTTAAACTTCATGCTTTTATTCCTCCGTGTTTAAAAGGGCCTCGTCATTGAATGGGCGCATTTTAACCGCAATTCCGGGCGGGGTCAATTTTTCAACGCGAAAAATCGGGAAAAATCCGGTGTTTTTTTTGGATCAGACCAGAGCCGGGATTTTTTCTCCGGAAACCAGATCCTGCAGAGTTTCACGCTGCCGGACTACGGCAAAGCGGCTGCCGCGGACCAGCACTTCACAGGCCCGGGGCCGCGAGTTGTAATTGGAGGACATGACAAAGCCGTATGCGCCGGACGACATGATGGCAAGAAAATCACCGGCCTCAAGACGCGCCATCTGCCGGTCTTTGGCGAAGTAGTCGCCGCTTTCGCAAACGGGTCCGACCACATCGTATTTTTCTTTTTTGCGGCCGGCCTTGCGTTCCAGCGGCAGAATTTCGTGATAGGCATCGTACAGACTGGGACGAATCAGATCATTCATGGCCGCATCCGTAATCGCAAAATTTTTCACCTGCGTGCGCTTCACGTAAATCACCTGCCCCGCCAGAATGCCGGCATTGGCCGAAACAAAACGACCGGGTTCGAAAATCAGGCGGAAGCGCCGGCCGCGGAAAAGCGGAGTCAACTGACGGCTGAAGGATTCCAGACTGAGCGGCTTTTCTTTGTGATACACGACGCCGATTCCCCCGCCCAGATTCAAATAGCGGATCGAGACGCCGCTTTGTTCCAGTTCATCCACGAAAGCCAGAACTTTACGGAAAGCGCGGATAAAGGGATCGGCTGTCACGATCTGGGATCCGATGTGCACGTGAATCGCGCACATCTCCAGCCCCGGAAATTCCTGCCGCCGTGCAAACAACGTGCGGGCCACCACGAAATCCATCCCGAATTTGCTTTCGGACTTGCCCGTGGTGATGTGCCGGTGGGTCTTGGCATCGACGTCCGGATTGACGCGCAGCGAAACACGCGCTTTCTTGCCTAGACGGCGCGCGACACGGTTAATCAGTTCCAGTTCGGGCACGGACTCGACATTAAAAAGAAGAATCCCGTAGCGGATGGCTTCTTCGATTTCCTGTTCATTCTTTCCGACCCCGGCAAACACGATCTTTTCACCCGCACATTTCACGCGGCGTGCCCGGAAGAGTTCCCCGACCGAAACAATGTCCAGGCCGGAACCTGCTTTGACCACCGTTTTTAAAATTGCCAGATTGGAATTGGCCTTCATGGAATAGCAAATCAGAGGATTCAAATGGCGGAAAGCTTTCTGCAGCCGGCGGATATTTTCTGAAAAGGTTTTATGGCTGTATATGAAGGCCGGGGTCCCCACCTTTTTAACGATATCCGCCACTTTAACTTTTTCGCAGTAAAGATGCTTTCCCTTGTAATAAAAATCCACGATCTTCTCCTTTAGTGATTTTTCCAGCGGGGCAGCCGGGTATGCGGTGCCAGATATTTTTTCCACTTCCGGATCTCGGCACGCACTTTGGCCGGATGGGTACTTCCGGGCGTCTGCTTTCCCTGCACGGAAACAAACGGATCGAACAGGCTGTAAATATCCGGACCGAAAACGCGCGAATGCTTCTTCCAGTCCTTGAGCGGCAGATCGCGAAGCGCGACGCCGCGGTCCTGGGCGTCACGCACCAGCTGACCGATAATGGTATGTGCTTCACTGAACGGCACATTCCGCTTCACGAGATATTCAAGTAAATCCGTCGCATAAAGGCCGTCGTCCTCACACGCCGCCCGCATCGGCTCTTTCCGGAAGACTGCCGATTCCAGCGCCGGCGCCAGCGCTTCCAGCGCCGCGCAGGTCTCGCGCAGGGCACGGAAGACACCCGGCTTGTCTTCCTGCAAATCGCGGTTGTAAGCCAGCGGCAGCCCCTTTTGAAGGGCGAGTAATCCCGTCAACTCGCCCAGCACGATTGCCGACTTGCCGCGAATCAACTCAAAAAGATCGGGATTCTTTTTCTGGGGCATGAGACTCGAGCCGGTCGCAAAAGCATCGTCGAGCTCAACGTAGCCGAATGACTCCGAATTCCAGAGAATAAAATCCTCGGCCAGTCGGGACAAATGAATCCAGTGAATGGAAATCGCCGCCAGGGCTTCAGCCAGGAAAGCGCGGTCGCTGACCGCCGCGAGACTGTTCCCAGCAATTCGGTCAAAACCGAGTTTGCGGGCCAGATACTCCCGGTCGAGTTTGAGCGCGGACCCGGCGAGCGCCGCGGATCCAAGCGGCAGGACATTCAGGCGTTTGCGGGCATCGGCCAGACGGGCCCGGTCTTCTTCAAACATTTCCACATAGGCAAGCAGATGATGCGCGAGCAAAACCGGCTGCGCCCGCTTCAAATGCGTCAGCCCGGGAAGCACCAGCCTTTCAAAACGGGCCGCACTTTGCACCAGGGCTTGGGAAACCTGGGCAATCCGGGCTTCGACCTCTTCCAGCCGGTGGCGAATATAAAGCCGCGTGGAAGTCACCACCAGATCATTCCGGCTGCGGCCGGTATGCAGCTTCTTGGCGGCGGGGCCGACACTGCGTTCCAGTTCCTGCTGCAGGAAAGTATGGATGTCTTCATATTTTTCATGCAGCCGGCAGGCATCGCCGGGCTTCCAGTTTTTCCCAATCCGGGCGAGTCCCGCCAGCAGGCGCTTTTTCTCCGTCGGCCGGACAATCCCGGCCCGGGCCAGCATCTTCACGTACGCTTCATTGACTGAAAGTTCCGCGCAGAGCAGCTCCTGATCCGTCAGCAAAGAGTAGCTGAATGTTTTCAGCCGCGCATCGATTTCCTTTTTAAAGCGTCCGCCCCAGAGTTTTTTCATTTCTGGCTTCCCATGATTTCGTACGGCAATCCCCAGATTTTCATAAAACCTTCGGCCATTTTCCGGTCAAACTGATCGCCTTCGGAGTACGTCGCAAGCGAATGCGAATACAGCGAATACTTGGACTGCCGTCCGACACAAAGCGCATGGCCGTGATCGAGCTTCCCGCGCACCTTGCCCGTCACGCGTTCCTGATGGGTCTTGAAGAAAGCATCCAGCGCCTGCTTGAGCGGCGTGAACCACTGCCCGTAATAAATCAGTTCCGAATACCGGGGCGACAAAACGGCCTTGAAGTGCAGATATTCGCGGTCCATCACCAGATTTTCCAGTTCGGCATGTGCCTTGAGCA
>CAZGID010000125.1:0-7501 GCA_964526065.1 uncultured bacterium
CGTGCTCTTGTCACCGGAAGAACTTGGGCGGCCGCAATGGCAGGATCATGCGATTCCGGCGAAATTGTTCAAGGAAGAAATCCGTGTTCGTCCGCATTTGCGCGAGACCATAAAAAAACCGTTTGAAATGGCAGGAAAATATTATCCGAACTGGTCCACGGTTCCAGGCGGCGGGCTTTTATTTGGCCACAGTATTCCTGTAGCCCAGGGGGCTCAGGAGGCGGAAGTCGGTGAAGACGAGGATCCTTTTTACAAGGCTTTCAGTACGAAAAGAGGGTCCTTAAGAAGTTTTAAGGAGATTTGCCGCTTTACCATCGAGGCCCGAAATGGAAGATGCGGGCCGGTTACGGATTTGGTTTTCGAGGATGATGAATGGACGATTGATCATTTGGTGATGCAGATCGACAGGAACAAGCGGGTCCTCATCCCGCTGAGACATGTGCAACGCCTGGATCCGGTTCATGCCGGAGTTTTTGTAGATCTTGACTGTGAAGAAATAGAAAATCTTCCGGCATATAAACCGTCGGCGCCTGTGAATTTCGCTTTAAGTCAAAAAAATGAAGTCCGCCGGTATGATTACTACGGGCGGCCTCATCAGCGATTTTAGGAGATTTTTTATGGATGATAAAAAATTTAATCCCGTGGAAGGGCTGCATGCCGCCATCCTGGCCGAAAAAGAGTATGAGGATCTCGAATTGTGGTATCCAAAATTGCGTTTGCAGGAAAGCGGAATGCTGGTCAGCGTGGTAGCACCGCAAACAGGGACGTATAAATCCAAACACGGCTATCCCGTGGAGGCGGATGCAGAGGTTTCCAAGGTGGAGGCTTCCAAATTTGAAGTGGTCATCATTCCGGGAGGCTATGCGCCCGATCACATGCGGCGCCATCAAGCGATGGTCGATTTCGTGCGGCGAATCGCCGACAATGGTAAAGTTGTGGCCGCGATCTGCCATGGCGGGTGGATGCTGGCTTCAGCCGGGCTCGTAAAGGGAAAGCGGGTTACGGGCTTCTTCAGCATTCAGGATGATCTGAAAAATGCCGGTGCGCATTTCGAAGACGCCCCCGTCGTGAAGGATGGCAATATCATTACTTCGCGTACGCCGGCGGATCTTCCTTTTTTCTGTGCGGCAGTTCTTGAAGCAGTTGGACAGGCGAAAATGCATATTCACGCATAAGGAGACCTGATGACGCCTACGTCAGAAAATGAATTGGCAAGCCGGCGCTGCCGGGCATGTAACAAGGAAACGGAACCTTTAAACGAGAAACAGATTCAGGAGTTTCTTAACCAGGTGGAAGGCTGGAGGTTTGAGCCAGGCGCCGGCATTTACAGGGAATTTAGTTTTAAGGATTACGATGAAACCACAGGTTTTGTTCAGGCGGTTACCCGCCTGGCAAAGGAAGAAGATCATCACCCGGACGTTTTTTTCGGATATAAAAAATGCCGTGTGACTTATATGACTCATGCGATTAAAGGGCTTTCTGAGAATGATTTCATTTCAGCGGCGAAAGTGAATGCGCTCAAGAGAAACGGGAGTTAGCCAGAGGAGGGAACGCATGGCTTTATTGCAGATGTTTCGTTCCAAAAAAAAGAAGGAACCACGATTTTCGGATGCCGACCGGGAATGGATTCAGTTCTGTTTGGAAGAAACAGGTCAGATTCAAAGCTGGAACGAGGGGAAATGCGAGTTGGGACCCGGGCTTCAGCATCTTGTGGCAGCAGTCGCTTTTCTCAAGTCGGGGGAGCGAGATACCGATGCGGCTTCCGGGTTTTCTGTTATTCACCCTGAGGCACTGGAAATGATGTGGGAGGATTATCACAGTACCGATATTTTTGATCAAAGAACAATTGCCCTGTTTGAATACGTGGAAGCCGTCAGCCAAAGGCGGGCCGTCAATAAAGCCGCGATGCTTCAGAGACTATTTGATTTCGGTTGGTCTCGCCCGCAAATGATGGAGGCCACCATCCTCGCGGCCTGCCGCGGGCGCCCGCAATTACCCCTTTGTAACTTATCTACTATTTCGCCCCTTACCAAGAATGCGGCTTAGCCGGCGATAACCCCCTCAATTTCTTCCGAAAGCTTGTAAGGGGATGCGTCGATAACCTAGACGTCACAACCCAACAAGCGGAGGGGTGTATCTTGCGGGTAAATGAAGTCAAGCTTTTGATTGTCGAACCCGAGAAGGATTTTTCTTCTTTCCTGATGCGGTTATTGGGCGCCCAGCCGAATTACATGTTTCGTTTCGAGACCTGTGAATCGCTTTCGGAAGCATTGCAGGCCATGGAGAAGGAACCCGCCGACCTGGTTTTATTATCGCTTGAACTGCCCGATAGTGACGGCCTGGATACTTTCCGGCGTTTTGAGAGCCAGCATCCGCTCGTTCCGGTGGTCGTGCTCGCCCCGCTGGAAGATAAAGGGCTCGCGCTGGCAGCGATTCGCAGCGGAGCTCAGGACTTTCTTGTCAAAGATCATACGGATGCTGCTTTGCTCACCCGGGCCGTCGAATTCGGGCTGGAGCGGGGGAAATTGCTGCGTGAAACCAAAACGCTTTCACTGACCGATGAATTGACGGGACTCTACAATCGACGGGGTTTTCTGGCGCTGGCGGTGCAGCAGTTGAAGCTGCATCAGCGGCACAAGCGGGGCCTGGTCCTCTTTTTTGTCGATGTGGATGATCTGAAGTACATCAATGATGAATACGGCCATACCGAAGGGGACCAGGCGATTCGTCAGGTGGCGCGGGTTTTCAAGTCCTGTTTCCGGGATTCGGATATTCTGGCCCGTTTTGGCGGGGATGAGTTCGTGGCCCTGGCGCTGGAAACCGGCGAAGATGGCGCTCGCATTATTCTGGACCGTCTGGGTAAAGGGGTTCGCCAGATGAATCTCGAAAGCGGACGGCCTTATCCCGTCGCGCTGAGCACGGGCTATGCCGTTCAGTCGGAAGGCCAGACCGCGGATGCGGAAGAATTGCTGATGCGGGCGGACAAAATGATGTACCGGATCAAGAAAGATAAGAAGAAGGGCTTACCGCATTAAGATTGATTTAAATTAAACTGCCCAAGTTGACCTCATTGCGACTTTTCTTCAACATCAGTTCAAAATCAGGAGGGTAATATGGCATTGCATCGTTTTCTACTTGGATTTGTTATGGGGCTTGTCATGATGCCGGCGGGTTTACGGGCGGCAGAATATCAGATCGATCCCGATCATTCAGCGGTAACATTCAAAGTCAAACATCTTCTCTCCTGGGTTCACGGAACCTTTAATGATTTTCAGGGCAGTTTCTCCTTTGAACCGGGGCAGCCTCAATCCTGGCAGACCCAGGCGCGGATTGACGCGGCCAGTATCGATACGCGGAATGAAGACCGGGACAATCATTTACGGAATGAAGACTTTCTGGATGTAACAAAGTACCCTGAAATTTCCTTCCGCAGTACGGAGATCACCGATTTCGACGGAGATCAGGCCAAGCTTCACGGCGTTCTTTCACTCCATGGTGTTGAAAAACCCGTGGTGCTGGATTTGACCATTCACGGAATTGCTGAAGATCCGTGGGGCAATGTGCAGGCCGGTTTTACGGCGACAACCGTAATTGATCGCAAGGAATTCGGCATCAACTGGAATCAGGTACTGGATTCCGGCGGCGTTCTGGTCGGAAATGAAGTGCACGTGACGCTGGATATTCAGGGGATTAAGCAGTAAAGGTCAAACCGGCATTATCCGAAGTATCTTTTGCAACTTAAACCATGAAAGGAGATTTCATGAAAAAGGAAAAGACCAAGGCCATTGCGGCCGCTGCATTTGCCGGAATCATTGCGCTGGCGGGTATTGGAACCGGAGCAACAGCGCATGCGGCAGGCGATCACTGCTATGGCGTTAACAAGTGCAAGGGCACGGGAGCCTGCGGCGGAAAAGGCCATGGTTGTGCCGGTAAGAATGCCTGCCAAGGAAAAGGCTGGCTTGAAATCGATGCAAATACCTGCCTGAAAATTCAGGGCGGCAGCCTCGAACCGGTCGAATAAAGTATTACACGGGGAGCGTTCATGAACCCTTTCAGCTGGCCGGTTCTTGGCTGCGGAGTCGGGCTTCGAAACGAACATTATCAACATGTGATTTCCCAGGGGCCGCAAGTGGATTGGTTTGAAGCGGTTTCTGAGAATTTTATGGATTCCGGCGGACGTCCGGTCCGGATTCTTGAAAAGGTTCGTGAACGCTACCCCGTTGTTTTGCACGGAACGTCTCTTTCCATTTCTTCAAAAGATCCGCTTGAGCCCGGCTATCTCGACCGCCTCAAAAAGCTGGTCGAACGCATTCAGCCCGCCATGGTTTCCGATCATCTCTGCTGGACAGGGGTCGGAGGTCAAAAACTTCATGATTTATTGCCGGTTCCGTATACGGAAGAGGCATTGAACTGGATTGCCGGCCGGGTGCGTCAGGTGCAGGACTTTCTCGGCCGCCGCATTCTTCTTGAGAACGTTTCCACCTATATTACTTATCAGCACTCGGAAATGACGGAATGGGAATTTTTGTCCGAAGTCAGCCGGCGGGCGGACTGCGGTATTTTGCTCGATCTGAATAACGTTTATGTCAATGCATTCAATCATGGTTTCAATGCGCTGGATTATCTGAATTATCTTCCCGCCGAGCGGATCGGGCAGTTTCATCTGGCCGGCCACACGGACAAAGGGGACTATCTCTTTGACACGCATAGTGCGCCGGTCATTGATCCGGTATGGGACTTATATTCCGAGGCATTGAAGCGATGGGGGAAAATTCCTACTCTGATTGAATGGGATGAGAACCTGCCGCCATTTGAAGAACTTCTGCGGGAATGCCATCGCGCCCGGGATTTTTACGATTCGGCGCCGGCGCGGCTGGAGTTGCATCCGGAACCGGTCGTGATTTCTCCAAAACAGAAGGTTTCTGAAGAGCCCTCGTTGATCGAGGTGCAACATTGGATGAAGGCGGCAATCCGGCCGGAGGCGGATAAGGGGCATCGCAAGATAAAACTGAATTTGCAGCGCGGAGTTCCCGGGAATGAACGGTTAAAAGTGTACGCGGACGGGTATCTGGGGCGCATGCATGAGTCGTTGGGGGAAGTCTATCCTGCCGTGCATCATTTGACGGGCGATAAAAATTTTTTCCGTCTGGCCCGGGATTACGCTGCCGCAGTGCCATCAACGCATTACAATCTCAGCCGGGCCGGCCATGCCTTGCCGGAGTTTTTGGAAAAGTGGCCGTTGACCCGGGAATTGGGTTTTTTGCCTGATCTGGCGCGGCTCGAATGGAAAATTTCACTGTCTTTTCATGCCTTTGATCCCGAGAAGAAACTGGATTTAGAGGCGCTGGGCGGGTTAACGCCGGATCAGTGGGAACAAACCCGGCTGATATTTCATCCTTCGGTTCATCTGTTTGCTTCGCAGTGGCCAGTTCTCGAGCTCTGGAAAGCCCGCCTGACCGACGTCGAGAATATCCGGGTAGCTTTGGAAGGCCGGGCAGAATCCGTTCTGGTTTATCGCAAGGAAACCGAGGTCTTTTGCCTGCTGCTTCAACCGCTGCAATATACGGTACTGGAAGCGATTGCGGCCGGAAATTCTATCGCAAGGATCTTTGAATCGCTTCAGGATCAACTGGACGGAATCCAGATTCAGGCCTGGTTCGGTGAATGGGTCGGATTGGGTCTGTTTTGCGATTTTGAAGCCGTTTCGGCAGCCGGGACACCGGCCATTTAGCGGTTGGTCAGCAGTTCTTTTTGATTGTTCCGGGGAAACACGAGAAAGCCGGGCAATTCCTTCATGCCATCCTGATAACCCACCTGAAATTCTTCGAGCGGCAGCAGCCATTCGTGATTTTCCTCATACATGGCGATAAAACGGGCTTTTTCGGGAATATACCGCCTTAAGTGGGATTCCGATACGGGCATGCCGGCCCAGTGCCGGTCCATTAAACCGTCAATGGTGTGATACTGTTTTTGTTCCGCAAATAAATGAAGGGCATTTAAACGGGGAAAATAGGTTTCCTCCGGATTGTTTTTAATGAATTGCCAGGCATGGCCGGCAAAGTCGGTGCGGTTCGTCCAGTCGATAGCGCGGGCATATGCCACGGGAATACTGATGACTAACAGGATTCCGGCTAAAATCGCTATCCCTTGTTGGGGGCGAATTTTTGATGGAATCGCCTGACCGTCCCTTTTCTCATACCACTCCACCCACAACAGGGTAGCGGCCGCCAGCACAAAATAAGTGGCGTAACTCAAAGTATTGTTGGAGCCGCCCACTTTAATATTGGACAGGATGGCGAGCGGTGCCATCGCAAGCCCGATCAAGAGGCATAAGAATGAAAGCGAACGGCGCCATGAAAATTCAGCGGTACAGCTGCGGAAGAGTGCTTGCAAGGGAACAAACCCCACCAATGCGGCGACCGCCCATTCGCGGAAAACCCGGCTGCTGGCTTTTAAAATGGCTCCCAGATTGGCCCCGTCTTTAAAGGGATGATGCGACGGAACGGTAAACATCTGGAAGAACAGGGCGGCAGGATCAAAGAGAAGAAGCATCAAAGCGGAGACAGTGATTCCGATAACGGCAAAGAGGCCGGAATAAATGAAAAAATCACGTCTACCACGCGTGAATCCTGCATACAGCGGAAAAAGTACAGCGATGGGAACGACGACTTGTTTGGTCCAGACAGACAATGCGGCAAATAAAGCGGAGGCCGCATAAAAAGGAATGCGGTTCTTTTCCGGCGCCAGCCACAGTAGACCGGCGCTCAGAGCCGCCAGACCGATGGCCGGTGCATCTGTATGTACTGTAAAGGCTGCCAGGCGCAGGGAGGTCAGCAGAATCGCTAAAAGTCCGAAACAGCAAAATGCAAGGAACGCAAAAGCGCGCCGATTGCGGCTGGCTGTCAACCGGTGCAGCCACCAGGCCGGCAGGAAAAAGGAAGCGGCCGCCAGAGTGCAGGCAATGCGCAGGGCGGAAAAGGGTTCGCGAGTCCACGCGGCCGGAGCATAAAACCAGGCCGAAACCGGGCCGTAGATGGTTGCCAGCGCCGGTCCGTCCTGCTGCCCGAAATAAATCGGAAAACCAAATGCGAGGGCGGCTGACTTTTGAAAGCGGATCCAGCTGTGAATATCAAAGATAACGCCGGCAATTTTAAATCCGATAAGGATCAGAAATGTAACGAGCGCGGGAAGGAGTAAAAGAAGAATAAAGCCGGAATCCCGCTCAGTTGCGGTACGATACTGCTGCTTTCCAATCCAGAAAGAAATGCCGAGTAAGAAGGTGACCAGCAGAAATAAAACGGTGGAATGGGGATTCATGCATTGGATCTCTTTATCGAGCCGTTATAATAGCACAATTATGAAAATATGGGATTGGGAAGCCTTCTTTTTTCGCTTGAATCTGGCCAGCATTGCGCTGGTTTTTATTTTGCTGGTACCGACAACGAGAATCCTGGCCTCCTGGTTTCCGGATAAAGAAGACGTGCTCTGGCTGTTTCCGGTC
>CAZGID010000126.1:0-7322 GCA_964526065.1 uncultured bacterium
CAGCCGCCCTTCACGGCTTGGCCCCTCGGCGGTCCGGTTTGCGGTTCGTGACGGGGTGATGACCTGTGAAGCCCAGTGGACGGACCGGGAAGAACGGGGATTTTCATGGATCCGCCAGGGGATGACGGTGGATATTTATTATTCCGTCAAAACACGGTTCTGGAACGGAATGGAAACCTTGTCGCTTGATATCCGCGAAATGAATCCGCAGGAATCTCCCGCCTGAAGTCTTAGTTTCGCAGGTTTTTAAATAGATAAATTGGAAGAGGGCTTATGCAGCCGCGGAAGCCGCTTTGGTCTTTTTCGCGGCGAATGCCTTGGTCACTTTGCCGGCCTGAAGGCAGCTGGCACAGACCATAATGCGACGGACCGTCCCGTTCGGGAAACGGGCTTTGACGCGCTGAAGGTTGGGAAGGAAGCGGCGCCGGGAAATCCCGGTGGTCTTCAAACCGATGCCGCCGGTCTTCTTGGGCAGACCCCGGCGGGCAATCGAACGTCCAACAATAGGCTTCTTGTCGCAAATGGCACAGTGTTTCATGAAGCCGTCATTATATGCGTAAGTTCTTTCTTGGCAAGCAATTTTTTCTGATATATACTTGTTTTTCCTTGCCCGGATATGCTTTTTTCACCTGAAATAGGATCTACGGAAAGGTTTCCGAAGCCGCGTATCGGGTTAAAGCACCGGACTGAAACGAACAAATGAAAGTCGTCTTTGCAGCCTCAGAAATAGCTCCTTTTGCCAAAACCGGCGGACTGGCCGACGTCGCGGGTTCTCTGCCGCTCGAAGTCTGCCGCCTCGGCTACGAAGTGATGGCTTTTCTTCCCCGTTATAAAAGCGTCAATGTGGACGGTGACAAGCGCTTTGAGCTCGTACTCAAGCAACTCGCTATTCCAATGGGACGTGACCGTGAAAACGCGCGGCTCTTCCGCTTCAAGCATGACAGCGGAGTCCAGTTCTACTTCATTGATCAACCCGAACTGTTTTGCCGGGACGAACTTTATGGAACGGCGGCCGGGGATTATCCGGACAATGATCACCGTTTTGTTTTCTTTCAGCGCGGCGTTCTGGAAGCCCTGAAAGCATTGAAAATTGAGGCTGATATCCTGCATACGCATGACTGGCAGACCGGTCTGCTGCCTGTCTATCTCAAGACGGCTTATGCGGACGAACCGCTTTTCCGGAAAACCAAGAGCATTTTTACCATTCATAATCTGGCCTATCAGGGCAACTTTCCGCCCGATTCGCTGCCGGCGACCGGTCTGGGTTGGGAATTGTTTACGATTGACGGGCTTGAGTTCTACGGCAAGGTCAATTTTATGAAGGGCGGCATTGTTTATTCCGATGCCGTGACGACCGTCAGTCCCCGTTATGCCCAGGAAATTCAGACAAAAGAAGCCGGATGCGGTCTTGAAGGGGTGCTTAAACAGCGAAAAGATCACATCTACGGCATTATCAATGGGCTGGATTATCAGGAATGGAATCCGGCCTCGGATCCCGCTTTGGCTGAAAATTATGATGGGAACCAAATCAAGGGCAAGCAAGCCAATAAAGAAGCCCTGCAGAAAGAACACCGTTTTAAAGTGGACCCGAAGACTCCGGTGGTCGGGGTGGTTTCCCGCCTTGTGGATCAAAAGGGAATCGATATTCTGATTTCCGCCATGGATGAGCTGGCGGGAATGGGCATTCAACTCATTGTTCTCGGCACCGGGGAAGAAAAATATCATCAGATGCTGCGCGACATCGCCAAGCAGCATCGCCAGCAGTTCGGTGTACACATTGTTTTCGATCCGGCGCTGGCCAAAAGAATTTACGGCGGCTGCGACATCCTGCTGATTCCTTCCTATTACGAACCCTGTGGATTGGCCCAGATGATCGCGCTTCGTTATGGAACCGTGCCGCTGGTGCGGGCCGTGGGCGGTCTGGCCGATACGGTCGAGGAATTTGATTCCGACAAGGGAACCGAGACAGGATTTCTGTTTGAAGATTACACGAGCCGGGCCTTGGTCGCGGCCTTGAAGCGGTGCCTGCAGGTTTATGAAAATCCCGCCAGCTGGAACAAATTGATGGCAAACGGAATGGCGGTCGATTTTTCCTGGGGGGCCTCGGCTAAAAAGTATGTGGATCTTTACCGGCAGACGAAACGGCAGCCGGTGAAGCGGCATTGAGGAGGATGATGATGCAGGATGAAGAGCTTCGTATAGGGAATGTGACGCTTCAGTCCCGGTTAATTCTGGGAACAGGAAAATATGCGTCTTCTGAAATCATGGTAGAAGCGCTTGAGGCCTCCGGATCTCAAATGATCACTGTGGCCATTGGCCGGGTGAACCTTGATAACCGGAATGAAAGAAATCTGCTCGATGATATCGATCGCAACAAATATCATATTTTACCCAACACGGCGGGAGCGTATACCTGCAAGGATGCCGTCCGCATTGCACGGCTGGCCCGGGAAGCCGGTTTGGGCGACTTGGTTAAAGTCGAAGTGATTGGCGATCCGAAGACGTTGATGCCGGATACGGAAGGGCTGCTTGAAGCAACCCGCATTCTGGTCAAAGAAGGGTTTGTCGTTATGCCCTATACCAATGATGACGTTATCGTGGCCAAGAAGCTTGAAGATGCCGGTGCTGCCTGCGTCATGCCGCTGGCGGCTCCCATCGGTTCGGGACGTGGAATTCAAAACCGGCTTAACCTTCAATTCATTCTCGAAGCGGTTCATTGCCCCGTTATTGTCGATGCGGGAGTCGGTACGGCTTCCGACGCAGCGGTTTGCATGGAACTCGGCGCTCACGGCGTGCTGATGAATACCGCCGTAGCGGCGGCCCGCAATCCTGTGCTGATGGCCCGCGCCATGGCGGAAGGCGTTTCTGCCGGACGCAAAGCTTTTCTTGCGGGCCGGATGCCGCTTCGCGATTATGCTGCCGCTTCCAGTCCCCAGCAGGGATTGAAAGTCGAAAGCAGTATCTGATCAACCACCTCACGAAAGCAGGAAAAACCCATGTATAAAATTACAGTATTTCCCGGTGATGGCATTGGACCCGAAGTGACAGAGCAGGCCATGAAGGTTTTGCGTCAATTGGGACAGGCCTTTCATCTTGTATTTGAAGTGGAAGAGGCTCTGATCGGCGGGGCGTCCCTGGATCGCTTTGAAGTGCCGGTGACGGACGAAGCGCTGAATCAGGCGCTTCGGGCCGATGCTGTTTTTTTGGGCGCGGTGGGCGGTCCGAAGTGGGATGGCGTGGAATCGGCCCGGCGGCCGGAAAAAGGGCTTCTGGCATTGCGCAAGAAGCTGGAGGCCTATGCGAATTTGCGTCCCGTTCGAATGCTGGACCCGTTGGTGGATCGTTCGCCGCTCAAAGAACCCATTGTGAAGGGGCTGGATATTCTGATTGTGCGTGAACTGGTCAGCGGGATTTATTTCGGAACACCGCGCGGCGTTGAAAAACTTCCGGACGGCACGCGGAAAGGAATCAATACGGAAGTTTATACAACCCCTGAGATTGAACGGGTGGCGCGCAAGGCCTTTGATCTGGCGCGCAAGCGTAACCGCCGCGTCACGTCGGTTGATAAAGCCAATGTGCTGGAATCCAGCCAGTTATGGCGTGAGACAGTCGAGGCCGTCCACAAGGAATATCCGGACGTTACACTGCAGCACCGCTATGTCGATGATTGCGCCATGCAGTTAATCCGTAATCCCGGCCAGTTTGATGTGATTGTGACCACCAATCTTTTTGGCGATATTCTGAGTGATGAATCGGCCATGCTGACCGGTTCGATCGGGATGCTGCCGTCTGCTTCAATTGGAGAACAAACCGGATTGTATGAACCGGTGCATGGTTCGGCGCCGGATATTGCCGGCCAGGATGCCGGCAACCCATTGGCGGCGATCCTGTCGATCGCCATGATGCTGGAATACAGTCTGGATTTACCCGAACTCGCCCGGGCCGTGGAAAAGGCGGTGAGTGAAGTGTTGTCTGCAGGTTACCGGACGGCGGATATCTATCAGGAGGGCTTAGCCCGGGTAAGCTGTTCAGAAATGGGTTCGAAAGTCGCGGAAAAGATCCGCGCCTGAACGATTGTTGTAAGGAGGTTTCATGTCAAAAGAATTGAATGTTGCGATTTTAGGTGTGACCGGTGCAGTCGGTCAGGAGTTTCTCAAGCTCCTGGAAGAAAGAAATTTCCCCATCAAGACTTTGCGTTTGTTGGCCTCGCCGCGTTCGGCCGGCAAGAAAATCGTTTTCCGGGGCAAAGAAATTGAAGTTCAGGCGGCGGCCCCCAGTGCCTTTGAGGGGATCGACCTGGTTCTCTCCAGCGCCGGCGGATCGATCAGCCGTGAATTGCTGCCGCATGCGGTGAAAGCCGGCGCCCTGTGTGTAGACAATACCAGCGCCTATCGCATGGATCCCCAGGTGCCGCTCGTGATCCCGGAAATCAATCCGGGTGACATTGCTAAAAATCCCGGGATCATTGCCAATCCCAATTGCTCGACCATCATCATGCTGATGCCGCTGGCACCATTGTCCAAGCTGGCGCGGATCCGGCGGGTCGTGGCCGCGACTTACCAAGCCGCGAGCGGGGCCGGTGCGCGTGCGATGGAGGAATTGTCACGCCAGTCGCGCGAAGTGCTGGAAGGGCGTCCGGTTACCAAAGAAGCATTTCCGCATCAGATCGCATTCAATCTTTTTTCGCATAACAGCAAAATCGATGCGGAAGGCTATTGCGAAGAAGAAGTCAAAATGATGCGTGAAACAAGCAAGATTCTGCATGACGATACGATTCGTGTTTCTGTAACGACCATTCGGATTCCGGTATTTCGAGCGCATTCCGAAGCGCTTTTTGTTGAATTCGAAGGCCCGGTATCTCGAGAACAGGCGCTGGCTGCTTTTAAAAATGCGCCGGGGATTCGTGTGGTGGATGATCGCGAAAAGAATTATTTTCCGATGCCGATCGAAGCTTCCGGCGGGGATGACGTGCTCGTGGGCCGCATTCGCGAAGACCGCAGCGTGCCGCATGGTCTGTCGCTTTTTGTGAGCGGTGATCAAATCCGGAAAGGAGCGGCGCTCAATGCCGTCCAGATTGCCGAAATTGCGTTCCAAATCAAACCCAGCCCCGTCGCAAGCGGCCGCAGCTGAGACAGCCCGTCTTCCAGCCGGGACCCGCAACATCCGTTTGATTCTGGAGTATGATGGGGCCGCCTTCTTTGGTTTTCAGAAGCAGCCACGCCATCATACGGTTCAGGCGGAGCTTGAAAAGGCATTGAGCCGCATATTGAACGGCCGTACCGTCATCAAGGCAGCCAGCGGCCGCACCGATACTGGCGTTCATGCCCGGCATCAAGTCGTGAATTTTTATACAGAGCGTCTGATGCCGGTTTCTGATTTGATGCGGGCATTGAATGGCGTGCTGCCAAAGACGGTGGCCGTGCTTGAAGCCGAAGAAGCGCCGGTCCGTTTCCATGCCCGTTATGATGCGCGCGGGAAGGTGTATGAATACCGCATCTGGAATGCCCGGGTGCGCTCGCCGCTGGAGGCCTCGCGGTCCTGGCATATTGCCGAACCGCTGAATCTGACCCGGATCCGGCGGGGAATCGCCCTGCTGAAAGGCCGGCATGATTTCCGGTCCTTTTGTGCGGCTCATGGGGGAGCCAAAACCACCGTGCGGCATATCCGCCGGTTTACCGTCCGTAAAGCGGGAAACGCTCTAATTTTCCGGGTCGAGGCGGACGGATTTCTCTACCATATGGTCCGCAATCTGGTCGGGACTCTGGTGGAGATCGGGCGGGGCCAAAGCACCCCGCAGGACATTAAAGCGGTTTTGGCCGCACGGGACCGGAAGCGGGCAGGGCGGACGGCCCCGGCCCAGGGGTTGACCCTGGTGGACGTAATTTATTGAAAAGGCAGGCTTTGGGGCCAAAAAAGTTCCATAAAAGATTTTGACACCAGCGCATCTTATTTGATATACTTGCGCCTCTTTTGCACAGGACCATACCATGAAGACCTATATTCCTAAAGAAAGCGATTTCGAGAGAAAAACCTATCTGGTGGATGCTGCCGATAAGACACTCGGCCGTCTCGCCACCCGCGTGGCCCGCCTGCTGACCGGTAAAGACAAGCCGGTTTATGCGCCCGACCAGTTGTCAGGCGATCAGGTGATCGTGATCAATGCCTCCCAAGTCCGGACGACCGGGAACAAGAGCAAGCAAAAGCTTTATACCCACTTCACCGGATATCCCGGTGGTTTGAGAACCATAACTCTGGAAAAGCAGATGCAGAAGAAGCCGGAATTTGTCATTTCCCAGGCCGTCAAGCGGATGCTGCCCAAAAATAAACTTGGCCGGGAAATGCTTCGCCGCCTTCGCGTTTATGCCGGAGCGGAACATCAACAGCAGGCCCAGAAGCCGGTTGCAATCGAGGTTTAAGAATCATGCCGAATACAGAAGCACCTTTTTTTTATGGTACGGGCCGCAGAAAAACCGCCGTTACCCGCGTTCAATTGTTTCGGGGCCAGAAAGGGATTCTGGTGAATGGACGCGAAATCGGAAATTATCTTCAGAATGAACAGCTTCGGACTATTGCCGAACGCCCTCTGACACTTACCAATCTTCAGGATCAGTTTCGTGTTCGCGTCCGCGCGACGGGCGGCGGTCTTGCCGGTCAGGCCGAGGCCATCAGCCTTGGGATTGCCCGCGCTCTTCTTCAGTTTGACGAAAAATTGCGTTCCGATCTGCGCCGCAACGGCCTTTTGACGCGCGATCCCCGCGAAAAAGAAAGAAAGAAGCCGGGACGCAAAGGCGCTCGCCGCAGCTTTCAGTACGTCAAGCGTTAATGAATCGTTTATTGGCAGCCTTGGTATTGCTGTTGATCAGTATTTCAGCGGCAGGTTGTCAGGCATTTCTGGAAGATTATTCGTATTCGCCAATGGGGCCCACCTCGACGGGCGGCTCCTATTAATCCTCCCGGGATTCGGTCGTTTTGACCGGCTCTCCTGCGGCATGACCGCAGCCATCACGGAAACATGACGCAGGATGAAGCGTGTCGTTAAAACAGCCGTCATTCTGATTGTCCTTCTGCTTCTGGCGGCGGGACTCTTTTACATTTCCCTTCCGTCTTTATTACCTCAGGAAAAAATTCAGCGGCAAATCAGCGGTGAAATTGAAAGTGCTCTGGAATCCGCTTTTCATTTTACCGGTTCCGAACTGACCTATTTCCCTCTGCCTGCCGTCACTTTTCGTGACATTCATCTCGAAAGTGCCGATGGAAAATTTATTCTTCGCGGCGGCAATCTTCGGCTTCGCTTTAGTCCCTGGCGTCTTCTGTTAGGGCAA
>CAZGID010000127.1:0-7310 GCA_964526065.1 uncultured bacterium
ACCCGGGCTTCCGGCACATAGGCCAGATTCACGCTTTTATAGATTCCGCCGAACTGAACCCGTCCCTTGCGGTCCAATCCTTCGCCCTCAATGCTGATGATTCTTCCCGGAACTGCCAGACACATCGCCCGTTCCCTCCATGGATTTTAAAGCGCCTACAACCTGGCCAAGCGCAATACCGCCGTCTCCCGGCGGAATCCGCTGCGGCCGGTAACATTGAAAACCTCCCGCTTTTAAAAGCGCGGTGGTTTTTTCTACGAGATATTTGTTCTGAAAACAACCGCCGCCAAGCAGAACCCGCGGCTCACCGGCCCGCTCGGCCAGCGCAACGATGGCCGATGCCAATGTATTGTGAAATTTGGCACTGATGACGCGTTTGGAAACACCGCAGAAACTTTCTTCCAGAATGGCGCGGATCATCGGTTCCCAATCCACCGTATACAGATGGTCCGGCCAGACCGCTTCCCCCCGGTTCTCGATGATGCGAACTGGATAGCGGGATAGGGTCTGAATCCCATCCAGAGAAAATTCCAGCAGCATGGGGGCGTGCCCTTCAAACCCGGCATGATGGCAGATTCCTAAAAGTGCGCTGACCGCATCAAACAATCGGCCGGCACTGGAAGTCATGGGGCTGTAAAGGCGATTGCGAAGCATGACCTTGAAATTAGACAATTCCTGTCTCGAAAACGTCTCCAGCATCGGAATCTCGTCATGGTCAAAAATTTCCTCGCCCCCGATTGCATAAGGAAGCCCGAGCGCACTGCGGCGCGGCTCCCGCACGGCCTGATCTCCGCCCGGCAGCGGGAAAGTGCGCAAGGAGGCCAGGCGTTGAAAAAACCGCCGGCCGACACGGAAGAACTCACCGCCCCAGATCGTGCCGTCCGATCCGTATCCGGTGCCGTCCCAGGCCACGCCAAAAAAGGGCCCGGTAATTTCATTTTCCGCCGCGCACGCAAAAACATGCGCCAGATGATGCTGAACGAACATCACGGGCAAACCGTAAAGCTGCGCAAATCGGGTCGAGAGATAATCCGGATGCAAATCACAGGCCGTTGCCAGCGGATGCAGATCATAAAGCGACGTAAAATCCTCGATCACCTTTTTAAAGGTCTGCAGCGTCTCATACGATTCAAGATCGCCGATATGCTGGCTGACAAAAATTTCCCGTCCACGAGAAAACGCGATTGCGTTTTTTAAATGAGCGCCAAAGGCCAGAATTTCCGGGAGCGTGTCCTTCACCGAAACCGGCAGTGGTGCAAAACCGCGGGCCCGGCGCAGCACGGTTTCCTGCCCCGCAATCATTCGCACGATCGAGTCGTCGACATGCCGCGCAATCGGCCGGTCATGCACGAGATAAAAATCCGCCAGGCCGGCCAGACGCGCCAACACCGTCGATTCATCTATTGCAATCGGCTCTTCCCCTCGATTCCCGCTGGTTGCCACAACGGGAAAACCCAGGGATTCCATTAAAAGATGGTGAAGCGGCGTATAAGGCAGCATGACGCCGAGGCAGGGATTTTCCGGAGAAACCCATGGCGAGAAAGCGGGCACGCCCTTTTCGACTTCCTTTTTATGCAGCAAGACAATGGGCGCCTCCGGTGAACGCAGAATCCGGTCTTCAAGTTCGGAGATGTGACAATAGTCTGCTGCCATCTCCTGGGAAGGAAACATGACGGCGAAGGGTTTGGGGCTGTTGCGTTTGTTTTCGCGCAGCCGGAAGACCGCCGCATGCGAGCGGGCATCGCACATCAAATGAAACCCGCCGAGGCCTTTGACGGCCACTATCTTGCCCCTTTGAATGGCTTCGGCTGCTGCCTCCAGCGCCGCGCTCTTTTGCGCAACCACTTCCCCGGCGCTATTCCACAGCGCCAGTTGCGGTCCACATACGGCACACGCATTGGGCTGGGCATGAAAGCGCCGGTCAGACGGATTCTCATACTCCGCGCGGCAGGCTTCACACATGGCAAACTTTTTCATGGTCGTATGCGGCCGGTCATAGGGAAGTTTTTCAATAATGGAAAAACGCGGTCCGCAATGAGTGCAATTGGTAAACGGATAACGGTAACGGCGATTCGCGGGGTCCTGGATTTCGGCCAGGCATTCTCCGCATGTCGCGATATCAGGCAGAATGAAGGCCTGTCGGAGGCCGCCGGACTGACTTTCCCGAATCTCGAACTCCTGAAAGTTCACGGGATCCAGAAACCAGTGTTCCAGGCTCTGGATTCTGGCGACAGCCGGCTTTTCACGCTCAATCCGGAGCAAAAATTTTTCCAGTCCGGCAGCACACCCTTCCGCCTCGATTTGAACTCCGATTGCATTATTCTCGACCCATCCGGCCAAACCGAGCTCCGCCGCCAGACGGTAAATAAAAGGACGAAACCCGACCCCCTGGACGGCGCCGTGAATCCGAATCCGGATGCGCCGGATTTCCTCGTGGACAGCGGCTTTCGAAACTTCAGGCATCAGGCGGTTCATCGCTTCCCCCTTCCGGCATTTCCTCGAGTTCAATCGAACGGATGATGACTTCGCGGCCGCTCAAAACCTTCACACGGCTGGCACCGCAGCAAGGGCAAAGCAAGACGTGATGATCTTCCACGGTCCCGCGCTGTCCGCACATGTCGCAAAGGACGCGCACCGGCACTTCCTGAAGCTCCAGCTCCGCTCCGGCCAGCGGCGTTCCGCGCGTCAGCATTTCGTAATGTGCACGTACAGTTTCCGGAATCAAATGGAGCATTTCACCGACTTCAACACAAACCCGCTTCGGCCGCGCACCGGCATAAGGCGAAAGTTCACTCAGCAGGGCCTCCACAATCTGTTCGGTAAAGTTACCCTCATGCATATTTTTCCTCCTCGATCAGTTCCATCACGTGCCCGAAGGCTTCCCGGGCGCGCACCCGCACCGCCTCCGAAATTGCTTCTCCGAATTCAAAATTCTCGCCCCGGACACTCACCAGATAGAAATCCGGATGCCAGGGATTCAAGCGCTCGGCAATTTTTTTCAACAGCACCGCATCCAGATGATGGGTCGATGAAGCCGTCCGGCATTCCTCTTCGGAGAGGTCATGAATCAAAACATCGGGCCCGCCAAAAGCACAATCGATCAGGATGACACAGTCGTAGGCGGCACATTTTTCAATTAAAACCGGATCCAGTTGATGAGCGGTCTCCACCACCACGCCAGGGAGATGTTCCCGGCTGATGAGGTCGGCGACATAAATACCGACGCCGTCATCATGGCGGAGAGAATTTCCGTAGCCGACAACGAGTATTTTTTTCATGAGGCTCTCCTTGTTTCATTCACCAGGCGCCCTTCATGATCCACAATTTCGATCACCAGCGGCATACTGCCCACCGCATGCGTTGAACAGGAAAGGCATGGGTCGTAGCAGCGAATTGCGCCTTCCACCCGGTTCAGCGCGTCTTCTTTAACGGCGCGGCTGTCGACGTACCGGCGCGCAACTTCCAGGATGGCCCGGTTCATCGCGGGATTGTTCTGACCGGTGGCAATCAGCAAATTCACCTTTCGCAGCATGCCGTTTTCATCCGTTTCATAATGATGAAACAGCGTGCCGCGCGGGGCTTCGGAGCATCCGATGCCTTCCGCCTGATTGCGACCCGCTTCCGCGTAAAGCTCGCCGGTCATCAATTGAGGATCCTTTAAAATTTGCTCTGCCTGTTCGATCGCCGTCAGAACTTCGATCAGACGGGCGTAATGGTAGTAAAAAGACCCCCCCAGCGGCCGCCCGTTTCCGATATTCCTGAACAATTTAAACTCCGCTTGCGCTTCCGGAGTGGGCATGGCTTCCGCAACATTCAGCCGCGCCAGCGGTCCCACCCGGTAAACCCCCTTCTCTGGTCCGAGCGGGCGGTAGTAGGGATACTTCAGATAGGACCACGCCACGGGTTTCTCCGCGATGAATTCAAGATACTTCGCCGGATCCAGCCGGTCCGCGACGATGGTTCCATCCGCGGCGGTGTAACGCAAATAGCCGTCGTAGAGTTCATGAACGCCGTCATCTTTCAGTGTGCCTAAATACAGGGTGTCGAAAGAAGCAAAACTCTCGACTTCACTCGCGTGCTCGCCGGCATATCGTTTAAAGATTTCAATCCCCAGACGGGTGGTCTGCAGCACTTCCGGAATCCAGTCCAGCAGTGCGCGGCGATTTTCCTCACCGAGCGGCACGCTCACCCCGCCCGCCCGGATGCCCATCGCGTGAATCTTTTTTCCCGTAATCCGCTCGCTGATTTCCTGTCCGAACTGGCGCAGGCGGATACCGCGGCGGGCCAGATCCGGAAACTGTTCGGCCACTCCGAGAATATTCCGGCGTTCGGGATCGGCATCCCAGCCCAGAAGAATATCCGGAGACGACAGATGAAAAAAGCTGAGGGCATGCGAGGAAATGATCTGCCCCAAATGAATAATCCGGCGGATCAAATGGCCCCGCGGCGGGACGGTCACCCGCATAATCGCTTCGCCGGCTTTCGCGCTGGCCACGGCATGACTGACCGGACAAATCCCGCAGATCCGCGGCGTGATGCTGGGCATCTCCGTGAAGAGCCGCCCTTCGCAGAATTTTTCAAATCCCCGAAACTCATTGACGTGAAAAAAGGCCTCGGCGATTTCACCTTCCGGATTCAGCTGAAGCGTGATGCGCGCATGCCCTTCAATGCGTGTAACAGGGTTAATGATAATCTTTTTCGGTTCCATATTTTTATCCGTAGTGAAGCCGGTCCTTATCCAGAACCGGAACTCGATCGTTTAAACATTCATTCAGCACATAAAAAATAAGATCGGCGTTCGGCGGACAGCCGGGAATGTAAAAATCTACTTTCACCATTTCATGCAGCGGTACGGCCCTAGGCAGCAACTTGCCCAGCGCCGGGTCTCGGGGTTTTTCACCCGGCACATTCGACGGCATTTCCTGATAGCTGTGTTCCAGCACGGTCTCGGCCGGATAAACATTTCTCAAAGCCGAAACATTTCCGGTCACGGCACAGTCGCCCAGCGAAATCAGAACCTTGCTGTGCTGCCGGATATGGCGGATTTCGGCAAGGTGCTCATCTGTTCCCACGGCCCCTTCCACCAATGCAATATCCACATCCGGAAAGGCTTTTCCGTCGACAATCGGACTCTTCACAATATCCGCCAGTTTGGCGACCTCGAGAATCCGTTCATCGATATCGAGCAGCGACATATGGCACCCGGAACAACCTGCCAGCCAGACAGTCGCCAGTTTCTTTTTCGGCTTCATGACTTTTCCTTCCGTTTCCGTGCCAGATCGCGGATCAGATCCGGATGCTTGTCCAGCGTTCCCTCGACGGCATCCTTGGGCCAGAGCGCTCCGGTGGGGCATACCTGGATGCATTTGCCGCATGACGTACAGGTTTCCGACAGCCCCCACGGCTCGTTGAGATCCGAAATAATGCGGGAATTAAATCCGCGTCCCATGACATCCCAGACGTGCGCTCCTTCAATTTCCTCACACACGCGCACGCAGCGGGTGCACATAATGCAGCGGTTATCGTCTTTCAAAAACTGTTCATGCGTTCCGTCCACGGCACACGGCGGAAACAGATATGGAAAGCGGACATGATCCATGCCCACCTGATACCCCAGATTCTGCAAATCACAGTGGCGGTTGGCCACACAAACGGAACAAATATGATTACGCTCAGAAAAAAACAGCTCCACGATCATCCGGCGGTAACGTTTGAGCTTTTCGGTATCCGTCCGGATTTTCTGCCCATCGGCGGCCGGGGTCGTACACGCGGGCAGCAGCCGGTTCGCCCCCTCAATCTCAACCAGGCACAAACGGCAGGCGCCCACCGGCGTCAGCCCTTCGAAGTAACACATTACCGGCAGCTCCACTTTTTGCTCAAAGCAGACTTCCAGGATGGTCTTGCCGGAAGCCGCTTTCACTTCCTTGTCATTAAGGATCATGGAAATGGCGTTTGTCATGATGCCGCCTCCGGCACGCCGGCCTCCGCTTTCATTTTGCAGACCCCGGCGGGACATTGTTTGCCGCGGATATGGGCTTCATATTCCGCACGAAAATATCGCAAGGTGCTTAGCAAGGGATTGGGGGCCGTCATCCCGAGGCCGCACAAGCTGGTTTCCTTCACCATCGGCGCCAGTTCTTCGAGCAGAGCCAGATCCCCTTCCGTCGCCTGTCCCTGACAGATTTTTTCGATCATGCCGAACATCTGACGCGTCCCTACCCGGCAAGGCACACACTTGCCGCAGGATTCGTCCATGCAGAATTCCATAAAAAAGCGGGCAACATCCACCATGCACGACGTTTCGTCCATGACAATCAGCCCGCCCGACCCCATGATAGAACCGAGATGCTGCAGACTTTCATATTCCACGCCCGTATCCAGATGCTGTTCGGGAATGCAACCGCCGGACGGCCCTCCGGTCTGCGCCGCCTTGAACCGTTTTCCATTTGGAATGCCGCCGCCGATATCAAACACGATTTCACGCAGGCTCGTTCCCATCGGCACTTCAATCAATCCGGTATTGTTCACTTTACCCGCCAGTGCAAAAACTTTGGTACCCGCGCTTTTGGGCGTTCCGATGGCCCGGTACCAGGCACCGCCCTGCGTGATAATCGGGGCAACGTTGGCGTAGGTTTCAACATTGTTGATGAGTGTGGGACGGCCCCAGAGTCCTTTTTCGGCCGGATAAGGCGGCCGCGGATGCGGGGTGCCGCGCTGACCTTCAATTGAAGCAATCAGCGCCGTTTCTTCACCGCAAACAAAAGCGCCGGCCCCGACACGGATTTCGATGTCAAAAGCAAAGCCGGAATCCATAACGTTCGTACCCAAAAGCCGGTAAGTCCTTGCCTGGCGCAGCGCCATTTCAAAGCGCTTGATCGCCAGCGGATATTCCGCCCGCACGTACAGAAAACCTTTGGAAGCGCCCACGGCATAGCCGGCGATGATCATACCCTCCACCACCCGGTGAGGATCCCCTTCCAGCACACTACGATCCATAAAGGCGCCTGGATCGCCTTCGTCGCCATTGCAGATCACATACTTTTCATCCCCCGGAAAATCCCGCACCAGTTTCCACTTCAACCCGGCGGGATACCCGGCGCCGCCGCGGCCCCGTAAACCGCTGTCCTGAATTTCCCGGATCACCGATTCCGGCTCCTTTTTTTCGAGGACTTTCGCCAGGGCCTCATAGCCTCCTGACAACACATAATCTTCAATCCGTTCCGGGTTCAATGTCCCGCAGCGCGACAGTACAATTTTTTTCTGCTTCCGGTAAAAAGCCAGGTCCGACGCTTTCTCGCAGGTTTCGCCAT
>CAZGID010000128.1:0-7296 GCA_964526065.1 uncultured bacterium
GACCGTGTCCCGGAATTGCGGAAACTCGACCATAAAGAGATTGTCGTGAGCTTTTTTAAGAACCGAACGGCTGACTTCCGTTTTGTTATGCTTTGAAGGATCACATTGGGGGCGCAGGATAAACAAATCAAAAATGTCGCGGGCTTGTACGGCCGTCCGCCCGGCCAAGGCGTGGATTTTTTGTATGACGGCAGAGGCCGCATCATAATGCGGAATAATCAGCGGAGCCATTTTGTAGGCGCGCAGAATTTCGCTTGATACAGGTTCCACAGTCTGAGACCCTTTTAACCCTCGCCTTGAAAATTCTATTTTTGTGAAAAGGTCTTCGCCCGCTGCTGTCAAAAGGTGGATTTTAAAACGCTGTGTGGTTTCGGTCTGTTTGGCTTTTGCCAGGTCGGGGGCAATGACTTCTTCAATTCCGAAGGATTTGAGGCTGTCTTTAAAGCCCCGGGCTGTTAAGACATCCATTACATTCTTTTGGATTCGATCAACACGCGGGGCGCTTTTGATGTCAATATCCATATCTTCGGAATAACGGATACTCTTGAAAAACAGCCGCAAATTGACACCGCCCTTCAGGACATAGTGCTCCGCTTCCAGCTTTCTCCCAAACCAGCGGAGGAACTCCAGGTGAAAGACTTCCCGTATCTGTAATGGGTTGTAGATTGGCTTATTCATGTTATGAAGTATAATTGACTTTAACGTCAATTACAACTCATAATATCTCGTGGGGTTTGAAGGCGGATTTTTGAAGATTTCAGTCGTCAGCCGGGAGGGTCATAGCCGTAACTACGCACAAGCAGTTGAGTTGCAGGTATGAGGAGTCTGCCCCATTGGACAGCCGAAGGTCTTGATCGCGACTTTTAACTTGCTGGAAAGGCCGTTCATAGACGGCAATTGTACCACGAATGCCCTGCCGCGCAAGGCGGAGAGGCGATCCTAACGTTCCACCGCTTTCAGGATTTTCCAGGAACGCCGGTAGCCGTTTTTCTCGCGCGCCACCTCGTCGAAATCGCCGCGCAAAATCTTCAAGCCGTAGCGTTCTTTTTCAATTTCTCTTTCCGTCCGCTTTCCCAAACGCCGGAAAACGGGAATGGGCGGGCACCAGCCCTGTAATGCGTGCTGCAGCAGAAAGCCCGCCACCGCCGCCGGCAGCATCAGCCATTTCCGGCTGAAACGCGACAAAAAAAGGCCCAGCAAAACAAATGAAGCCGCATTGGCCTCCAGCGTCCGCTCGATGTCCCATTCGCCATCCAGCTTTTCCAAACGCCGGTTGATTTCACCCTCGTTTCTTTGGGCATACTTTTTGAAATTCGATTCCGTTTGACTTCGAATTCTTTGATTCAGCGCCGGCTTCGTATGCCGGCGCACTCTTTCCATTGTTTTGGGTAACATGATCCACTCTCCTCTCAAATAACATGAATTTGTTCTGCCTACAGTTTACTCCTGCCCCCGGCCCTTGAAATCGGGCCGGCTCTGACTTGATAAGGATATTTCCTGACGGAGAAAAGAAATGAGAAGTGCATCGGGATCAGGTAAACACGTCGGGTGTTTCGGAGCAAATGCTGAACGGATTAGGAGGGTTTGGATGATAGGCGGCTCTGCGCTTTTGTGGCATTTTTGGGGACAAGCGCGGGCTTCCAATGAGGGAACCTGCTGAAAGGAGGAGATCATGAAAAAGTTCAATAAATGGCTGATTCTGCCCATGTTCGCCATTCTGGCGATGGGAACGCTCGTTTCGGGATGTGAAGAAGACAATCCCGGAGAACGCATTGAGGAAGCGGGCGAAGAGTTGACCCGCTAACCAAGACGGGACTTCTTTGGTCCCGCTTGGTTGTGCCGGCGCATCAGCGTCGGTGCTAAATCACGAGAGGGCGAATTCGAGGATTTCTTCCTCGATTCGTTCCGCTTCACAATCGCGGGGCAGCACATGATTCGCGCGGGTGAGCGTCACCAGCCGGACATGTTCGCTGCCCAGTGATTCCACAATTTTGCGCGTGGTTTCATAGTCGGTCACCCGGTCTTCCCGGCTCTGCATCATGAGCGTGGGAACCCGGAGGCCGGCGAAATCCTTCACGCGCTGGCGCGCGGCCCGCGCCACTTTAAACGCTTCGCTGGACGCATGCGTGGCAACATACTGCCGCTTCACAAACTTGCCGGCATGCGGACTGCCTTTGCAGACCGCCGACTGTCCGGGCAGGCTTTGTAAATAAGGCACATAATCCGCCAGGACATCATGGTAGGTTTCGATGGGCAGCAGAAAATACCACTCCTGGCGCACCTGGAAAAACGGAGAAAGCAGAATCAGTTTCTCCGGCGGACGGTCGGCATACTCGGCCGCGGTCAGCAGACTCAGCGCCGATCCCATCGACAGGCCGATGACCGTCACCTCCTCATACTGATTCCGGATTTCTTCATAGGTGCGGAAGACATATTCGGTCCAGTCACCCGCATTGATTTCGGCGAGCGCCCGCGCGCCCCGTCCGTGGGCCGGCAATAAAGGCACAATCACATCATAACCCTGCGCAGAAAATAAAGACGGCAGGCGGCCAAAGTCGCGCGGCGAACCGCTGAAGCCGTGAATCATCAACACCGCTTTCTTCCCTTCCCCCTGGATCAGGATCGGTTTGGCATAATCGCGGATCGGCACCTCGGGCCCCGAAACCGCCGGCGGCACATCGATATTCATATGGTGGCTGACATACGCGTTGTAAACACTGGACGCCGGCAAAAGCACGGCCGAGAAGAGAATGCTGATCAAAAGCGACATTCGAACCTCCGGGAAAGGATGATTTCAAGCGGATCAAACGATGAGATGGGTTTGGGAATCCGCCTGACAAAAGGTTCGGGTATTTTACTACGGAATGCCGGAACGTCCAGTCTTTTTTGACCGCTATTGCTATAAATTGCTCCTAAATTGTTTCTATAGAGGCAATTATGTTCTGTTTTTAGCCCCGCTTTTTTGAATTTCCCCTTCCTTGCCATTACACTTTTAAAAACCTCTTTAACTGGGAATCAGCACAGGATTACGGACCCGACTGGAATGAAATCGCACCTACGCCGCTTGTTGACACTGCCCACCCTGCTTTGCTTTCTCACGCAGCTGCTGGGCCCTCCTCCCCCTGCATTAAGTGCCATCGCTCTGGTCCCCCCATCCGAAATCCCTTCGCCGCCCGGGGAACAACTCACTTTGCCGCCGGGCCTTGGCACGATTGAAAAATCCATTTCAGGGACCGGCCCTTTTATTATTCAAATCCAGACCGCCCATGGAAATTACGAAGCCCAGAAAAAAATTCAGGCGATTCTGCATTATTTAAAACAGCATCACGATATCCGGCTCCTGCTGCTGGAAGGCAGTGCCTTTAAACTGCACCCGGAAAGACTGATTTTATTTCCCCAACAGGAAACAAACCAGAAAGCCCTGGATCATTTGACCAAACGGGCCCTGGTGAAAGGCCCGGAACTTTTTCTTTCCGAAGCGCCCGGTATCGAGGCCTATGGAATCGAAGAAATAAATGCGTATGTGCAGAACGGAGATGACTTTCGGACCATTCTGGCCCATCAGGAGCAAATGCAGAACTTTTTAACGAAGATCGAACTGCAGCTCGAAAAACTGGTCGCGGTTCATTTTTCTAAAGAACTGCGTACGTTTCTAAACCGGCAGAAAGATTTTGATGCCCGGCACCTTCCGCTCCCGGAATGGCTCAACGATCTCGCCAAACAGGCACAACGCAATTTAAAAGTGAATCTCGCAGATCCTGCCTGGCAGATTGACTGGCCGATGTTTTACCGCATCCTGACGCTAAAAGCGCTGGAAGAAAAGATCGACGCCCAGGCCCTGCCGATCGAACGACAATCCTTTCTGAACACCCTTCGCCCTCGCCTTTCCGAGGAAATTTTCAAACCCGCCGCCGCATTACTGGAAGCACCCCTTTCTCATCACCAGCTTCAGGACCCGCAAACCAGCCTTCTATTTGAGCAGATGGTCCGGGAGCTTTCTGCGGATTTTGATTTTAATGAATGGCCGAATGTCAAACGCCTCATCGGGCATTTGATTCTTCAAAGCGAGTTGAAAGGCGACCGGTTATTCGAAGAAATGGAGCGCCTGACAGAAAGGATTTTGAATCAGTTAACCCGGACCGAAACTGAAAAGACGCTGCTGGATCTCTACCGGGATATCCGGCTCCTTGAAAAACTGCTGGGCCTCGACGTTACTCCCCTCGACTTTCAGCACATTGAACTTCGGATTCAGCATAACGCCGGGATACAGCCTTCCGAAATCGTTGAACGGTTGCATCAGCAAAATCGCGATGGCCGCGTCGGCCCGCTGGAATCGCCTTTGCCCGCCGGCCTGGATGCGCTTTTTGAAACGGCGCTTCGGTTCTACCGGGAAACCCGCGTCCGGGATGACTGGATGCTGAAAAATATTGAAGCACGCCTCCGGGAAAGCGGCGAAACCAAAGCGGTCGTGATCACAGGCGGATTCCACGCCGGCCCTTTTGCGGACTACTTTGAACAAAAGGGGTACGGCTACGCGCTGATCACCCCCAACATTTCCGTGATTGAAGACCGCGATGCCTATAGCGCCTCCCTGCTGCGTTATCAATTGGCCCCGGGCCGGGAATCCACGTATGAAACCATTCCCTTCTTGGCCACACTGCCGGAAGAAATGAAACAGTTGGGCTACGATCCCGACAAATTCCGGCAGGATCTGGAACAACTGATTCCGCCCCTCCGGGCCCACCGGGAAACCGTACCGCGTGAAGAACCTGAAGAAGTGCCCATGCCGGAAACCGTCCCCGCTGAACCGGAGCCTGCACCGGCACCCGTTGAACCCGACGAAGAACCAGCTCCCTATGAGCCAGAGGAAGAACCCGAACCGGCGCCCTATGAACCGGAAGAAGAACCCTTCACCCCCGACGAAGAGCCGAAGCCCGCCACGGAACCAGCCGAAGTGCCCGAAAAAGAACCGGTTCCGGCCGGCGCACGTTCCGAAGCCCGGGAAGTTCCAAGCTATTTAGTAAAAAAGCTTGTCGAAATAATTGGAGCTGATCATGAATCAACCATAACTCTGGCGTTGCAGTCCATCGCAGGCGCTTATCCAAGTTATAACCCCCGCTACCCAGATATGCTTTTCGACCCATTGTATAAGCTTATCGATATCAATTTTTTCGCGGAACAAGGTCTTGAAAAGCTAGAGCAAATCGCCTCTGTCGCTGCAGACAAACAAGCTCCATTCCCCGAACTGCTGAACGTGCTCCATTCCCTGCCGCCAAAAAAATTGATTCCATTCATAAAACTGGTTCGCAACATCAGGCCCCTGCATGGTTCATATGATGCATTGAAAGTCGTTCACATTATGATTAAAAAAAACATTCTCACTGAAGAAGATGAGGATTCATTTTTGGTTGCAGAAACGTTTCTTATTGAAATCGCGAAGGCCACGGAACGCGATGCACCCAATGCATTCAGGGCCATCACAGCGCTTATTGAAAACGGCGTCATCGATAGGAATGACATTAAGGCGGCCGATCAACTTACGAATACTTTTCGAAAAATCCCTCTCGCGACGAAACATTTCCCCGTCAGCGGAACCGTTTTTATGTACATGGTGGGTCTGGCGAACAAAGGTTTTTTTAAAATTGAACCTTATGAAAAGATGAATAAATTAATCGAGTTATCTGAAACCTCTGTACTGCATGCAATCCCCGCTGCATGGATTATTTCGCTCGTTGAGTTAAATAATCAGGGGCTGTTCAATCAAAATTCACTGACAAGATTAGAAACCCTTATTTCTATTTCGAAAACTTCAAAATATTTTGGAACCGAAACTTTTGAGTCTATCACAAGACTCGGTAGCCAGGGTGTCTTCGCAGATCAGGCAGACGAAAAACTGCAAGCTATTCTGAAGAATCTCACGCTATTTATATCCCGTTTTGGAATTGACGCCATTCCCTATCTGGAGGACTACGCTTATATTCTCGACTTTAACGTCGAAGAAACTAAAAAGCAATTTTTAGAGAAACTCAAACTCAGTCATCTGGCCTTTCTGAATGGTTTAGAGCATGCAGAGGCCAATGCTTTGCCTCTGGATTCAATCATCACGCTTGGCACCAAAATTGGCGCCGGCTCAAAAGAAAAAAGCATAGGTCCCGCCTCTTCGTCACCTGAAAATATAGCGGACTGGATCATTCAACAGCGATTCACGGCAGGCAATGAAATACAAGTTGCCGTCGGATTTGATACCGGCGCTCTGCCTGCTCAGGAGCATCGTGCCAAATTCATTGCGGCATTCCTTTTCATTGCCAGCTCGAATTTGGGTGAATTCCGTGCCTTAAGTTTACGCCCCCGAAGAGATCCGCGTGCCGCTTATGGCCTCTTGATACGCGGGGACCATATGGAAAAAAAGATTCCCGGCCAGCAAGCGGGCAGGCGTCTTGATTATATTTTTAACCTTTCTGCGGACATGCTCCTCGGAGAACGAGCGAATTCAAATCTCACAACGCTTTTGAGGCAGATCCAGCTTCTGAATCTAGGTATGCTGATCGCCGCTGCTGAAGAAAATTACAGGCTCTTCATTCCTGAAAAACCGGAATGGCTGGATGCACGCGCCCAGGCCATTGCGGCCCGATACCGCCAGTTTGAGCGGGACTTGATTCGGCAGTTGCGGCACTACGACCGATTCCGGGATCCGGATAGTATTATTCCCTCAAAGAATAACCCTGAACTGAATCAGGTCTGGAAAAATGCTTCGATGAAGCACCGGCACGAAGAAGCCCTTTACCCCATTTATCCTTGGCTGCAGCCTCTTTATGAACCGGATCAATATTGGCATACCTTGCTTCCCCTTTTACGAACCACCGAAGGCACCCTGCGCAGCCGGAAAGCCAGTGACAAAATAGTCAAGAACCCACAGACCGGCAAAGAAGAACGCCGTCCCGTCGCCCGTCAGTTCAAAATTGATATCGCCCAGCTGGGTTATGAAGCCATGAACGACATCGAGGCGATTCTCAAGGCGGAAACGGTTGAAGAAGTTCCCGAAGAAACCCTTTTTGACCCGTTTCTGGATGATGAAGAGCCGGAAGCCACACGCGATTATCTGCAGGCCACAGCCGATGCTCTGGTTCAGGGGCGTTTGAGCAAAACGGTATTGCCCGACGTTTCCGCTTATGATGATTTTGTGCAGCGATATGAAATTGTCGGGCGGAGCGAAGCGCGCTCTTTGTTGGCACCGGACGCCGTCGCCCCGGTTGCCCTCCTGGATATTGAGGCCCACCGGGAAACCGTGCCGCGCGA
>CAZGID010000129.1:0-7252 GCA_964526065.1 uncultured bacterium
TCAAAGGATGGTCGGGATCATATTGATTCACAAAGGGCAGCAGGAAATCGCCGCCAACCATGCGGCTCATTTTATCTACCACGACGTCGCTGCGCAGTTCAACTCCGTAACGTTTAAAAAAATCCATGAAGGATTTTCCCGTTCCCGGATCCATCGGATCAATCATAAAGAAAATCGACCGCCCCGCCTCCAGAGCTTTCTGCACCATGCCGATCTCATCCGCCGTCCAGTCTGTCTGCGGACCCAGAACCGCCATGACGGTGCAATAATTCGGGATAACACCCGAGTTCAGCTCTACCAACTCGCGGGAAAGATTAAAATCACGCAGCATTTCATAAAAAACATGAAAACCCTCTCCGGTTTGCGAATTAAGCCGCTCATTGCCCGGCTCCAGAAGAATGCAAACCGAAATATCACGCGGCTCCAGCAGCCGCAGAAAGGCCTCCGCAAAAGCTTCTTCGTCGGGAAGGATCAGACGCTCATGCCGATTCTTGTAGCTGACAATGACCGTATACATTTCCCGAACCCGCCATTCCTTGGCAAGCTGCGGGCGGCGGTTCGGGTTATAAAAATAATATTCCAGGTGAGGATGCCGCATGGAGGCTTCCTTAAGGAACATCTGAAGGTCTTCCTGATGCGAATCATGCGAAGGATAAAAAGCCGCAATCTCGATCTTGTCATCCGACATGCGGTTCAGCAGCTTCTGGGTTTTTTCAGACAGCGAATACAACTGACCCGGCGTCAAATCCCAGCGCATATTGAACTGCGCAATAATCATGAACGTAATGACAAACGTGACCAACAGCAGAATGGAAACAAAGATCAGATTGAATCGCGCCAGGAGATTCTTCATGAAGTTTTCCAATTTCGCGTTTCAATGGAACGAAGCGAAATAAAAAGAAAATAAAGTGCGAAGAACGAAAAGTAAAAAATATGGGTCAGATCCAGAATACCGAAGGTAAACTCGCGGTAATGACTTAATGGAGAAACCAGCCGGATCACACGGGCCCATTGTCCATCGGTGATACCGGCAATCCACTCCAATGCCCAGAGCAGCACGAGGCAGCTGAAAGTCACAAGCGCGCTGATGACCGGATTGGATGTCAGCGTGGAAATAAATAATCCGAGCGCTGAAAAGGCGGCCATGAGCAGCAGAAGGCCGGCATAACAGGCCAGCAGCGTCCCCCATTCGAGTGTGCCCCCCAGCCAGATAAACAGGTAAAGATAACCGGCCGTCGGCGCCAGAAGCAGCAGCATGAATCCCAGCATGCCCAGATACTTCCCCCAAACGATATCAAAATCCGAAAGCGGGTAAGTAAAAAGCAGTTCCGTTGTCTGCCGGTTTCGCTCTTCGGCAAAACATTTCATGGAAACCAGCGGCACGAGAAACATCATCACCACACCGATATTCAAAAAGTAAGAACCAAAAACAAAATGACTCATGCGGAAGTTCTCGACATTCTGATAGGCATTGCGCACGGCTTCTGCCGAAATGCGCGCATAGCTGGTCACAAGCAGAGAGAAAAGAATGCCCGACATCAGAAAAAAGGAGACGAAAATCAGAATTCCCAGCCAGGAATAAAAAAAGGATGAAATATCCTTGCGGGCAATCACCAGAGATTTAAACATATCAGGCCTGCTCAGCGCTTTCGTTAACCACAATCTTCAAAAAAATCTCTTCCAGGCTCAAACGCCCGGACCGGAGCTCGAGAAGCGGAATCCGGTTTTCTACAAAAACACGCGTAATTTCAGGGCACAGATCCATGCCGCGCGACACACTCAGGGAAAGATAAAGCCGGTCGCCTTTTTCTTCCGTCACATTGATCCGGTTAACCCCTTCCAGTTTCTTCAGCAACCCCAAGGCTTCTTCTTTGCGATGCCGGTCCCCCAGCACAATAAATATCTCATGCCGCGCCTTGAGACCCGCCTCCAGTTCTTCCGGCGTTCCGGTTGCTACCACGCGGCCTTCATTAAGTATCAGTACCCGGTCGCAAACCATACTGACTTCCGGAAGAATGTGCGTTGAAAGAATCAGTGTGCGTTCCCGTCCCATGTCCCGAATCAGCGCCCGGATCTCCATAATCTGCTTCGGGTCGAGCCCGCTGGTGGGTTCGTCCAGCAAAAGCACATCCGGATTACCGGCTAATGCCTGGGCTAATCCGAGCCGCTGGCGAAATCCTTTCGAGAGCTGCCCGATTAAACGGTTCTTCACATTCCATAAACCGCATTTGGTCAGCTTGTCTTCGATTTCACGGCGGCGGTTTTTAGCGGGGATTCCTTTTAAGCGGGAAACGAAATCCAGATATTCCAAAACCTTCATATCGGGATAAAGATGGATCGATTCAGGAAGATACCCCAGGCGGCGCTTTACCCGGGCGGGATTACGAAACAACTCTTCGCCGCCGATAAACACGTTGCCTTGAGAAGGCGGGAAATAGCCGGCCAGGATCCGCATCGCTGTCGTTTTGCCGGCACCGTTCGGTCCCAAAAATCCGAGAATTTCGCCTTTCCGGACTTCGAAACTGACATCCTCAAGCGCGCGAAGATTGCCAAACCGTTTCCCGATGTGCTCCACCTGCACAAAAACAGGCGCTTCCGGTCCGACAACCCGGGTTTTCTGGCGTTCAGCCATGATGGACCTTGGCAAATTTTCTTTTGCCGCATTGAATCAGGACGGGTTCCTTGAGAACAATTTCAAGCTGGGGATCACTGATCTTTTCACGGTTGATTTTCACACCCCCCTGTTCGATCAAACGGCGGCCTTCACCTTTACTTCCCACCAATCCCGCTTCTTTAAGCACGGTGAGCACATCGGCTTTAGCCAGCGGCAGGGCAAGCAGCGGAATTTCATCCGGCAGGCCTTTTTCTTTAAAAATCCGGTCAAACTCTTCCCGCGCTTCTTTTCCCGCTTCCGTCCCGTGATAAAGGCTCACGATTCGTTCCGCAAGTGCTGCCTTGGCCTCACGGGGATGTAACTTCCCCGCTTTTAATGCCTCGATTTGAGGCCGTGTTTCCTCGGTCGAACATCCGCTCACATACAGATAATAACGTTCGAGCAGGGCATCGGGAATCGACATGACTTTTCCGAACATCTCGCGAGGATTGTCCTGGATAGCAATGTGATTATTCAGAGACTTGCTCATTTTCTGCACCCCATCGGTGCCTTCGATAAGCGGCAGGGTTAAAACCGTTTGCGGCTTCTGATTCCAGGTGCGCTGCAATTCGCGGCCTACCAGCAGATTAAATTTCTGGTCCGTTCCCCCGATTTCAATATCCGAGCGGATCTGGACCGAATCATAGCCCTGCAGTAATGGATAGAGGAATTCAAGCAGTGTAATCGGCCGGTTGGCAGCAAAGCGCTTGCTGAAATCATCGCGCTCCAGCAAACGGGCCACCGTGTATTGAGACATCAGGTTCATGAAATCCGGCGGCGTCATCTTATCCAGCCATTCGGAATTGTACCGGACTTCGGTGCGGTCGCGGTCCAGAATGCGGAAAACCTGCTCCTGATAAGTGACGGCATTGCGTTTCACTTCTTCGAGAGAGAGCATGCGGCGGGTCTCGCTTCTTTCGGTGGGATCACCGATGCGGGCCGTGAAATCGCCAATAATGAAAACCACGAGATGGCCGAATTCCTGAAATTGCCGCAATTTCCGAAGCGGCACCGTATGGCCGAGATGAAGGTCGGGCGCCGAGGGATCGGCCCCGTATTTGATGCGCAGCGGCCGCTTTTCCTTGATCGAAAGCCGCAGCTGTTCCTCAAGTTCCGGGCCGGTAATCACATCCACCAACCCTTCTTTTAAAATCCGCAACTGATCTTCAACCGGTACGGCCATATCTTCCTTTCCCGCAAGCACTTAAGTCGCCGGATTCTAACAGGATATAAAACCTGAGTCAAACCCGCCGCCCGCTTTTGCTTTTTGCTTCCCCTCGCCCCTGTGATACAATCCGCGCCATGTCCAGCATTCATCCTTCCGCCATCATCGGCAAGAAAGTCGAAATGGGAATCGGAAATACCATCGGCCCGAACGTCATCATCGAGGACGGTGTCCGGCTGGGAGCGCACAATGTTCTCATGGCCGGCGCCTACATCGCTGCCGGTACCGAAATCGGCAATCATAATCAGATTCATATGCAGGCTGTCATCGGGCATGTCCCGCAGGACCTGGCTTTCAGTGGGGCGCCCACATTCACGCGCATTGGCAATCACAATGTGATCCGCGAATTTACCACGATCCATCGCGGCACCAAGGAAGGCACGGCCACCGTGCTGGGCGACCACAATTTTCTGATGGCCTACTGCCATGTCGCGCACAATTGCCAAATCGGCAATCACGTCATCATGGTGAATCAGGCTTCTCTGACCGGTCATTGCCTCGTCGAGGATCGCGCTTTCATTTCAGGCATGACGGGATTTCACCAGTTTACCCGCATGGGAAAACTGGCCATGCTGAGTGCGCTCTCGGCGGTCAACAAGGATATCCCTCCCTTTATGCTTTGCGGAGGACGTCCGGGCGTCATTCTGGGAATTAATACGGTCGGAATGCGCCGGGCCGGCATTGCGGCTGCCGTACGAGACGAAATCAAACAGGCTTATAAACTGCTTTACCGGTCCGGATTGAATGTTACTCAAGCGCTGGATGCAATGCAGGCGAGCTTGAAGAGCCCTGAAGCGGCTCATCTGATGGATTTTATCCGCGCTTCGAAAAGAGGCATTTGCGACGGTGCGGACAGTGAAGAAGAAACGCTGCGAGCCAGGAAGTAATCAGACTTTTCCCAGCACCAGAATCGAATTTTTCCCGCCAAAACCAAACGAATTCTTCATCGCAATTTCGATCTTGGCCTTCCGGGCTTCATTCGGCACATAGTCCAGATCGCATTCCGGATCCGGAACTGAATAATTAATCGTCGGCGGAATAATGCCGCGGTCCATGGCCAAAAGTGTGGCAATCAATTCCACGCTACCGGCCGCACCAATCAAATGACCGATCATCGATTTTGTTGCACTGACCGGAATATTCGATGCCTTTTCCCCAAAAACCTTTCGGATAATCATGGTTTCCGTTTTGTCATTGAGCGGCGTCGAAGTACCGTGGGCATTAATGTAATTGACGGAATCCGGCGAAACCCCCGCATTCCCCAATGCCATCTGCATGGCACGAACGGCTTCCTTCCCTTCAGGATCCGGAGCCGTCATGTGGTAAGCATCACACGTCATTCCATGTCCCAGAATTTCGCCGTAAATATGGGCGCCCCGTTTGCGCGCATGCTCGTATTCTTCGAGAACCAGCATACCGGAACCTTCGCCAAGGACAAAACCATCGCGGTCCCGGCTGAACGGGCGGGATGCCTTCTGAGGCTCATCGTTCCGGGTGGACAACGCGCGTGAGACACAAAAAGCCGCGAGAATACCGGGATAAATAGACGCTTCCGCACCGCCCATCAAAAGAAAATCCACGGTTCCGCTGCGGATCGCTTCAAACGCATAGCCGCAAGCATCCGATGCGGAAGAGCAGGCCGTCGCAATAGAAAAGCTGGGACCGGTAACGCCGAGTTCAATGGAAACATTGCTGGCACAGGCATCCGGAAAAGACGCCAGGGCGGTAAACGGGTTAATCCGCATCGGCCCCTTTTCCATCAGCGTCTCGTGCTGATGCAAAATATAGCCATGCCCCGCCATCGCGGTTCCGATAATCACGCCCGTCCGGTCGCGGCCGTTCGCCTGAGGGTCGAGACCCGCATCCGCCACCGCCATCTTCGCACTGATTACGGCGAGTTGGGACGTGCGGTCCATGCGCTTCAACCGCTTGGGATGAATAATCTGGGAAGGGTCAAAATCTTTGATTTCGCCGGCAAAATGGGTCGTGAACTGAGTCGTGTCGAAGGCCTCAATCGGCGAAATGCCGGAACGGCCTTCGATCAGAGACTTCCAGAACGCTTCTTTACCGGTTCCAATGGGAGAAACAACGCCCAAGCCCGTAACGACAACGCGCCTGTTTTCACCCCGGGAAGAGATCACAGTTGGATCAGCGGGAACCACTCAGCGGAGCAGTCTCGCCCTTCATCGTGAGAGCAATCTTCCGTCCATCATGATCCACGTGAAGGACCGAAACGGCAATAGGATCTCCGATGTGGAAGTGCTGTTCCAGCTTGGCAGGAGCTACATTGGGAATTTCGGAAACATGGACAAGACCTTCGAGGCCGTTTTCCAGTTCCACAAAGAGCCCGAAATTAACAATCCGGGTCACTTTACCGGTCGCCTGAAGGCCCGTCATGAGATTCTTGGTCAGATCTTCCCACGGATCATCGGAAAGCTGCTTGATCCCGAGAGAAATCTTCTGAGCCTTGGCATCAACGGAAAGAACCATCACTTCAACTTCATCATTCTTCTTGAGCAAATCGCCCGGATGATTGACTTTGTGAATCCAGGACATATCGGAGATATGCACCAGCCCGTCGACGCCCGGTTCCAGCTCCACAAAAGCACCGTAATCGGTCAGATTGCGAACCACACCGCGTACGCGATCGCCGACACAATACTTTTCACTGACGCGTTCCCAGGGATTTTCCTGGGTTTGCTTCATGCCCAGCGAAATTTTGCGGCCTTCCTTGTCCAGGTTCAGAATGACGACTTCCACTTCATCGCCCGTCTGCAGCATTTCGGAAGGATGGCTGACACGCTTGGTCCAGGAAAGCTCGCTGATATGAACAAGCCCTTCCACGCCCGGTTCCAGTTCCACAAAAGCGCCGTAAGGCAGCAAATTAACAACCTTGCCGCGCGTCTGCATCCCGGAAGGATACTTTTCGGCGACCCGCACCCAGGGATCTTCGGCCTTCTGTTTCAATCCGAGAGATACCTTTCCTTTTTCACGATCAATGCCGATGACGGCAACATCAAGCTCATCGCCCAGCTTGACCATTTCGGAGGGATGCGAAATCCGGCCCCAGGTCATATCGGTGATGTGGAGGAGACCGTCGAGATCACCCAGATCGATGAAGACACCAAAATCGGTGATATTCTTGACGCGTCCCGGAATCGCCTGACCGACTTCCAGCGTTTCGAGTTTCTGCTGGCGGGCATGGCCTCTTTCCTTTTCAAGGAAATCCTTGCGGGAAACAACCACATTTTTGCGCTGATGATTAATTTTTGCGATGAGAAATTTACTGCGTAAACCGAGGAATTGATCAAGGTTGCGGGTGGGCTTCAAATCCACAAGCGATGCCGGAAGGAAAGCTTCCATTCCGATATCGA
>CAZGID010000130.1:0-7235 GCA_964526065.1 uncultured bacterium
GTCTTCTTCACCACCACCGGCACCGCCTACACCGCGCGGCTGATCGACATCCCGTCCGTTCAAAACAGAAATTTTGTAGGCAAAAAGCTGAAGCGGAATGACCGTGAGGATCGGCGACAGGAATTCTGAGACGGCCGGGATTGAAAAAAACTGGGTTGTCAGCTTTTTCACCCGCGAATCTCCCTCGGTTCCAATCGCGACAACAATTCCTTCTCTTGCCCGGATCTCCTCAATGTTCGAAATCATCTTTTCATAGGTTTTCGCGCGCGGACAGATGCAAATGACAATCTGCTGATGATCAATCAAGGCAATCGGCCCGTGCTTCATTTCGCCCGCCGCATACCCATGCGCGTGCGCATAGGATATTTCTTTCAACTTAAGAGCGCCTTCCAGCGCCGTCGGGAAATTATAACCGCGACCAAGATAGAGAAAATTTTTGCGGTGATAGTGCTGGCGCGCACAAGCCTCGATCCGCTTCGCCTGCTTCAGCGTTTTCGCGCAAGCCTGTGGAAGATGCCGAAATTCGCGAATCAGCTTTTTGTAAAGCGGGAGAGGCAGCGCCGGACTCTTTTGCAAGCGTCCCAGATAAAGCGAAAAAAGTGCCAGCGTTGCCAACTGAGCGGTATAAGCTTTAGTTGAAGCCACACCGATTTCCGGACCGGCATGCGTATAAATGACAGCGTCCGCCTCTCTTGCAATCGTACTCCCCACAACGTTCACAATCGCCAGAGAAAGCGCTTTCTTTTCTTTTGCAATTCGTAAAGCCGCCAAAGTATCCGCCGTTTCACCCGATTGCGTAATCAGGATAACCAGATCGTCCGACGTAACAACCGGATCTTCGTAGCGAAACTCGCTGGAAACCGTTGCTTCAGCCGGAATCAATGCATTTTTTTCGATCATATAGGCGCCAACAAGGCCGGCATGATACGCTGTCCCACAGCTAACGATAAAGATACGCTTGATCTTTTTCAAACGCGCATTTGCCTTTGAATTAAGGCTGTCGAAAGAAATTTTTCCCGAGCGGTCGATCCGTTTGGTGACGGCTTCAGCCAACACCCGAGGCTGCTCGAAGATTTCTTTGAGCATGTAATGCGGGTATCCGTTTTTTTGCGCCTCCGCCTGGCTCCAACGAATTTCCACCGGCTGCCGCCGGACAGGCGCTTTGCCCTGCAAAGAATAAATCCGCACGGAATCCTTCCGCACCAGCGCATATTCATCATCCTCCAGATAAAGCACCCGGCGCGTATACGGCAGAAGCGCTGAAACATCACTGGCAATAAAATTTTCTCCTTCGCCCAAGCCAATGACAAGCGGGTTCGACCGCTTAAAAACAAGCAGCTGATCCGGCTCTTCCCGCGACATGACGACAAAAGCAAAAAACCCGCGCATGCGTCGAACCGCCTTCTGGAGCGCAACCGTCAGCTTTCCCTTCCGGTAATAACTCGCGATAAGATTTGTCGCCACTTCCGTGTCCGTTTCCGACTGAAAACGGAAGCCTTTGCGCTTCAATTCCGTCTTTAAATCTGCGTAATTTTCAACGATCCCATTGTGAATGACCGCAATGCGCTGCTGGGAATCCAGATGGGGATGTGCATTGGCCCGTGAAGGCTCGCCGTGAGTGGCCCAGCGGGTATGTCCAATGCCAATGTGAGAAGAGAGAGAAAAGTCCTGAAGGCGGTCTTTCAGGGCAGCAATTTTACCTTTCTCTTTAACAACAAAGAGGCTGCCCTTTTGGTGGTTCAGACAGGCAATTCCGGAGGAATCATAACCGCGGTATTCCAGATGTTCCAGCCCGTTTACTAAAACCGGCACCGTGTTACGATAGCCAATATAGCCGACAATTCCGCACATAAGAGTAGCATTATAGCTTGCTTAAGATTATTTTGACAGGCCCTTTACGATGCTTTAAGATGTTTTTTTTCAAGAACTTACCATGAAAAATCGCCGTCGCCACTTTCTGATCAATAAGCCTCTCCAGTTTCGCTACATGGCCTATCTGACCATGACGGTGGCGGCCATCTGTTTGGTCGCTTTGCTCAGTTTATACGTCGGAATCTGGTCCAGCATTCTGGATGCATTTTCAGACACCAAGTTCCGGGAAGACCTTTTTACGGCTGCCCGGCTTTCGCAATACGAGGAAGCCCGGCACCCCGCGGGCGCCGAACCCCTGACGACACTCTCCTTTTTCAAACAAACCCAGAAGCTGAGCGCACGGCAACGCGAAATCTTCAAAGAGATTCTGGACCGGGCCAATCGCAGTCTCACGTCCAAACTGGTCCTGCTTTTCATTTTCATCGCCTGGGGCTCAGTATTTCTATCTCATAAAATTGCAGGGCCGCTCTTTCGTTTTCATGCCACTTTGGATAAAGTTCAAGCGGGCGACCTGACCATTCGGATCAAGCTGCGAAAATTTGACGAGGCCCAGGATCTGTGCCGCGACTTTAATCAGGCTCTCACCTACCTGGACGCTCATATTTGCCGTCTCAAAAATATCCTGCGCGAAAACGAAAAAAATCACGACCGCCTGGTGGTACGGCTGAAAGAGGAGCTGTCCCGGATTAAAACGAGTGCGGATCAATAGTTTTTTTCTTTCCTTCCTGGTTGGCTGCCTTCTGATTTCTCCTTTTCCCGTCTCCGCCTACACGCTTTCACCCGACGAGCGTTCAATGCTCGAAAAAATTCGGCAGGACACATTTCAATATTTTGTTCGTATGTCCGACAAGGAAACGGGACTGACAAAAGATTCCACTCAGGCCGGTTCGCCGGCATCCATTGCCGCAACGGGGTTTTCGCTGGCCGCCTTTGCCATTGCCCACGCTCACGGATGGATTGATCGAGATTACGCTTATCACTATCTAAAAAAAACGCTTACCACCCTGTGGAAAAAGGCCGAACACGAGCGCGGCTTTTTCTATCACTTTCTGGATCCTCGCAGTGCCCGTCGTGTCTGGGATTCAGAAGCTTCCACGATTGATACGGCCCTATTGGCCGCGGGCGCCCTTCTGGCGGGACAATATTTCCCTGGAACCGAAATTGAAAAGATGGCGCATCAGATCTATGACCGCATTGAATGGGACTGGATGCTGCATTCCGAATCTCTTTTAATCTGCATGGGCTGGAAACCCGAGTCTGGATTTCTGCCTTATTATTGGGACACCTACAATGAACTGATTATTCTGCAGGCGCTTGCTATTGGATCTTCCACGCATCCCGTTCCACCCGAAGCGTGGGATGCATGGCTGCGGAATGAAGATATCTATCGCGACAAACGCATTGTTTTCTCTCACAATGGCAGCCTCTTCACCTATCAATACAGTCATGCATTCATCGATTTTCGAAAACTGAATGACCGCGGCATTGACTATTTTGATAATTCCGTCAAAGCGTCGCTGGCCAATTTTGAATATTCGCTTGAACACCAGACGCAATACCGCAGCTATTCAGAAAACTCCTGGGGATTGACAGCAAGTCTCGGGCCCGGCGGATACCGGTCCTATGGAGCAAAACCGGGAGAAGCCATTCATGATGGAACCATTGCGCCGTCGGGCGCGGTTGGATCCATTGTCTTTACACCTGAAATTTCCATCGCGGCCATCCGCCACTTCCTAGAAGCCCATGGCGAGCAATTGTATGGTCGATATGGTTTTAAAGATGCCTTTAATACAGACAAGCGCTGGTATGCACAGGATTACCTTGGAATTGATCAGGGAATCAGCTTATTAATGCTGGAGAATTTTTTAGAGGACGGCATTCTTTGGGAAAAATTCATGCCGCTCGATATGATTCAACGCTGGATCCAGCGTTGTAATCTGGCTGCTAATTCTCAGCCGGCTGCTCCTACAGCTTCTTCACAAACCGAATAGCCAGCCGGGCGGCTGTCTCCTCGATCATTTCAGGACGCAAAAAAGTCCCCTGTTCGATTTCCTGCCGGATTTCTCGCACCCGTCCCAGGTTGGGATCCGGTTCCTGCGGAATCATCCGCAAGTAATGCTGAACTTCCTGCCATACCTGCTCATTCACATGGAGAGGGCGGGCGACAGGCTTCTCGATTTTAATTTTCCGGCGTTTCATTTCTAAGGGGTCGGCTGCCAAGTTCATTGTCCTCGTAAACCTTTCAGAAGAGGCCTCCGAGGGCAGCCATCAGGTGACCCGGGAGACGCTCAATAAAGAATATCGGCGCCCATTCCGGGAAACTTAATGAGGAGATATGGAGGAGGGGGCGGCTTAGTGCTCCAGAGTGATTTCCCCAAACCGCTTGAGCAGATGAGACCGCAGCCGGGTCACCACCTTGGTGTGGATCTGACACACCCGGGATTCTGACACATCCAGAATTTCACCGATTTCACGCAGGGTAAGATTCTCATAGTAATACAGTACGATCACCAGCTTTTCCTTTTCCGGCAACTCGTCGATAACCGTCGCCAGAATCTCCTTCACTTCGCTCTGGTTCACATAATTAAACTGATTTGTGATCAAAGAGTCTTCGATCGTTTGAAGGCGGGAAATCGGCTTATTCCCATCATCGTTCTGCCAAACTTCATCCAGGGACAAAAATGTTGTCGAATTCAAATCACTATAAATCGCATTTAAATCGTCCGTTGAAATATTCAGGGCGGATGCGAGCTCATGATCGGTTGCAACGCGGCCATACTTCTCTTCAAGCTCTTTGCACATTTTTTCAACTTCGCGAGCTTTCTTGCGAAGCAGGCGCGGCGCCCAATCCAGCTTTCTCAACTCATCCATAATGGAACCGCGGATGCGGGAGACAGCATAAGTTTCAAACTTGTTTCCCTGGGAGACATCATATTTCGTGATTGCGTCGAACAATCCCAGAATGCCATAACTGACGAGATCATTAAATTCAACATTCGGCGGAAGGCTGATTGCCACACGTCCCGCAACATATTTCACCAAGTACAAATATTTCTTTACGATTTCTTCTTTCAGGTGGAGGCTGTTCGTTCTCTTGAACTTTTTCCACATCTTGATTTCTTCTTCTCTCATAATGGTCTCCTGTGAAAGCGGAATTCAGGCTCCGCTTTTCTGTTGTTCCAACAGTTTTTTAATCTGAAGCAATGTGTAATTTTTGGATTGAAGAATTTTGATTTGTTCCAGTTTGTCGAATACAGATTCATCATAAAGCCGGTGGCCGGAAGGCGTGCGGCGCGCTTCCTGTATCAATCCCGCAAGGGTATAGTTATGAATGGTCTGTCTGGAAAGTCCGGTGTATTGCATAACCTCGCCAATCTTAAAAAGTTTTTCGCGCTTCATTCGGGCGTCTTGCGCTGCTTGTATCTTTCATACATCCGTAGGGCTGTTTTGTTTTCGGGATCGAGCAAAAGAGTTTTTTCCAAAGCTAGTCGGGCAGCACCTTCCCGCCCTTCACGCAGCCAGTTCTCCGCCTGCTCCAAATAAACCTGCACACGAGTATCGACTTCGGCGCGATAGATGCGTTCAAGGGCCAGCCGTTCCCCTTTTCCAGCCTTGATAGCACTTTGGCGAATTTGATCGATTAATTCCGAGGCCTGCAGGTTTTGAGCGTCGTAGAGAAATACTTTTTCGGCGGCCAGCATCGCCTGCTCATGCGCCCCGATTTCCAGATAGGAGCGGCTACGCTCCAGCCAGGTTTTTATGGCGTCTTCTTTTTCGCGGTCGGTGTACTCCAGAATCAATTTGCTTGTTTCCGTCTCCCGCTGGCGTGCAATCTCTTCATCAATGATTTCCGCCATCAGCATCCAGGCGCGCTCGTGCGCTGGCTCTTTTTCCAGAACCTGTCGCACGTTATTTTTGGCCTCGTAGAGATCCCCTTCCTTGAGAAGCATTTCTGCGTCCTGCAGAAGTTGATCCAAGCGGGTGGGATGTCCAGCCCAGGCCGCCCGGAGCGGGCCGCCCGTTGCCAGCAAGATCATGAGGAGTGTGACCGGTTTCATATTTACAATATGTGCTTTACATTTTATAAAGCACAATTTATAAATCTTTTCGTCGGTCTGCAAGGGGTTTTTTATAAAATTCTTAACTTTTTTTATCATCCGCTATCAATTGTGGTATGAGGAAGGCGGACCCCCAAGATATTGCTGTAAGGGAAAACCGGAAAAATGGGGAAATTTCTATGAACGATGTATTTTTGACAACACGCGGACGATATAGAAGAACACGGAGGAGAGATCGCTATGACTTACCGCGAACTCTATGATCTAAAATTTCGGCAGGGTTGGTCCACGTGCGACTTGATGCGCCGCTTTCCCGGCGATGCCGGCCGGATCCGCGACGTGGCGCTTTTTGATCTTACTGAGTCGACTCTAGAAGCGGTGGGAATAGGAGAAGAAATCCGGATCCGCCTTCAGCATTTAAAAAAGCGGCTCGGACCGAAGTAAACTTACTTTTCCGCAAACGCACCCATTTTACGGAACTTCTCGTACCTCAGTTTCATACGATCTGACGGCGACACAGCTGCCAGTTCTTCCAGGGCCCGGTTGACAGTCTGACGAATATTTTCAGCCGTTCCTTCAAAATCACGATGCGCTCCGCCCAAGGGCTCTCGAATCACGCCATCGATAACTCCCAGACGTTGCAAATCATCGCCTGTCATTTTCAAGGCCTGCGCCGCCTCGGGAGCGCGGGATTGATCTTTCCATAAAATCGCGGCACATCCTTCCGGCGAGATAACCGAATAATAGGCATTCTCCAGCACATACACGCGATCTCCAACACCGATGCCGAGGGCGCCCCCGCTACCTCCTTCACCAATGACAATCACAATAATCGGCACGCGGATTTCACCCATTTCGCGCAGGTTGGCCGCAATCGCTTCCGCCTGACCGCGCTCTTCCGCGCCAATGCCTGGATACGCCCCTGGCGTGTCCACAAAGCAAAGAATAGGAACATTGAACCGGTCGGCCAACCGCATGATCCGCATCGCCTTACGGTAACCTTCAGGATGAGCGCTGCCAAAACTGCGCAATAGATTTTCTTTCGTATCCCGTCCTTTCTGATGACCAATAACGCAAATCGGCTGACGGTCTTCCCACCTTGCAAAACCGGCAATAATGGCACGGTCATCACTAAATCGGCGGTCTCCATGCAACTCCGTGAACTCTTTGGTCAAATATTCAACATAATTCAAGGTATACGGCCGCAACGGATGCCGCGCCACCTGAACACGTTCCCACGGCGACAAATTATCAAAAACATCTTTGAGTGCTTTCTCGAGTTTTTTCTCGGCGCTGCGTATTTCA
>CAZGID010000131.1:0-7231 GCA_964526065.1 uncultured bacterium
GCAGCCCCAATCGCGACATAGAGAGGCTGCTCGATCATGGCAAATTTGAGCGGATTGGGTAACTCCAGTATCGTTTCCCATTGAGACCGTTTTTTTGAACCGCGCTCCTCGTCCGGATCCCGCGCCTCTGAACGCAGTTCCCGGGTTTCGATCAATTCGAGCTGACCGCGTGCTTCATCCAGACGGAATTCACCGTAAAAGCGGAATTGTGGAATTGAGAAGATATACCGATGCTCCCGAGTCGGTCCTTCGGGCGTTTCCACGTCCAGAAGGGTATGGGTCACCGCTGCCGGAGCGTCGCCAAATACCCCTTTTGCATTTGCCTGCTCCAGCGCACGCTTCAGGGCGCGGCCGATATAATCCCCGTCTTTTCCCATTTGCACATAACTTCGTACCCCGTCCTCGATCATGGCCCCGAATAAAACGGCTCCCCGCCGGAATTCCGGAGAAGCATCCTGAACATATCGAACCTGCGCCAGTATCTGAGCCACAAGCGTTTGATTGAGATATTGCAGGTACTCGGCGTGACCGTTGCGGCCAAGCATGACATCTTCATAAAGAGCTTCCGGGGCCAGCTGCGTCATGCGCGGCGTAATGACAAGGTGCGGCAGATTCCGTTCCTTCAAATGGGCCTGAATCCCCTCACTATGAAAGCCCCCCGCAATCAGGACAATCGCACGCGGCTCCCCGGATTTCGCTTCGCGGCCAAGAGCAAGCGCACGATCAATGAGGATTTCGTCCCGCTGCCATGCGAGCTCATAAAAAGTTTCCGCCTTGGCAATGAGCGCCTCGGGAATCGGCGAAAAAGCAACGCCTTCAATTTGTTCAAACCTCTGCTGCAGGGAACGCGCATTTCGAACGGATCCCAGGGTTTTGTATTCCTGCCAGGCAGTTCTCGTCATCTCAAGAGCCAGCAAATCCTCGGCAAGATAGAAGTCATCTGCCAACTGCATCAATGCCCTTTGACGCGGATGCTCGATCAAGGCTTCTTCCAAAAGCGCTTCGAGCCGCTCGACTTCCTGAAACAATTCGTCGGCCTGAATTTCATCGTTGAGCAAAAGATAACCGGCCCACTCAAGCAAATCGGGATAATCCATCAAATCGATATTCACCTGCCGTGTACGGCCGCGCAGCCGCTCGAAAAAATGGCGGATGGTTTTTACCCCCCCGTTATCCGAATGCGTGTTCATCCAGCCGGTGAAAGCCTGGGAGAAGGCGGGCGTCATTTCGAAATGTTCCAGCAGGTACATCAAACCCTCTTTCAGAAAATCATTGCCATCCGCCTGCCCATCCAACTGCCCCTGAACCGCTCGCAGCGCCACCCGGATATCATCTCGATTCCATTTCTTTTTTTCGAGAGCTTCCACCGCGGCCATGCGGCCCAGCGCCGGCCAGTCAAACTGCTGTTCCGGTTTCTCGAAATCCAGCCCCAGTTTTGCTTTTGCCAGTTCCCTCAGTAATTTGAAATAATCGGTGAGCGAATCCGCTTCTCTCAAGGCATGCCGCCGTTTTTGACTAAAGCGGCGCAAATCTTCCGGCAGCCACCGAATCTCCCACTGCTCAATCTGCTGCCGGTAAGCCGTGAAATGGATTTCGATTTCGGCGGCTTTTTCTTTCACTTCCCGGAACAAATGAAAACTCCGGGTATAAACTGCTTCGTCTTCAACCCCGCGGATAACGATCTGCGGACGTTTCGATTGCAATGCAAACAATTCCACACCTGTCAGTTCCCCCATATCCACCAGCCGCTCCGCCATTGCCAGATTAATTTCACGATCCGGGAATAACGAGAGCACGGTCGCATCAATATCACTGAAAGCCCCTTCCACGGCAACGGCAGCCATTTTTTTCCTCTGCTGCAAATACTCGAGGATGCCTTGGATATTGCGCTGGGTCTCCGGCTGCGCGTGAGCATCCTGAATGTGAATAATGACCGGCTGCGACGCATCCGCATCCGGCGACCAGTGCGTTCGCTGCACGCGGCCGAGTTCGGGCGGCAAATTCAGCTCATGAAGAAAAGAGGGAATGTTGTCGGCTGGATTCGACGCCGGAGGCGCCGGCAAAACGACACTATCCCCAAGAAAACAAAACAGAACAGCCAGGGCAAGACTGCGAAAAAAAAGCGGGTAGGAACCCGTGCGGCGGCAATGATTCTGGAGGGGCAAAAAAGACAGAAAACGGCGCTGTTTCCCGGAATACGTTATGGACATGTTATGCCGTCAGACTCGGAATCCCAGTGTTATATTTTTTGATATTTTTTTATCAAAATTGTCTAATTGAGGGCGCGTTTAAAAGATACCTTCCACAGACAGCAATATCAAATGAAGGCGGGCAAAAAGCGGCCATCGTAACTTATTCTGTCCGAAGGGCTTAACGACTTTACGGTGGCATTTGGGGGGCCGTATCCGTATAATGAGGGCTTTTATGAGCCAAACGAACCCCCAAAAGAAGAAATACCGGGTCAATTTGCCGCAGACCCCCTTCCCGATGAAGGCCTCTTTGGCCACGCGGGAGCCTGAGCGCCTGCAGCATTGGCAGGACAAGCGCGTTGAAACGCGCCTGCTGGAAAAACAGCGTCAGGCCCCGAAAAAATTCATTTTGCATGACGGCCCTCCCTATGCGAATGGTCATATCCACATCGGCCATGCCCTGAACAAAACACTCAAAGACATGATCGTCAAATTTCGGACCATGCAGGGATACAACACGTATTACGTTCCCGGGTGGGACTGTCACGGCCTTCCGATCGAACATCAGTGCCTCAAGGAAATGGGTAAGCGAAAAGATCAGGTAGAACGCGTTCCCTTCCGCATGCAGGCCCGTCAGTACGCAGAAAAATTCGTCAACATCCAGAAAGAAGAATTCAAGCGGCTCGGCATTTTCGGCGACTGGGAAAATCCCTACCTGACCATGAATTACAGTTACCAGTCCGCCATCGTAAAGTCATTCTGGGAAATCTATGAAAAAGGTTTTGTCGAACAACGGTTGAAGCCGGTTCCCTGGTGTTTCGACTGCGAAACGGCACTCGCCGATGCGGAACTGGAATATGCCGACCGCCGGGATGAAGCCGTCTATGTGGGATTTGAAGTCACAGCGGGCTCGGCCGAACTTCAGGCCTTGAAAAAGAAACCGGAGCTCGGCGGGAAGCCTGTTTTTGTGCTGGTCTGGACGACGACGCCCTGGACGCTGCCCGCGAATGTGGGTTTGGCTTTCAATCCGGAATTAACCTATGCATTGGCCGTCACCTCTCAGGGTAATTTCATTTTCGCGGAAGCGCTGGAAGAAACCCTCAAGAATAAAATGGGCTGGCAGCAGTGCGCGATCGTGCAGCGTTGGAAAGCCTCCGCTCTTCCTTTTGAAGCTGCCCGGCATCCGTTTCTCGAACGCGACTCGCGTAAAATCGATGCTGATTATGTTTCGGCGACGGACGGCACGGGCGTGGTGCATATTGCACCCGGCCACGGAGAAGACGACTACCTCTACGGGAATCTGAAAGCCGGACTGGACATTCTCTCCCCCGTCGATGAAAAAGGCCGCTTTTTTGAAGACGAAGCTTCCGGTTTTGTAAAAGCCTTTCCGGATTATCAGAACGCTCATGTCTTCAAAGCGAATAAGCGGATTATCTCGGAAATTCTCGAACCGCGGAACAGGCTGTTTTTTCACGAATCCTATCCGCATTCGTATCCTCATTGCTGGCGCTGCAAGAATCCGATTCTCTTCCGCGCCACCCCGCAATGGTTCATGAAAGTTGACCATGAGGGTTTACGGCAAAAGCTGACGAATGCCATTCAGAAAGATATCCGCTTTACTCCCGACTGGGGCAAGAACCGGATCGGTTCAATGATCGAATCGCGGCCCGACTGGTGCCTGTCGCGCCAGAGGCTCTGGGGCGTCCCGATTCCGGTGGCCGTCGACAAAAAATCCGGCAAGGTCCATTTGACAGAATCTTTCAAAAAGCGCGTGCTCGAGATCTTTGAAAAAGAAGGAGCCGATGCGTGGTTCCGCCGGCCGGTGGAAGACTTTTTCCCGGACGAACCGGAACGCGCCAAAAATCTGACCCTCGAACAGGACATTCTCGATGTATGGTTTGATTCCGGCGTCAGCCATCAGGCGGTTCTCGAATCCGGGCATGAACTCGGTTTTCCCTGCGAACTGTATCTGGAAGGTTCCGACCAGCATCGCGGCTGGTTTCAGACTTCACTCATCACCGCCATGGCGATGCGCGGCACGCCCCCCTTCCGGCAGGTCCTCACCCACGGCTTTGTGGTGGACGGTCAGGGCAAAAAAATGTCGAAGAGTCAGGGCAATGTGGTCAGCCCGCAGGATGTCATGAAACAATACGGCGCCGATATCCTGCGGTTGTGGGTTTCTTCCTGCGACATCAATCAGGACGTCCGCATGAGCCCCGAGATTCTGGAACGCATGGCAGAAGCCTACCGCAAAATCCGTAACACTTTCCGTTATCTGCTCGGCAATCTCGGCGGATTTGATCCCGCGGCGCACCGGGTTCCGGATGAAAAATTAAACTCCATCGACCAGTGGGTGCTGACCCGTCTTCACGAAGTGGCGGATGAAGTCACGACCTGCTATGAAGAATACCGCTTTCACCGCATCTATCAGATTCTGTATGAATTCTGCATCAATGATCTGAGCGCTTTTTATCTGGATGCCCAAAAAGACCGGTTGTACTGCGATCATCCTGATGCGGCGGATCGCCGCTCCGCGCAAACGGCCCTTTTCCGCATTGCACAAACCCTCGCGCGTCTTGTGGCCCCGATCCTTGTCTTCACCAGCGATGAAATCTGGCAAAGTTTTCCGCTAGGCTCAGAGAGCACGGTGCACGAAGCCGAGTGGGACAAGAAATTATGGGCTTATCAAGCCGAATCCAGCCGGAGACAATGGGACAACGTGCGCGCGGTCCGGTCCCATACCGATCTGCGTATGGAGCGCATGCGGGAGGCCAAGGAAATCGGCAGCTCGCTCGATTGCCGGGTCGAACTTTCCACGGCCTCAAAAGAACTGAAGGCGTGGCTTCAGGCCCATTGCGCGGATCTCACACTCGGCTTGATTGTCTCGGAAATCGCCTTGCTCGACCAAGCGGGTGAAGGGGATTCCGTGGAACTGGAATGGGAAGACGAGCAGGGAAAAGTACGCAAAGACAATCTCGTGATCCGCGTGCAGCGGGCCGAAGGGAAAAAGTGCGGCCGGTGCTGGAAATACACGCCGGAAGTCGGCACCCTGGAAGATCCCGTCCTTTGCCGCCGCTGTCAGGACGTGGAAACGCGTCTGGCCGTAACCCCCTCCTGAACGTTTCCATAAATTTCGCGTTTACGCTGCCCGACATACTGATCCGCCTGCCGCACCGGTTCCGGAATCCGGTATTTTGAAACCGACAAAATGATATCGGCGGCCGACTCAAAATCGATTTTATGTCCCGGCGAAATAAAGACCGGCTTGACGCCGTCCACCGTCCGCAGGATCACGCCAAGCTTGTGACCGGATTCATCGAGCAGCCATTCCCGGTCGCCCCGCCGCGGTCCGGGTTCGCGGTAAATGCCGCAAAGCCGTGACTTGCCGCAGCCGATCGCGGGCCGGTTCAGCCACACGCCCATGTGAGCCGCAATCCCGATCCCGCGAGGATGCGCAATCCCCTGTCCGTCAAAAATAAAAAGATCGGGGGGATGCTTCAATTTGCGAAGTGCCTTGAGAAGCGCGGGGGCCTCGCGGAAAGTCAGAAATCCGGGAACATACGGCGTGCTGGAACGCACACAGGCATACTGCCGTTCCACTTCCAGTAAATCCGGAAACCGGAAAACGATGACCCCGGCGACGACGATGCCTTCTTTCTTGCCTCGTGCCGTTCCGGCCACGTCACAAGCAGCAATGGTTTTCAGCTGATGAAAACTTCGCGTCAGCGATATCCGTTTGCGAAGGCGGTTCTGGATTTCTGCCGCTTCCCGAAAGGAAACCTTCCAGGAATGCATGTTTCGGATTTTCATGCCTTATTTTATCAAATAAATATGCTAAAATCGCCGGCATGTCGGCTCGCCGTATTGAAAATCTGATTCAACAATTGCGCAATATGCCGGCCGCCAGCCGCGGCCGCGCCTTCAATCCCTGGTGGGAAGTCGATCCCAAACACGATGCCTCCCCGGCAGCCCCCCAGATCCGGCGTGAAAACCTGAAGTCGTATCTGTCTGCTCGTTTAAAAAGCGCGCGCATCTGCCTCGTCGGCGAAGCGCTCGGCTACCGCGGCGGTCACTTCAGCGGAATCGCCATGACTTCAGAACGCATTCTGCTCGGCGGCTTTGAATCTTTTAATATCCGGCCCGAGCAGGTTGTTCCGGTAAATCCAAGGCGCACCAGTAAACCGGAACTTTTCCCGGATGGATTTTCCGAACCCACGGCCACCATTGTCTGGAAACAAATGACCAGCCTGGAAATTCTGCCGAACGAATTCGTCATCTGGAATATTTTTGCCTGGCATCCCTTTGAGCCGCGCAAGGGAATGCTTTCCAATCGCCGCCCTTCCGACAAAGAATTCCAGGACGGCCTCGCGGTCTTTGATTCGTTCCGGAAACTTTTCCCCGATGTCCGCTACTTCGCTGTGGGGAAAATGGCCGAGGCGGGCCTTGGCCAATACTGCGTCGACTGCACCCCGTTACGCCATCCGGCCCAGGGCGGCTCCGTCATATTCCGCCGCCAGCTTGCCGAGAATCTCGCTGTCAAAACCGGATGAAACCCCGCTACAAAAAAATGCTGGAAGGCATGAAGAAGAATGCGGCGCGGAAGAAGAAAAAGCGCGGCGAGAAATGGTTTGTCTATATGCTGCGATGCGCCGACGCATCCCTTTATACCGGCATCACCAATGACCTGGAACGGCGGTTCACCATGCACAACAATGGCAAAGGAGCGCGATACACACGCACCCGGCGGCCGCTTGAACTCGTTTATCAGGAAACCTGCCGAAACCGGGTCGAAGCCCTGGTCCGCGAGTGTGCGTTAAAAGCCCTGCCGCGCAAAGCCAAGCTGGCGCTGGCCGGCTGTCAGTAAACCTTCCCCCGGCCGTCTATTCAAAGTAGCGGCGCCGTCCATGCGGCACAGGCGCATGCGGCTGATGATCCAGAAACTGTTTCACAAAATGGGCAACTTCCTGATTGCAATCCAGCCCGACGCGTCCGGCTTCCTGACACGCTTCATCTCCGCTCAATCCATCCTCCAGGCCCGCATA
>CAZGID010000132.1:0-7154 GCA_964526065.1 uncultured bacterium
AATCCATGTCGGCGTCAGCACTGGACGCCGTTCCGGGAATCGGGGACAAGCGGAAGAAAATCCTGCTCGAGCAATTTGAATCCATTGATGAAATCAAGCGGACCGGTATGGAGCAGTTGGCCGGATTGCCCGGCATGAATGCCGAAGCAGCGCGCCAGGTCTGGGAATATTTTCATACATCTCGAACCTGAGCCGCCTCTGGTCCTGCTGTGGAATTTCTGTTAAACTGTCCCTTTTTCAGCCACAAGGAGTTGTTGTGAAAGAAGAGATTAAGGACCTTCGCGAGCGTATTTCTCAAATTCAAAATCGTCTCCAGGAGATAAGGGGGTATCTTTGACCTCGGACGGCGCGAAGAAGAAATTGAAAAATTAAATCAAAAAATGGCGGCCACCGGATTCTGGGATAATCAAACCGAAGCCCAGGAGACGGTGGAAAAGCTGAAGGCTCTCAAACGGCTTTTGGATCCGTGGCATCAGTGCATGACACATGCCTCGGATACGGGCGAACTCCTCAGCATGGTCGACGAGAATCAGGCCGATGCTTTGGAGGATTTAAAGCGGGATGTGGCCCGGCTCGAACGGGATGTGGATGAGCTGGAGCTGCAGCGTTTGCTTTCGGATCCGCTCGACCGGAATAATGCGATTGTCAGCATTAACGCCGGCGCCGGCGGCACGGAATCGTGCGATTGGGCTTCCATGTTATACCGGATGTACCTGCGGTGGTCTGAAAACCATGGTTATTCCGTGCAGACGCTGGATTTAATGCAGGGGGAAGAAGCAGGGGTCAAGAGCGCGACCTTTGTCGTTCAGGGAATGAATGCTTACGGGTATTTGAAGGCCGAATCCGGCGTTCATCGGCTGGTTCGAATTTCTCCCTTCGATGCCAACAGCCGCCGGCATACGTCTTTTGCTTCGGTCAATGTCATTGCGGAAGTTGAGGATGCGCCCGAGATTGAAATCGTAGAAAGCGAACTCCGAATAGATACCTACCGGGCCGGCGGCGCGGGCGGCCAGCACGTGAATAAGACGGCGAGCGCGGTTCGCTTGACCCATATCCCGACGGGGATTGTGGTGCAGTGTCAGAATGAACGGTCTCAGCATCAGAACAAGCAATTGGCCATGAAGGTGTTGAAGGCTCGTTTGTATGAAAAATACCGCCAGGACCAGGAAGAGAAGATGCTCGCCCAGTATGGCGTCAAAAAGAAGATTGAATGGGGTTCCCAGATTCGCTCTTATGTGTTTCATCCCTATAGCATGGTGAAAGACCTGCGCACGGATGTCGAGACGTCAAATACGCAGGCCGTGATGGACGGGGATATTGATGATTTCATTCAGGCCTATTTAAAAATGTCAGCTGCCAGCGAAAAGGATCAAAAAACGAAATGATTCAGGCCGTTTTACAAAAAATATTCGGGACTCAAAATACGCGCATGCTCAGCCGTTTATGGCCGATTGTGCATCAGGTAAATGCCCTGGAGGCCGAGTTCGAGAAGCTTTCCGATGAAGCGCTCAAAGGCAAGACGGAGGAGTTCCGCAAGCGGCTGGCAGGCGGGGAAACGCTGGACCAGCTATTGCCCGAAGCATTTGCTGCGGTGCGCGAGGCATCCAAGCGGACCACAAAGATGCGGCATTTCGATGTCCAGATTCTCGGCGGTATTGTGCTGCATCAGGGCAAGATTGCAGAAATGTCGACAGGTGAAGGAAAGACGCTCGTGGCCACCTTGCCGGTTTATCTGAATGCGCTTCCGGGAAATGGAGTCCACGTGGTGACGGTTAACGACTATCTGGCACGTCGGGACTGCGAATGGATGTCGCCGGTTTATAACATGCTGGGGATGACCGTTGGCGTTATTCAGCATGACATGCCGCAGGCGGATCGCCGGAAGGCCTATGCCAGTGATATTACCTATGGAACAAACAATGAATACGGCTTTGATTATCTGCGCAATAACATGGTCTCCAGTCTGGATGCGCGCGCCCAGCGGGAACTGCATTTTGCGATTGTCGACGAAGTGGACTCCATTCTGGTGGATGAAGCGCGGACACCCTTGATCATTTCCGGACCGACGGAAGAGTCGACGGATAAATATTATCGGGCCAAGAGCACCGTAGGCGGCATGAAAGGGCATCGCATTGTCAAAGAAGAAGTCGACCCGGAATGGAAGGCGAAGCTGGAAGAGCTGAAAAAGGAATATGATTACATCGCAGACGAAAAAGCAAAAACCATTTCATTGACCGAATCCGGAGAAACTAAAGGTGCTCAGGGAATGGGTGTTTCGAATCTGCATGATTCCAGCACCATTGACGAACGGCATCAGATTATTACTGCCATCCGGGCAAAGGAGTTTTTTCAGCGGGACATTGACTATGTGGTGAAGGATCAGGAAGTGATTATTGTGGACGAATTCACCGGCCGCCTGATGCCGGGGCGCCGTTTTTCGGATGGTTTGCATCAGGCGCTTGAAGCCAAGGAAGGCGTTAAAATCAGAAGGGAAAATCAAACGCTGGCCACCGTCACATTCCAGAATTATTTCAGGATGTATAAAAAACTGGCCGGAATGACCGGAACGGCGGCGACCGAAGCCGTGGAGTTCGAGAAAATCTATAAGCTGGAAGTGGTCGTTATTCCGACAAACCGCCCCTGCATTCGGAATGATCAATCGGATTGTATTTACCGAACGGAGCGGGAAAAGTTTCAGGCCGTGGTGAACCGTATTGTGGAAGAACACAAAAGCGGCCGGCCGGTGCTCGTGGGAACAATATCTATTGAAAAGTCAGAGCGGCTCAGCCAGATGCTGAAAAAGCAGAATCTGCCGCATGCCGTTTTGAATGCGAAATATCACGAACGCGAAGCGGAGATTATCTCGCAGGCAGGGCAGGGCGGAACCGTGACCATTGCCACCAATATGGCTGGACGCGGGACGGACATTGTGCTGGGGCCCGGCGTGGCAGAAAAGGGCGGCCTTTGTGTGATTGGAACGGAACGTCATGAATCGCGCCGGATTGATAATCAGCTTCGCGGCCGTTGCGGCCGCCAGGGCGATCCGGGTTCTTCCCAGTTCTTCATTTCGCTTGAAGATGATTTGATGCGGCTGTTTGGATCGGACCGGATTTCGGGCATCATGCAGCGGCTCGGTATGCAGGAAGGGGAGGAGATTCAACACCCGATGGTTTCTAAGGCGATTGAAACCGCCCAGAAGCGTGTGGAAAACCGCAATTTTGAAATTCGCAAGCACCTTCTGGAATACGACGACGTGATGAACCGTCAGCGCGAATTGATTTATGCGGAACGTGATCTGGTGCTCAAAGGCGAACAAATGCGCGAACACGTTTTTGAGATGATGGACAACGTGGTGGAAGATTTGTTGACCCTGTTTGCTCATCCTGATTTGCGCGAGGACGAAAAAAATCCGGAGGGGCTGGCCGAGGCTTTGTCCCGGCACTTTGCAGCTGACTTTTCTTCCTTGGTTCAGGAGCATTTCGGGGACCTTGAAATGCTCCGGGAAAGTATTATCGAGCGGGGCCGTTCTCTTTTTACCGACAAAGAAACGGATATGACGCCGGAACGCCTGGGCTTTCTGTGCCGCTTTGTTTTACTTCAGGTGATTGATTCGAAATGGAAGGAGCATTTGCACAGTCTTGATAATCTCAAAGAGGGCATCGGGCTGAGAGCCTACGGACAGCGTGATCCGCTCAAGGAATATCAGAAGGAAGCATTTGATCTATTCGAAGATCTGGTTTCCAGCATCAAACACGAATCGCTTGAGCTCATTTTCCGGGTTCAAACCGTACGTGAGGAAAAAATGTCCTCGGTGATGGATTCACGCCATGCCAATTTTGTTCATCCCGAGAGTCAGGGAATGGCACGGCCTGCGGCTCCGGAAGCAGCTGCGCCGCGTCCCGCGGCATCCGCCAAGCCCGCGGCTTCACTGCTGCAAGCAGGAAATGCGCCGGTAAAGGGCGGTGAAGAGGGCCCCGTGCGGCGGCAGGAGGCCAAAGTCGGCCGCAATGATCCCTGTCCCTGCGGCAGCGGAAAAAAATACAAGAAGTGTTGCGGGACCCATGTTTAAATTTTACAAATTAATGCGCTCCTAATGTCCCCGCTTTTTTTGGCCGCGCTCAGCGGCGTGCTGCTCCGTTTGGCCTTTCCCCGGATTTCGTTTGATTTTCTTGCTTGGATTGCGCTGGTTCCCTGGCTATTCGCTGTTCGCCGGATGGCGACAGGACGGCAGGCTGTTTGGAGCGGCGCTGTGGCGGGCCTGATTTTTTTCGGGGCGGGTTTGATCTGGTTAAATTACGTTGCGTTTGTCGGCTGGGTGTTTGTCGTGCTGCTCGAAACATCCTTCTTTTTCGTTGTGGGCTATTTATTCTGGAAAGGGATGAAATTTCCTGCCTGGCCCGTGCGGGTTTTGTGGGTCGCGCTCAGCTGGTCGGTAATGGAATGGGTGCGCACCGAATTTCCGATTTTCGGTTTTGGCTGGAACTTGCTGGGCTATTCCCAGGCGGACCAGCCGTTGATTCTTCAGAGTGCTAATACGGTCGGGATTTACGGTGTCAGCTTTCTGATTGCGTTCATGAACGGACTTGCGTTCGAAATTTTAAATGCGGTGGATCAGCGCCGCTTTCGCCGCTTGGGAGCCGCGATGGCCGCCGGTGTGGTGGTGATGTCGCTCGTGTTTGCTCACGGTTATTATCATTTAGGCAAGCCTTTGGAGGTCCGTACTTTGCGGTTCTCGGTTTTGCAGGGGAATATCCCGCAGAATCTCAAATGGGATCCCCAGGCCCGTGAAAGCATCATTCAGATTTACAGCAAGTTAACCCAACTGGCCGGTCTGGAACGGCCCGATCTGATTGTCTGGCCGGAAGCCGCTTTTCCCGGGTACTTGAATGAAGATCCGGAACAATCCCGGATTGTCGAGCTTGTGAAGAATACCGCTATTCCGGTTTTGATCGGGGCGCCGCATCTCGAAGACCGCGATACCGCTTTTAACAGCGCTTATTTATTCAATGCGGAAGGACAGATGCAGTTTCGCTATGACAAGCTTTATCTGGTTCCTTTCGGAGAATATGTTCCGCTTCATCCCGTTTTTTCCTGGCTCGAGCCTCTGGCTTATTCTCTGGGTGTCAGCGATTTTTCGGCGGGGAAGGAAGCCACTATTTTTGATCTGGGCAACGGGATACGGTTTGGCGCCTTAATTTGTTTCGAAGACATTTTTCCCTCGCTGGCTTTAAATCTGGCTGAATTGAACGCGGGTTTTTTGAGCGTGATTACGAATGATGCCTGGTTTGGACCAACCGCGGCACCGTATCAACATTTGCAGGCTTCGATTTTTCGCGCCGTTGAAAACGGAATCAGTGTGGTCCGGGCTGCCAATACTGGCGTGTCGGCTTTTATCAATCCCCGCGGGCAGGTGATCGAGCGGGTGAAAGACAGCAAGGGAATCGACATCTTTGTGACCGGCCGTGCCACGGCCGAATTGCCGGTGGAGAATGAAATGACGCTTTACCGGAGAGGGGGATATCTCTTTCCCTATGGGGCGCTGCTGTTGCTTCTCTGCGGATTATTGCTTTTAAGGCGCAGGCGAGAGGTTTAGATCAGGGACAAGCCGCCGTCGGCAATCAGTGTTTGCCCGTAAATCCAGGCGGATTCGGGCAGCGTCAGAAAGGTAACGACGCGGGCCAGATCTTCCGGCGTTCCCACCCGGCCAGCCGGCGTCCGCGCAACCACTTCCCGTAAGGATGCTTCATACTGAGGAAAAGCTTTCAAAGCCGCAGTTTCCACCGGTCCGCCGGAAACGGCATTGACCCGAATGCCCTTTGGCGCCAGTTCGGCAGCCAGGTACCGCACCAGGGATTCTACAGCCGATTTAGAAATGCCGATGGCTCCATAATTCGGGATAAATTTTCTGGAGCCCAGGCTGGAAAGGGCAATGATGCAGCCGGATTGGCGCGCTTCCATGCCGGGAAGGAACTTTTGCACCAGCAGGAGAAACGCCTGGGCGTTGATGTCCATCGAAAGGCTCCATTGATTCAATTTGAGTTTATGGAGCGGCTTGAAGGCGCCCATGGCGGCATTATGGATGAGGATGTCCGGAACACCGAACCGTTCGAGGCAGAAGTCCGACAGTTTTGTGATTTCGTCCGGTTCCTTCAGATTGGCCTGAAAAGACTCAACCCGGACGCCTTTGGCCTGAAGCAGTTGAACCGCTTCCCGGGCGGCTTCTTCATTCCGGACATAGTTGACCAGTATCTGGGCTCCGCGGTCGGCCAGTTCGAGGGCTATCGCCCGGCCAATGCCGCGTGAGGAGCCGGTAATCAGCGCCGTTTTTCCATGCAGGGGCTTTTGAGACATGCGGTAGAGCTTATGCAGGCGGGTCTCAAAAATCAATGAATTTCTCAAGGGGAGGGTAAGGAAAAGATTTATTTGGGTCTCTTTAGAGCTGTGCTATAATGCCTGACTCCGAACTCAAGTAATTTCCAAGGTTTGTGAAAACTTTAGATGTGAAGATTCGAAGTCTGCAGCGCCGGATCCTTGACCACCTGGTAAGATCCAACCCGGATTTGGGGCTCGCCGAGCGTGCAGAATATTTTGTCTCGCTCTTTGAATCCTATGTGCCTGTGGGCAGCCAGGTTCTGGATATTGGCGGGGGTTGGGGTTTTTATGCTCATCCTCTGAAACGCCGGGGACACCGCGTGACGGTGCTGGACGTCGTTCGTCCTTCCTTTCAAAAGGCGCCAGTCGTCGTTTACGACGGCGGGCGGATGCCCTTTCCGGATAAAAGCTTTGATGTCTCGATTGTGATTACGGTGCTGCATCATATTCGGGATGTCGATGCGGTTTTGCGCGAAGCCGCCCGTGTGACACGCCGTCGCGTGATTGTGGTTGAAGATCTGTATCATCATTCGCTTGGCCGCTGGTGGACCATTTGGAGAGACAGGATTTATAATTTTGAATTTTTTGGTCATCCCTGCAGTTTTTACCGAGAAGATCAGTGGATGGAGCGGTTTAAAGGACTTGGCTTTGGCGTATCCCACGTGGAAAAGGTTTATACGTGGCTGGCCGGATTAAGAATTCTGAACGGCATATTTGTTTTAGAGACCGGAGAAAACCGTGAACGAGTTGGGACTGGAAAAAGTACTCTGGTGCAAAGCCGG
>CAZGID010000133.1:0-7147 GCA_964526065.1 uncultured bacterium
AGTGTTCTGCAGTGGCTCGAGACGGTGCAGAGGGCCGATGAACGCCGTCTTTTTGTGTGGCTGAGTGAAATGGATTATGAAACGGTGGTGGCCGGTTTCAAAGGTCTGGTGCGCGTGCTGAAACCCGAATGGGAGTACGCGGCCGATGAAGTGCTGGGCGACATGCCGTATTTTACGCTGGACCAGCAATATTACGTGGCGGCCCAGGAAGAAAATCTGGAAACCATCCGCCGGGCGCTGGAGCTTTTGTTTGAACATCATCGCGGTCGCTATGTGGCCATCCTTGAAGGCATTCTCAGCGAAGTGGATGATATGATCGAGGAAGAGGCTTACCGAAAACGCGGCAACCGGCTGGCCGACCGTGGTTTCCCGGAAATGGAAGCGGCGCGTCTGATTTACCGGCCGCTGTCCCAGGCGGAATTTGAGGCGTTTCCGCGGAAGCAGGAAGAGAAAGTTCAGCAGGAGGTGGTTTGGCAGGCCGGCTCGCGGCCGCATTATCTCAGCCTGTGGAATCCCGAAAAACTTTTTCTGGATGAGGCGCTTCTGCTGCTGCGTCACGAAACTCCCGAGCGCCAGGAGCAAATTGAAGAAGAACTGGCCTGGCTTTCCAATAAAGTGATTGCCGCCGAGGGAATTGATTTCTCTTCGGAAGAGAATGTGCGCCGCGGCGTTGACCGCGCCCGGGCGGTCATTAATCTCGGACTTGAATACTTGAGCGGACGCGACCTTGAGCGCGCCCGGCAGCTTTTGCTCGAGCGCTGGCTTGAGACGATTTTCCGCCGGGCCGTCGGACTTGCTACCGGATTGCGCGACGAGGTGCTGCGCGTCATTCAGGCGTTTGGCGGCCAGCGCGAAGCGGTGCTCGATTTTCTGGGCGAACCCTACCAGATGATTTTCAAGGGCCTGCTGCGGCCGCTTTTGCCGGAATATTATGATATGGCCATGCCGGATGCGGGTTACCCCTGGCGGGATTTCCGGACAGAAGAAGAAATTGTGCGTTCGCGCCGTGCGGTGGAGCAGATGAAGTATCTGGCCGAATGGCTGCAGGCGCATTATCGCCAGCCGCTGACGCGTGCGCTGGACCGCGACACGGACGGCCTGGCCGAAAGCCCGCTGCTCAGTTTTTTGGGAACTTTGTTTGCGTCGTTTGCCGTGCGCGGTAAAGCGTCACTGGACGGCTTGACACACGATGAAGTCCGCCATTTGATGAAGCATGCCTTTGAGCCGCGCGGCTCGCTGTGGCGCGTAAGTGAAAAACAGAAAGCCGCGTTTATGGAAAAATGCCTGCCCGCCGAAGCCCGTCAGCTGCTGCTGCCGGTCTGGGCGCTTGTCTTTCAGAACATCGAAGAGGAACTTGGAAAACTCGTGGAATCGGCCGGTCAGGTGGATTTCCGGTTTCTGAGCTGCCTTTGGACCCGCAAGACTCCCGCGCCGGCCAAAACTTCCAGCCGCAAGAAAAAATCTTCATGAAAATTTCCGTCGTCGTCAAGGCGGGCGCCAAGGAAAACCGGGTGGAGAAAATCGAGGAAGCGCGCTGGCAGGTGCGCGTGAAGGCGCCGGCCCGCGAAGGGAAGGCGAACGAGGCGGTGATTCAGGCGCTGAGCGATTATTTTGGAAAGCCTCGCTCGCGAATCCGGCTCGTGACCGGGGCGGCATCCAAAAACAAAGTGTTTGAAATTCAGGAATAAAAAAGCCCCGCACCGGGCAGGCCGATGCGGGGCTTTTGTGCTGGTGCTGCTTATTCGAGACCGTTATTCGGAATCGGAACATCTACCGGAATTAAAAACGTCGCGGTGTGAATCAGCCCGCCAATCGTGTACACGACGGCGTTGGCGATTCCGCGTCCCATTGCGACCGGAACGCTTTCATCTTTCGCGTTCCAGGCATCGGCAGGTTCGGTATAAAGCTCCGTCCATCCGCCGAGCAGATTCTTGAGACCGAAATCCAGTTTCCCGGTAACTTTGTCACCGTAGGATTCGGCTGAGGTCCACGGACTGGCCGCAAACACCCCGGCCGGCTGTGCCAGCACCATCATGAGCATCACAGCGAGAATTTTCTTTTTCATGACTGCCTCCCTTGGTTGATCATTGAACACCGCTGAACGGCGTTCTGTTTCTGTATCGGCCTCAAGGAAGGGAACTGAAGACCAGCGGGGCGCCTTCCGATAATACTTTTATGCCGGATTCACCTGATAACCTCCGTTCCGTCAATGAGCTGGGTAAAATATACGCTTCTCTGACCGACCGCAAATCGCTGTGCGATTTCTTTCCCGACAGTGTCAGCATGTGCATTGAGGCCGCTGAAGGCCACTTTTTTCTGGTCGGCGAAGAAGACCGGCTGTGGCTGGAATCTTCCGTCACGGGCTCGCCGGAGCCGGATGAAACCTGGCGGGCGTCGGCGCAGATTCACTTTGAAAGTGGCAAGCCGATTTTAAAAGGGCATGAAGTCTGGGTGCCGCTGGTGGTTCGCAGCAGTGCGCTGGGGGTTGCCGGTTTCCGCCGGGCCCCGGACCAGCCGGCGTTTACGGAAAAAGACCGCGATGCGGCCTTTGATCTGGCGTCGCAGATGGCCGCGGCCCTGAAAAATATTCTTCTCTTTGAGCAAAATATTGAAATGGAAAAGCTCGCGGCGATCGGAAAATCCATGGGGATGGTGATGCACGAAATCAAAAACATCATTCAGCTCGCCGGATTTGCGGAAGAATGGATGGCGCGCGGTATCAGCAAGAACAACACCCAGTATCTGGAGCGCGGGCTGGAGGGTATCCGCAAGGCGCTCAAGGAAATGAACGGTTTTGTGCATGAACTGCTGAGTCTGACCAAGAATTATGAAATCCAGCCGGTAAAAGTGAACTTGAAAAACTTGTTCAATGAACTGGCGCAGGATCTCGAAGAGAAAGCGCGGGCGTACAGCACCCGGCTGGAATTTGAAGTGGATCCTGCGCTTCCGGAAGTGGATATGGAAGAGCGTTCGATTTACCGCACGCTTTTGAATCTGATCAAAAACGCCATGGAAGCGTGCGACAAAGAGGACGCCTGTGTGCGTGTGACGGCCCGGCCGGTGGATAACGGGCACTATTGTATTGAAGTACGCGACAATGGCCAGGGCATGCCGGAAGAAGTGCGCGCCCGCTTATTTCAGGCCTTCTTTTCGACGAAAGGAGAAAAGGGGACCGGCCTTGGATTAATGGTGGTGCAGAAAACGGTGAAGGCGCATCGCGGCCGCGTGGAAGTGGAAAGCAAAGCCGGAGAAGGGACGGCGTTTCAGTTGATCCTGCCCCAAATAATCAGCTGATCAGGAATTGTCTTCAACCGCCGGCGGGTTGGCATTGAACGGCGCAATGACCCGCGCGTAGAAATCCTCAACGATCTTCATAAAAGCATCTACAACTTTGGGATCGAATTTCGTTCCCGTCATTTCCCGTACCATGGTCAGGCATTTCTCTTTCGGGAACGCCTGCTTGTACGGCCGCCGCGTCGCCAATGCATCAAAGAAATCGGCCAGCGTCACGATGCGGACTTCGAGCGGAATGTCTTCGCCCTTCAACTGGTCCGGATATCCCGTCCCGTCAAAATTTTCGTGGTGATTGCGGATCATCGGAATCAGGTCCCAGAGCAGATGCGAGTTCAGGGCGAGCAGGTGGCCCTTTTCGGGGTGCTTGTTCATCCGGGCCCGTTCGTCCTGATCGAAGGCGCCAGGCTTGTTGAGAATTTTGTCGGGAATTCCGATTTTGCCGATGTCGTGCAGCAGGGCGCCGCGCCGCAATTTTTCCAGCCGGCTTTCGTCCATTCCGAGTTCTTTCCCGATGGTGAAAGATAATTCGGAAACCCGCTCCGAATGCCCGCGAGTGTACTCATCCCGCTCCTCCAGCGCCCGGACGAGAATCAGCATCATTTCCATCATCGATTCTTCTTTTTCGGTCCCGACTTCTGAAAGAAAGCGCTTCTGACGTTCAAAATCCATCTCGAGGTCCTTTTGGGTTATGGAGCGAATGGAGGCCTTTAGGAAAGAATAGCATATCTTCTGGCGCTGCAAGGGGTAAGGATGATTTTGTCGGTTGAAATCGCATGGCGGTATCGGAATTTTTCCGCAGGCGTTTACTGCCGCGGCCCGGCGGCAGAGCGCATGTCCCCGGATAGTGCCGGATCCGGGGGCATGCTGAAATGGCAGGCCGTTTTGAACCGGACCCGGTTTTGTATTTCATTACGGCACATGGTACCTTTTGGTTAAAGGCAAATCCTCCGCACACTGCGGGTCCGTGGGAAGACGGATGAGAAATCAGGAGACGCAAAGCCACAAGCCCTAACACACGGGACGACCATAGTCCCGGTGAGCTGTACCGGCGATAGGCGCTGGTGCCAGCACATCAAGGTGAGGGAAGTTGGGCTGCCGGGAAGAGGCTCTCTCGTGAAAACAGGAATCAAACGACTGCTTACCGTTTTTTTGTTTACGGCGATTCCCATGGTGACGGCCCAGCCGGTTTCCATGTCCCAGGACGCCGTCTTTGCCCTTTCGGCCGTGCGCGTGCAGCCTGTCGTGGTTTATTACGGCATGGCCTCCTGGTACAGCAAGCGCGATCCCGGTATCAACCGGCATACCGCCAATGGGGAAGTTTTCGACGACAAACAGCTGACCTGTGCTTCGTGGGACTGGCCGTTTCACACCCGCCTGGAAGTGACCAATATTGCCACTCAGAAATCGGTCGTATGCCGGGTCAATGACCGCGGGCCGGCCAAACGGCTCAACCGCTTGATTGATCTGACAGAAGCCGCCTTCCGCCACATTGCGCCGCTGCGTAACGGGCTGGTGGACGTGGCCGTCAAACCGCTGCCGGACCCCGAAACGGGGAAAGTCCCCCAGATCCGCCGCTAAATCCTGCGCGAACCGGGCTTTATTTTTTGGCCCCTTTCTAGTAGAATTCCCCTTCGGCCTTTTGCTTTTCGGGCTGGCGTAGCTCAGTGGTAGAGCGACGGTTTTGTAAACCGTTGGTCGGGGGTTCAAATCCCTCCGCCAGCTGTTACACCGGAAGCCGGCCCAGGCGATCCATCCTTGATGGGGAGTTACCCGAGTGGCCAAAGGGGACAGACTGTAAATCTGTTGGCTTATGCCTACGTAGGTTCGAATCCTGCACTCCCCACACCTTCTTGCTTAAAAGATTGTGAACGGCCGTTCACAATCTTTTTCTGCTTCAGGGAAACCCTGAATTCCATTCCGCCATCCGCCGATGTTGTTCTCCCTGCTTTTCCGATATGCTGGAACAGGAGGTAATCATGAGCGCCGAATTCTCACCCAGTCAGGATAAACAGATTCACCTCGTGGCCCGGATTGCGACCGCCGTGGCACAGCAGCTGGAATTGAAACCGATGATGGAGGTGGTCATCGACCAGGTGGTCGAAAACCTCGGCGCCGTGGCCTGTCACCTGTATTTGTTGGGGGACAATGTCCTGGAATTGGTCCGGGGAAAAGGCGTGCCGAAAGATATCGAACAGCAGGTGCGCCATGTGCCCCTGGATGCCTCGATGCTGACGGCCAAGGCCGCGCGAACACGGCAGATTCAGGGCATCGAAAATCCGGAAGAGGCCGGCCCCGGTCTGGAGATTGCCCGCCTGGTGCTGGACCGGGTGGGCGGCCAAAGTCTTTTTTCCATGCCGCTGATTGCCCGCGGCGATTTGATTGGCTGCCTGACGTTTGCCCTTCCTGAATCTCATGGCATGACCCCGCGAGAATATGAATGGCTGGAGACCATCGCCAATATTCTCGCCATCGGACTTTGCAATGCCCTCTCTTACGAATCGGAACGGCAGGCACGCCGCCAAATTTCGGCGGTCCGGAAGGCAGCGCTGGATATCGGAAAGGGCTGGGATTTGCAGACGGTTCTGCAGAAAATCGTGGATCAGGGCCGGCGCATCGGCGATGCCCGGTATGCAGCGCTCGGCATCTGGGATATTCATCAGAGCGAACAACCGGTGGACTTATGGGTTTTCAGCGGGATGCCGCGCGAAATGGCGGAGCGCTTTGGCGGTATTCTGCCGGGACGCGGGCTGCTGGGCGTGATGCCGGCCTCGGGTCAATCGATCCGGCTCAAAGATCTAGAAGAAGATCCCCGCTTTCAGGATCTCCGGGAAGCCGAATCCATCCGCAACTTTTTGGGCGTGTCTCTGGTCCTGCATGGAGAAGTTGCGGGAGTTCTTTTTTTGGCCGGGAAAAAGCATCACGATGATTTTTCCGAGAACGATCAGCGGGCCCTGGAATTGCTGGCCGAACATGCGGCCATTGCATTGGAACATACGCGCGTGCATGAAGAACAGGATGAACAGCAACGCTGGCTGCAGGCGGTTTTTGAAACTTCGCCGATGGGGATGGTGATGGTACGGGCTGATGAGCCGAATCAACTCATGCTCAATTCACGCGCGCTCAAAATTTTTGGGCCGGGGATTGACTGGAGCCGCGGCCGCGATGCGCTTGCCGACATTATTCATAATCGGGAAGGCCGTCCGCTTGCACCGACCGGACTCGTGCTGGATTTTGCCTTGCAGGGTAAAACCACGCGGTTGCGGGAGGTCGTTCTGCATTTGCAGGATGGCCGTGAAGTGCCGGTTTTTGTCAGCGGCGGTCCGATTCGCGGCAAGGCCGGTCAAATTCTGGGCGCGGCCGTTTTCTTTGAAGACGTGACGCGGATTCTGGAGCTCGAACGTTTGCGCGAAGAATGGGCCTCGATTATCAGCCACGATTTGAAGCAGCCCATTGTGGCGATACTTATGAACGCGAAACTGCTGAAGCGGGAAAATGCCGGTCAGCCGGCTTTCAGCATTCCCGAGATGGCAGAAAATATCGAACACAGTGCCGAACGGTTATTCCGGATGGCGGGGGATTTGCTCGATATTTCCCGCATCGAATCCCGGAATCTCGAAATCGTCCGCCGTAAATCGGATTTGGCACAACTGGTCCGCGAAACCGTCGACCGCTTTTCGGCCGGGGTTCCGGACCGGCCCATCCGCATTCGCGCCGGGAAATCTCTGGATGCCGAAGCCTGGGTGGATCCGGAACGGATCGAGCAAGTCCTTGAGAATCTTTTGTCGAATGCTGTGAAATACGGGGAGGCGGGGAGCGAAATAGAAGTGGAATTGAGTTGTAAGGGACAGGATTT
>CAZGID010000134.1:0-7037 GCA_964526065.1 uncultured bacterium
AGGCGGACAGATTAGAGGAAATGGTCGAGATTCTGGCCGATGAGACACTCCGAGAGAAGCTGGAAGGCCAGGATTATGAGAACACGCTTAAAATCGTACAGGAAGAGGCCGGGAAAAAAGTTCAGGAGGTTTTTGATGTAGAAGAGGGCCTCGCTTCCGGGAATCAATCTCTGAACGAACTAAGAGATCAGATTTTACAACAAATTGATATTCTGGAACTGGTGCAAAAATCACAGGGGATGTTTGAAATTGAACGAACGGAGGAAGTTCCGGAAGATCATCCGCTTGCCCCTCAACTTAAGAATCTGCAAAACTTTTCTGTTGAAGCCGAAAATCGCCGGCGCGCCTTGATTAACGATCTCAACCAGGAAAAAAATACTAAACTGAATTCCGTCAAAGCCTTGAAGAAGCGCATCGAAGATAAACATACCGAGATGAGCAAAGAAACGGATGTTGAGGAGCTGCAGAAATATAAACGCGCCTTTATCGGAACTCGCGACAAAGCCGGAGTCCGCAGACGTTTTCAAAAGCAGTTCAAAGATTTTCTGGAATACCTTCGCGAGAATAAGCTGAATATCCCGAACGGGGAACTTCAGGAACTGAAGGATTTTAATGAAAATTTAGCCGAAATGCAGAAGGATATCGACCGCTGGATCGATGCCATTGAAAACCGGCAGAAGAAATTCACCCGTCGTCTGATCATAGGAGCTTTTGGCTCTCTGTTGGCGCTGTTGGGCGGGCTTTGGCTCGCTAATCTGTTTGGACGCCGTGAAGCACCTACGGCTATTCCCGGAGAAGAGGGAGCTGACAGGGTGTTGACTCCTGAAGAACAACTGGATCTGGAATTGGAACGCCTTTTGAGAGGAGAGGGGATTGAACCAGGTGAAGATATTGAACTGGAATTTCTGCCCGAATTAAAGCTGCCGGAACCGGAGCCGTGGCGCCCGATTCCGCCTGAGGAGCTATTTGGGGATATGAAATTGCCAGAGCCCGTGATCGATTTAAGTGACCTTAATCTGGGTATCGGCCCTTCGCCGGATGAACTTCTTGGTGATTGGCGACATCTCTTTGCTCCTGAACCCGGAAGAGTTCCCAGAGATGCGCGGCATGCAGCTGAACCCGTCACACCCGAAGTGCGAGAAGAAATCGTTGAGGCCCCGCGGCTCCCAGGGCGCGATAAAATTGAGCATTACCTGGATGAAGAGATGCATCTCCGGGAATTTACCGAACCCCATATACACCCGACACAACAAACTGCAGACCTCATCGAATTGAATCTCGTCAGAAAGTTCTTGCAAGGATTCAAAACAAAGGAAGGGGAGCCTTTCCCGATCATGGGTGAGCCGTCAAGCAGCCGGGAATTGAATTTCAGCGACCGCCGGGATCGCCGCACAGGAGATGTTACTACCACGATGGAAGCGCAGATTGCCAGCGCTGTGAATGATCGCCAACTGCTTCAGCAATTACTTCGTCATGAAAATCAGGTGATAAGCGGAGCCGGGAAAAACTTGGGGCTGGAAGAGCACCGGAAACAACACCCCATGAGTTTTGATGAGTATGACTGGCTCAAAAGCACGATGGAGGGGTTGTTTCAGCGCCTCGGCTTGTCAAAGGAAGACGGACCTTTAAACGATGCGCAGCGGATGCAAAGAATTCAACTGCTCTATACAATGGCTCAGGCAGCTCAAGATAAAAAATTGCAGCAAGGGCTCAGTCAGCTTCATGAGCGGCAATTTGAACCGTTCCGGAGAATTTTTATGAGTGATCTGGAGCAGGATCTGGAACACCGTGGTTTACTGGATCTTCAATGGGAAAAGAATAACGTAACCGCCAACATCACGCGCTCAAGCTACTTTGGATTCCTTTACCACGAAGCCCTCAAGAATCTGGCCCAGAGACAGGTCCTGCGCTATGTGGATGACTTTGTTCTGGCCACCGTCACGGAGAATCAAATTTCCGAAATGTTGCCGTGGTGGACAATGTCAAATATGAATGAGTATTTCGCCAAGACGACACAATACAATGAGCGTGTCCACGGGCGCATCGGCAATGTTCAGTATGCGAATTTTGGTAATGCCGTAAATAACAATTCAGTGGCGCAGATTCAGTTTCGAGCCACGGCAGAAGCCAATTTCAGAAGATGGATGCGGGAAGAAGCTTACCGTATAGCTTTCTCTCAAATGGTGTACGCCAATCAAGATCTGGAATTCCTTCAAACCTATGGCAATGCAAACGCGTTTTTAGCCGCGCATCAATATGAGCTATTTATTCGAAACGGAGCTCCCTATGTTCGTCCCAGCGCCAAAGTGATGCTTGGTCTGGCATTCTTTACACCGCCAGATCCGGAAGACATGAAGAAAAAGCTGAGCATCGCATTTTCCGATGCTTTAACCAATTTAGGCACCGAACTCAAATCGCTGTCCTCCGAGAATATTTTCGCGTATACATCGATCCGTCCGCGGGTAGTCGGCAGCCATGCCTACATTGATGATTTGCCGGATGAGGAAGAAGCCACTTCCAGAATTTTGACGCCGACCATTGTTTATGTGACACCCCGCAATCTTCTGTCGCGCGCCAATGGTGCCGGCCCGACTCAATGGACAACGCGGACCAAGGTCGATCCCACTAAAGTTGGAGAAGAACGCCTTAATCTTCAAAAAGCTGTGTGGCGGGGAAGAACTGAATTTGGAGTGAATCCCGTCGTCCGTGTCCGTCAGGCAGAATGGCGGTTCCGGGAAGCTGCAACTCCGAAACCGACTTCACCAATACGCCGCCAGGCCGGAGAGCTCTTCTTCGTCGAAAAGCTGAATGATCTGCCTCAACAGTTTGAGTTTAGCCAGGGTTGGGCTGAATCTCCCTATGCCAGCCATGCCCCGCTCGGTGCCGAAGTCAATCAGCCGCGCCGGGCCTATTACGATCAGGTCAGTGAAAAGCTCGACAACATGCTGATTCTGACACATGAGCATGGTGAAATTGAATCCATTGACAATGATCAGGAGCGGACTCAGAAACTTCATGAACTCCGGCTCCAAACCTTCGAGCTTTTCAAGACTCAGTTGCCGCGTAATGGAAAGTTCAACGAAGATAAATTCCGGACTATCTTTCAGCGTGCCTTGGGAGACCACTTCTTCGACGCGATTCTGCTTCAGTTTCTGAACGGTTCAGCAAGTGAGATTTATCCGATTAATGCAAATGGCCAGCTTCCGGCTGCTGTCACAGGTGAACAATACAATCGTCTTGAAAGCTGGATTCGTGACCAAACAGAAAAGGATGCGCTTCCTCACGTTATCGGGGCTCACATGCGCCGCACGCTGGCATTAATGGACCTGATCAAACGAGGGGGACGGAATGCAGTTCAAACTGCCGAAGAGACGCGCCGCATCCTTCAGACCTCGGGGCTCTATCCGGACGCTGGTGATGCCGCGGAGCTGGAAGCGGACATCCTTGAAATGTTAAATGGAAATACAGAGCGGGTTCTGAGCCGACTGCGCGCTGACCTGGTGCAGTGGACCAGCCAGCTGGTTCTTGAATACTTTGTGAACGTACGCATGGCCTGGGTGCTGAATACGAAAGAAGTGGCCGAAAAGCGCGGAATTAAAATTTTTACGACGCGCAAAGACCGGGATGGATTCGAAGAAATCGTCGTGGATCCTGCTTTCAGCAATCCAGACCCGGATAACCCCGGATTTCTCGAAAAGCGTCTTCAGAATGTGGCGGCTATCCAACCCTACGTCGAAGAACTCTTCGGACGCAAATTCAACATGGTCGATCCCTTTTTCAAAGATCAATCTATTATTTCACGTATTGAGCAGGATTTTTCAGAACTGGGATACAGCACCGAAACCATGGTTAAAGTTTTGAAAGGCGCCATTGCCGTAAAAGATGACCCGATTGTTCAGCGTTATGTTTATCGGATTAAAAACGGAAGCGAAAAACCGTGGGCGGATGTGACCGCCGAAGAAAAGGAGCTGAGGCTCGAGAGAACGCGCATTCCGGAACCGACGCAGCGCCAAATTGAAATGATGCGCCAGCAGATCGAAGACGCCCAGTTTAATACCGGTGTTTTGCTTCGCACGGTGATTGATGCCTATAAGCGTTCATTGCCGGGAGATACGGTGACATCCGCAATGGATCGTCACAAGAACCGGCTTCGTGCCGCCGTGGATTTTCTGGAAGCCACACCGGTCCCGGCCGGTGGGGCGGATAATATGCGCAAACTCATCCGGACTATTGTAGAAAGCTATAATCTTCGGAACCGGGTCATGGGACTTTCGCTTCCCGAACTGGACCCGGAAATGTCTTATCGCGACCTGCCGACGGATCTTAAAGGCGAATTTTCGGCACTGTTGAATGCTGCAATTCAGGAAGCCGAAAAGATCGGCGGGGATACGCCGGCTGATGTAGCAAGGCGCGTCGAAGCGGCAAACCGCGATTTGCCGAAAGTTCGCAACCGCCAGAATCTCGTCGATGATGTGCTGAAAGATTATGCCGGGGCTAAAGCAATGACGGTTCGTCTTAAAGACCCGGATACAGGGGAAGTACCTGCTGCACCGGTTCATGTCTTTGACTGGGCCAAGAAAATCGCACCCAAGTTTTTTGAGACAGTTTTCCCGCCGGAAGTGCCTCTGCCGGACAAAATCAAAAATAAAGAGGTGATTACAAACGAAGATTATGCGAAAGATCCGGAAATTCGTGTTCTGATTGATGCGCTCCTTACAATGGCATTCGATAAAGACCGTGTCCCGGCTCTTCCAAGTATCGACGTTGTGCGTGAAAGCATTCAGGATGCAACCGGAATCGCCGAAGTTGGAAATCTTGATAATGCAGCCAGCATTCAAGATCTACTGCTCAAGTTTGCGTTTCAGGACGTCAAAGATAAGGAAGGTATCCGGATCCGTATCACACCCGACGGAAAGCTGGACGGACCGGCCGGAGTCGAAGAGCAATTCCGGGACTTTAAGCGTGAAATCCGGAACGAGCAGGAACATAAAGGTATTTATTTCCTCAAGTGGCGCGAAAATTACGACAAAATATTAAAGGGTCGTTTCGATGCTGCTGCGCGTCCTATGGGGGCCTCGATGGGTCCGCTCGTGCTGGTCGGAATGAACTGGGCGGTTTCTGAAAAGGAAATTGAAAAAGCGCAGAAGGCCGCCGGGGATCAGGTCGATATGCGCCGCCGCGCCGCGCTGTTTGGAAGGGTCGGGCTTATGTTTGGACCCAAAGACCGGTCGGAGGCGCGCATGCTTCTCGAAGAACCGGTCGTGGAGCCCACGCCCGATGTAACGGCTCTTCCGCAGGAACAAAAGCTCAATACCACTATTCGTTCCGTTTTGAAGCGGTATGAGAATATTCCGGTTGAACACAAGGATGTTCCGTCTCTATCCGCGATTGCTTCGAAAGACCGCATCATTGCCCGGATTCAGAAGGAATTCGGATACGACCAGGCTGATTTGCGGGCATTGGCCCGGGCTACCGGGTTCGATTATGACCAGGCTACAACCGCGCAGTGGCGTTTTATCTACGATGAGCTGGAACGGGAATATCGCAAAGTTCACTATATGCGGGATCAGGATCCGTCTTCGCATCAGGCGGCCGTAAAGGATCGCAATCTGGCCGGAAAAGTCCTGAATGGGGGATTCAAGCTTTTTAAATGGGCCGCTTTGGCATTGCCGCACCTTCTCGACAGTTTCTTTTACGGCTATTGGCGCCGGCCGGCCCAGTTTGCATTGCGCGGCAAGAGCAAACCCTGGTTCATTCCGAAATGGATTTGGGGCGAAGTCGCGCCGCTCGAACGCAATCTTTCCATCGATGTTCTCACGGGGGCAATGATGGCTTCCAGAGACATGAACAAAGCCCGTAATTTTTCGGATTGGCAGAAAGGGAATTTGTTCCGGAAAGGTCTTTATTATTCTCTCTTGCAATGGGGATGGTTTCAGGGCCTTGCAAATGCCCTGCAGTATGGGGTTGAGCCCCGTAATCCGGTTCTCCGGTTGATGACACGCCTTGCGCATCCGGTTTACCGGCTTGTCAACAAATGGCTCATTCAACCCTTGATTGCACCGCTGTTTGTTTTCATGGAGAAGCGCATCAAAATGGCGGTTATCGGACCGATTGGGCTCGGATTGCTTTCAGTTCTTCTGCCGCCGGGCTTGGCGAGCGCTAGTCTGCTGGGCGGGGTCGGAACTGCCATGGTTGCCGCAACGGCCGGTATTCCGATCCTTGGCCTGGGTGTCTCCGCTTTCGTGGCCGCTTTTACAGTTTCTTCGTTCTTGAATACATTTTTCCTGGCCCTGATTCTGACGCTGCCTCAGTTCACCAAGATGGCTTCGAATCAGTACATGGATGGCTTGTATCTGGCTCAATTTGAAAGTTTGACGGGTCTGAACACGCTGGAAGGCGCCAATGTGCGTCAGTGGATGGAAGAACGACGCAAAGTCAAACTGGCCGACCCTGAGAAAGTGATTCGTTCCATTGAACACAAACTTCGTCCGATGTTCGGTGAGACTATTGAGAAACTTCCGTTGGATGTCCCGGAAGAGTGGGATGAAGATCAGCTTCGGACCAAAATCGGCAGCGAATACCGCATTTCCGGTGAATATCTCGATCGTTTGATCCAGGCAGCCGGAGGTGATGCCCGTCAGCCGACGCTGCGCCAGCTTCAGCTGATTTATTCCGAGCTGGAACTGGAAAATAATTACCGGCTTTACCAGGCTTTCCAATCCTTGAAGGCGCTGCAGCCTTTTATGCGTCACCGTACCGAATCCGGAAAGCGAGTTATTGAATCGATTATTGCCGAAGAGGAAAATTATTTTGCGGAAGTCATCGGAATTCCCGAAATGGAACGCGGACCGCCTATCAGTGTTAAAATGCCTTCGCTTGCCCAGCGGCTGCTCTGGTCTCCGCTGATTGGATTCTACCGCACGATCATTTCTCCCAAGTTTCTTAAGCAGTTAGGAAAAACTCTCTTTATGATGACAACTGTCGGCGCTGAAATTGCCATTTTTGCCGGCGGGCATGCTCCGGAAGATATGGGGCTC
>CAZGID010000135.1:0-226 GCA_964526065.1 uncultured bacterium
ATCGCAATGACTGAAAACGTCACGACAAGGGCACCGAGCAGATGCTGATGATTGCCTAAAGTGCCGGAAATGCCGGCCCCATCGGGAAATGCCATGAAGAAGATTCCGAGTGCGGTGGCTCCCAGCAGTGGAAGCGGGAAATTCATGCCCCAGAGGGAGGCTTTGAACACGCCGGCCGGCTGCTGGGGAAAACTTTGAATCGCCGGACTGCGCTCATCCGGCTGAG
>CAZGID010000135.1:236-6886 GCA_964526065.1 uncultured bacterium
CTCTTCGGACGGTCCGCCCATCCAGAACGAGCGCCACAGCGAGTCGCCGCGTTTTTTTGCCTGCTTCAGGAACTGGCTCATGGCGATGACTTCATCGACTTCCAGCGGAATCATGGGCAGCATAATCGCCGCGGCGAGAAGGCACATGAAGCACCATTGGCCCACGACGACCGGCTGGGAGATCACCAGAAAAATGTGCACCAGCCCTAACGGAATGACCAGGATACCGAAGAAGGTGACCATCCACGGCATCGTGCGCCACCGCGTGGTGGCGCCCATCCAGCCCATGAGAAATTCGAAAGTGTAAGAAAAGGCACCGAGTCCGGCATCCGAGACGGGCCAGGATTCGGACATTTTCGAAGTCAGCACCTGGCGGCTGGAATCCCCGAAAAAGGGATCCCATATCGTATCGATGTAGCCCAACTGGAAGGCGGCGAGGTAGCGTGAGACCAGCCAGCCGGCAAAACCGAGTGCAATCATGATGCCGCGCTGCGGCCAGGAGGAGGGATTGTAGCTCCAACCAGGCGGCGTATCGGGCCCCATGGCCATATAATTCATCATGTTGGGCATGCCCGGTATCAAAATCGTGAGGGCAATCAACAGTGTACCGGTCAGGGTGTCGTTGAGATAAATCAAGGCCGAAGGAGCCCAGAAGACGAGCGGCGCGGCATTGAGCCAGACACCGATGCTACATAAACTCAGCGGCCGGTTCGCCGTGAGCGAACGATAGCCGAACAGGACAAGGAGCAGGCCGCAGACGATGTCATTCCAAAAAAGAAATCGGGCGCGCGCCATCAACGAAATCCAGACACTCCGCCCTCCGGCGGGCTCCACCCAGTTTTGAAAATAGCTGAATGTGAAAGGAGAGACGAGAAGCCAGAAACCCAGAAGAAGAATGGTCCAGTAAATCCAGTGGGTTTTGCGGTGATGTTCTTCGACCATGGGCTGCCGGTGAAAACGGGGCGGCATTTCATGATGGCCGCCGTCTTTATTTTTTTCGTGCAGTTCCATCGGACGAGTCACGCCACGGTTCTTCATCCCAGCCTCCTGCTTTCAAGTGTAAAGAGAGGAGCCGGAACTGCCATCAGGCCTTTTGCGTTTCCCGTTGCAGAAAAAGGAGGAAAGTGATAAAATCCAGTCAACCCTCGGGAGTTTCCATATGATGCGGCCGCGCACAAAATGGATTTGGATGCTGACGCTGGCTTTCGCGTTCAGTACGCTGGATGTGCCGCCTACCTTGTTCCGCACAGCCGCGAATCCCAAAACCTGCTGCGGCCGGCAAATCTGTGATTGTACGCATGCCAAGGGCGCTTTCTGTCCTCTTCGAAAGGCCAGGGAAGACCAGAAAGCGATTCAGCCGGTTCAGCCGAAACCCGCCAAAAAGCAGTGCCCGCTGCATGTCGGAATGGAACTTCCCGAAGAAGCTTCACCCCCGGTGCCGGTGAACGTAACGCTCGATGACAACCTGCCGGTTCTGAAATCTGCGCCCTGTCACCCGGCGGCTTCCCGTTCTACACTACCGGCCTCGGCCAAGGATTTTGATTTGGATGGTTCAATTCATTTTACCGCGCCGGAACTTCCAGCGGCTTTGTTTCCCAATGTTGAAATCTCTCCGCCAGAAGGATTTGCCCGCACGCTGGATCCGCCACCCCGCCTTTTGCTCTCCATCTGATTTTAGTTTTACTCAGCTTTGACCGGTTTGCGAGACGTCCGTCTGTGCCCGCGGTACGTTTCTCTGCCGGTCCGAGTCCAATAAGGAGAGCAAAAAATGAAATTCTTTATTTTTTTGGTATTCTTGCTGTCGGCCGCTTCATTGGCGGTCTCGGCGGAGCCATCCCAGAAAGTGCTGCCCGATGTGACGGTGCATGCTGCGTCCGAAACGGTCTCTCTGACGGTTCCGACCGCGGCCGCGGCGCGGCAGGCGATTCAAACCACGCCCGGTGGCGTGGCGCTTGTTGAGGCGGAGCAGTATAAAAAGGGACGTGTTTCCACACTTCAGGATATGGTGGGATATGTCCCGGGTGTTTATGTGCAGCCGCGCTTTGGATCCGAAGAAGCCCGGCTTTCAATTCGCGGGTCCGGTTTGCAGCGAACCTTTCATTTGCGCGGGATCAAACTGCTGCAGGATGGCGTTCCCATCAATCAAGCCGACGGCGGCGGAGATTTTCAATCCATTGAACCGCTGGCACTGCAATATGTCGAGGTCTACCGCGGCGCCAATGCGCTTCTATATGGTTCCACGACGCTGGGCGGGGCCATTAATTTTGTGACGCCCACGGGCTATGATGCCGCACTTGTGCAGGGGCGTTTTGAAGTCGGCAGTTTTAATTATCTCCGGGAACAGGTCAGCTCCGGGGCCGTGGCGGGGCCATTTGATTATTTTGTCTCGCTCTCCGAATTCCGGCAGGATGGGTTCCGGAATCATTCGGACCAGTGGACCCGGCGGTTGTTTTCCAATTACGGCTTCCGTCTGACGGATGAAATTGAAACGCGTTTCTATGTGAACTTGACGGATACCCGTTCCAAGTTGCCGGGCAATCTGACCCAGGCCCAGATGCGGCAGAATCCAAAGCAGAACGCGCCGGCCAACGTGACCGGCAATCAGAAGCGGGATTTCGATCTCGTGCACTTGGCCAACAAAACCACGTGGCAGGGAGAAGATCAGAAGCTTGAAGCCGGTGTGTTTTATATCCGCAAGGATTTATTTCACCCGATTTTTCAGGTGCTGGATTTTCTTTATCACGATTTTGGCGCCAGTTTCCGGTATGAAAATGAATCGGATGTTCTTGGACGAAAAAACCGTTTCACGCTGGGCTTTAATCCGGTCTGGGGCGTGGTGGATGACACCCGGCACGTGAATGTTGGCGGCGAGCGGGGGGCGATGACGGCTTACAGCCGGCAGCATTCCTACAATCTGGATCTTTATGCTGAAGACCAGTTCTATGTCCTCGACCGTCTGGCGCTCATTGGCGGTTTGCAGTGGAGTTATGCCTCGCGCAAGACGCGGGACAAATTTCTTTCGGACGGGGATCACAGCGGTCATCCCACCTACATGAGTTTCAGTCCCAAAGCGGGTCTGCTCGTGGAGGTGACGGAAACCAGCCAGGTGTTTGCCAATATCAGCCGGAGTTTTGAACCGCCCTCATTCGGTGAGCTCAGTAATGTGACGGGCGGCGGCATCCGGGATCTGAAGGAGCAGGAGGCCTGGACGCTGGAGTTCGGCACGCGCGGCGAAGCCAATCGTTTTCGCTGGGATCTGGCGTATTACTACAGTTGGATTGAAAACGAATTACTTAGTCTGAATGATGCACAGGGAAATCCGCTGGGGACCGTGAATGCAGGCGAGACCCGGCATCAGGGCATTGAACTCGGTCTTGATGTGGAATTAATCGACAAACTTGTCCTGCGCGGCATCTACAACTGGAGCCGCTTCCGTTTCAACGGCGATCCAGTTTACAGCGACAATCCCTTGCCCGGTATTCCCGAACATTTTCTGAGAGCCGAGTTGATTTATGAACACCCGGCCGGTTTTTATTTCGGCCCGTCTCTGGAATGGATTTTTAAAGGCTATCCCGTGGATATGAATAACACTCTGTTCGCTTCTTCATACGCGCTGCTGGGCGTCCGCGGCGGCTACCGCACCGAACGGGGCGTTTCGTTTTTTGTTGAGGGCCGGAATCTTACCAACGAGGTCTATGCCGCCACGACCGGGGTGATTGCGGATGCCGGCGGACGCGATTCCGCCCAGTTCCTTCCCGGTGACGGACGCTCCATCTATTTCGGCATGGAATTCCGCTGGGGATAAGATTCCTGTTGACAGAATGGGGGATTTAATTAAGATTCAGTCTGATTCAGATATATTCTTAATTAAATCATTGCCACAGCCAGGGAGGAGGACACGACCCAGCCAGATGGCCCCATTCAGGAGAAACTGGCCATTCTATGGAAAAGAAGCCCTCTGCAAGTTCCCCGGCCCCCAAAGATAAAAAGGTCATTAAATCCGAAACGCTCTTTGAAGGCCGCAAGGAAGTGACCGTTCTCCACGGCGATCAGGAATACCGGTTGATGATTACCCGGGCTGGAAAACTGATCCTCAACAAATAAGCGGATGGAATCATGAAAAAGTTATTGGAACGAAAAAGAATCTGGGAAATGGATTGTACGTTTCTGGATGCGGCGCTGGCGGCTTCTTTTGACTGGAAGGAAATGGCGAATCTGCTGCAGTCCAGCGGGCTGGAACTGCTCGACGACCAGTCCGATGCCGTGCTGGAAATGCAGGCGCAGAACGGTGTGCATGCCAAGTGCCACGATGCCAATGACTTGTCCCTGAAGATTGAAACGTTGATGAATCAATGGCATGCCCGGCCGATGGACGTGATCGCCGGCATGCAACCGAGCGAAATTCTCTGGGCCTTTCCCGAAGAAATGAAAAGGAAGGGGATCTCCCGTGGAGGCATATTCTGGGCGCTTGGCACCGACCCCCGCCCGGGATTCGATTGTCTTCGGCGCCACTTTTATCAACGGGTTCAGATCCGGATGATGCGCGAAGGTAGTTTCGCTTTTTGAAGTTCGTGATATGATAGAGACACGGATTCATGATGGCGTATTCAAAGGGAAAGGAGAACATCATGGCGACGACGCGAATTCCTGTGGAAACCGGTATCAAAGAAAGTTCTCGTAAAGAAATAGCTCAGGGGCTTGTGCGCTTTCTGGCGGATACATATACGCTTTACCTCAAGACTCACAATTTTCACTGGAATGTGACCGGCCCGATGTTCAATACGCTGCATGCCATGTTCGAAGTGCAGTATCAGGACTTGTGGCAGGCGGTGGATGAAATCGCCGAAAGAATCCGTGCGCTGGATATGATTGCACCGGGTTCTTACAAGGAATTTTCAAATCAGACCAGCATTAGCGAAGAAGACGGCAACCGTTCCGCCGAAGCCATGATTCGTTCGCTGACGGACGGGCATTATGCCGTGATTCGGACAGCGCGCGAAGTCTTTGCCAAAGCGGAATCTGCCGGCGACCAGGTGACGCTGGATCTTTTGACCCAGCGCATGCGGATTCATGAAAAGACGGCATGGATGCTGCGCAGCCTGCTGGACGAAAAACAGTAGAAGGGATTTTATGATGCGGTATTTCAAGCCCCGCCTTCTGGCGGGGCTTTTTCTTATTCTTTTCACCGGCTGCAATCCGGATGGCATTTTTTATGACTTTATGTCGTTTCAGGGGTACAAGCCCGGGACGGTGCATGATGCGCCGGAGGAACCTTTTGCCGATGTGACGTCGCCGCTTTCGGAGAAGGGGATTCTGCAGTTTTTTGCCCTTGGATGTGCCGGTGCCGGCAATGAAGGCCAGCGTCTTGTCGCTGACAGCATGGCTGGCCTTGCGGCCGATTATCCCATCGATTTTGTTCTGTATCTCGGAGACAATTTTTACGGGCGCGGGGTTTCTTCGACAAACGACCGGCAGTGGGAAACCAAGTTTGAATCGATTTATGCCCATAGTTCTCTTCAGATTCCTTTTTATGCGGTACTGGGAAATCATGATCTGTTCCGCAACCCCGATGCCCAGGTGGCGTATTCGGCCTTAAGCAAACGCTGGCGCATGCCCGCCCGCTATTACACATTTGAGCGGGAACTTGCCGACGGCACCCGGGTGCAGTTTTTTGCACTGGATACGACGGCCATGACGCTGGGTGAAAAGGAGAAGCAGCTGGAATGGCTGGAAGAAAATTTGAAAGCCTCGACGGCCGACTGGAAAATTGCTTATGGCCACCATCCGGTGTACAGCGGCGGTTTTACCTGGGAAGAAGAAATCCGGGAAATGCAGGAAATGCTGGAGCCGCTCTTCATTCAATACGGCGTCGATTTATATCTGTCCGCCCATAATCACAGCATTGAATTTTTTCAGGATATCCAGGGCGTTTCGTATCTGGTCAGTGGTGCGGGATCCCGGCCGCGCGATGTGGCCTGGATCGATGCGACGTCCTTTGCTCACGCGGATCTGGGTTTTGCCTGGGTCCGGGTGTTTCCCTCGTATCTGGAAATCTATATTGCCGGCCGTGACGGCCAGCTCCTGTTTACTTCCCGTATTCCTGAAAGCCGGTAGGGATTTCCCGGCAGTTTTTTCCTCTTTCCCCGGGAACCCGCCGGAGGCGATGCCTGTTAGGCTCTTCCAAAATCGTCTTCAGGAGGTTTCGATGAAAACGCGTGCCAGTTTCCGGAAGCACCCGCTGCATCCCATGCTGATTGCCTTACCGCTTGGTCTTTGGGTTTTCTCTTTTCTCTGTGACATTCTCTACCGTGTGGCAGGGGATGCCCTGTGGTTGACACTGGCGTTTTACACGATGGCCGGCGGCATTGCCGGCGCCGTTCTGGCGGCCATTCCCGGTTTTATCGATTACGGATCTCTGAAAGACCAGAGTGACCACATCAAAAAAATTGCGACGGCGCATATGGTTCTGAATCTCGCGGTGACGGGTATTTATCTTATCAATGTTATCTGGCGCTTATTCGGCGATGCCACGCAGTCCGGCCCGATGATTCTTTCAGGAGTGGCCCTGGTATTGCTGAGTGTGGGCGGTTGGCTGGGCGGCGAGCTGGTGTATGTGCATCGCGTCGGCGTGGAGGAATCCCAATCTTCCG
>CAZGID010000136.1:0-6797 GCA_964526065.1 uncultured bacterium
CAGATTGCCACCAAGCCGTCACGGGCCGGCGCCATCCCCAGTAGATGGCTGCGCCGGAGTAGACCATCCAGAAAAAAACTGAAATTTGCGGAGCATACGCAGGATTCAGCACCAAAGCCCAGAATAAGAACAGGGAACAGACCCCGAATCCCAGAGGGAAAGCCAGGCTGACGCATAAAAGTGGCTTGACGCTCAACGGCGTCCGGGCAAGGATCCAGCCGGCCGTTAAAATTCCTGCAATGAATGTGCTTAAGAGGGGAAGCGAGAGACTCATGAGTTTTTGACGATAATTCCTTTCCCTTCATCCAGCCGCATGATCATTCGATAGCCCGTCTCCTGAAGCCGTTGCTGGGCCATGGCATCGCTGGAGCAAAACAGAATGCCGGCGTTTTCTTCAGGACGGGGATTCAGCACAAGAGGGCAGAGATAGTTCTGAATCCGGTGATAAAACTCGGTATCGGCGACTTCGGCTTTGTAGGGACGGTCCATCAGAAACGTGAGCGTCCCCCGGGGCGGCAGAACCGAACGGAATGATTTAATCTCGGAGCCGGGAGAAATGTAGCCGGTATGGCTTCCCTCCAGCAGTCCGCGCAGGAGAACGGGATGCGGCTCGAGTTTATTCGGTTCGTAACCCAGCAAAGTCAGGGCGACCGCCGCTGCCAGAACAGCCAAGCCGCTGGCGCGCGGGATCAATCCCGTCAGAAGATTGCGCATGGAAGAATTTTGACGATTTATATTAGTGAATGCTATAGTTATTTATATTGTATTCTATCACGACTTTTCTTTCATCGGCTGCCCTCGGATAAAGTGAAGTAGATTTGATGTAAGTGTTTTTGCTGTTTTGGCTTATAAACAATATTTTTCAGATGGAATCACTCCCTGCCGATAAATCACAACGGCTCATTTCATAACCGGAAGCAGGTCCTCATGAGAAAAAGCAAAGCAAAAGCCACTTTTGGCCTCTATATCTTCTTTCTATTGCTGATGGCAGGAGCGGTGTCCGCCGTCTGGGCTCAGATAGGCGGGGAGGATGAGGAAGACAGCATTGGCGGCGTGCGCGCCAAGGGCGTTTACCACAATATTGCCACGGATCGCCAGATTACCAAGGTGAGCGGTGTTTATGAACCGGAAGGTCTCGACATTTATCTCAAGCGGCATCTGGACGCGATGTCGGGACGCATCAATGAACTGGAAGGTGATGTGGAAGAAGTGAAGTCGGAATTGCGGGCCATTCATGCCCTGCTTCTCGAGGAGAAGGGGAAAGCATGAAGGGCGGAATGGTATCGGCAATTGTCCTGAACTGGAACGGAAAAGAAGTGATTTCCGATTGCATTGAAAGCCTGCTCGCCCAGACTTGGGAGCCGCGCGAAATTATCGTTGTGGATAACGGCTCTACGGATTCTTCGCTGGAAATGATCCGCAAGAAATATGCGCATTCCATTGTTCTTATTGAAAATGGCGAGAATCTTGGTTTTGCGGGCGGCTGCAATGTCGGCATTCGGGCCGCTCGGGGCGAGTTTATCGCGCTGCTTAACAGTGATGCCACCATTGAGCCGGACTGGATGCACGAAATGGTCCGTGGTATCCGGGAAGGCGGAATTCATGAGGGCGAAAAAATTGGAATGGCGGCCGGCAAGATCTATTTTGCCCATGACCGCCGGCGGATTGAAAATACCGGACATATTATTTATCGCGACGGTCTTGGCCGCGGACGCGGCCGGATGGAAGTCGATCATGGACAGTATGATCATGAGAACCGTGTCTTCTGTCCCAATGGATGCGCGGCCCTTTTTCGGCGCTCCATGATGGATGATATCGGGCTTTTCGATGAGAAGTTTTTTGCCTATGCCGACGACATTGATGTCGGATTCCGCGGCCGGCTGCTTGGTTACAAGTGTGCTTACATTCCGACGGCTATTGCCTATCACCGGCTCTCGGCCTCTTTTGGCATGCTGTCACCTTTCAAGGCCTTCCTTGTAGAACGAAACCGTCTTTGGGTCTTAATTAAATGTTTTCCGGTTATTTACATCCTGCTGTCGCCCTTTTATACGGCGGCCCGGTACTTCTATCATTTTATCGGGGTGATTCAGCATAAAGGCCCGGCGGCCCGCTATGCGGAAAAAATTTCCATCTGGAGCCTTGTCTGGATCGCCATGAAAGTTTATTTGTCGACGCTTTATCATCTGCCGTACTTGCTGAAAGAACGCGCCTGGGTCCGGAAGAAGACGCGAACAACCGCCAAGGACTTCGACTTCTGGATTAAAAAATACGGCATGTCGGCACGCGATGCAGCGCTTAATGAAATCTCATATTAAACTTTTCATTCCCGAAAGCCAGAAGGGAAGCACTCTTATTCTCACCGTCTGGCTGTTGATGCTGCTCAGTCTTTTTGCGCTGACAATCGGACACGGCGTGCAACAGCGGATGCGGGCCGTTCAGGCGATAGAAATTCGTGATGATTTGCGCGCCGTCGCCGAAGCGGGCGTGAAACGCGGCATGGAACTGATCCGGATAAAGAAACAGGTGGATTTAACGCTGCCTGATGCGTTGAATCAGAACTGGAGCCGCAACCTGCCGGAATTGCAGAACCGTACGGTTGGCCGCGGCTATTTCTCAGTGATGAAATATGCTTTTGGCAGCGGGCATGCCCGCTATGCAGACCGTCAGGATCTTTTGTTTGGGATGATTGATGAAGAAAGCAAAATTAATCTTAATACCGTCAATTCCAGTGCGGTGTTGACCCGCTTTTTCCGGTCTGCAGGAAAGCTCGATCGGGATGAGGCTGCGGCATTGGCGGAATCGGTGATGGACTGGATTGATGCCGATGATGAGAGCCGTGCTGATGGCGCCGAAAGCCGTTATTACCGGCATCTTAGTTTGCCTTATGAGCCCAAGAATGGTCCGCTGGATGTGCTGGAAGAACTTCTTTACGTGAAAGGAATGACTCGGGAAATTTTTGACCGGGTGAGGCCTTTTATGACCGTTCACAGCAATGGCACGGTGAATATCAATACGGCGCCTTATCAGGTGCTGAGGGCGGTCGGGTTTGAGCTGGCCATTACGCAGAAAATTCTGGCCTACCGCCGCGGACCGGATGGGATTGAAGGAACGCTGGATGACGGCATTTTTACCGCGTTGGAAGATATTGAGCCGCAGCTTTCAGGATTTTCCATGCTCGGCGAAAATGAGCGCAAGGAACTCGAGCGGCTGATGGCCGCGGGGCGGCTTGCCGTTCGTTCTGAAAATTTTTCAATTCAAAGCGTGGCCCGATTGCCCGGACGCAAGGAAACGATGCTGATTCAATGTATCGCTGGACGCGAATCCAATATCCGTTTTTGGCGCGAGATGCTGATTTCAGCCGCCTGAGGAAGCCGAAAATGAAAAAAAGAAATCGTCTCTGGATCCTGTTCCTGCTTGTGATAGCAGCATCCCCGCTGCAAGCGGAGGAATCCGTGCCGCCGGAGCAAGAGGACGTAGAAGAAGAAGGAATCATTGAAGAAATTAAACTTTTCTCCAAAGCCCTCGGGGTTATCGAGGAAGCCTATCCCGGAGAAGTGGATCAGCGGCAGCTGCTTTATGAGGCGGTGGAAGGCATGCTGGAATCTCTCGACCGCTATTCGGAATTTATCGGGCCCGACAAGTTTGAAATTCTCCAGATTCACATGAAAGGCGAGTATGCCGGTATTGGCACCGTGCTGGAAATTATGGGGGAATTTCCCGGAATCCGGCTGGTAAATCCGGATAGCGCCGCGTTTAAAGCCGGGTTACGGCCGGGCGACCGGTTTTTGAAGATCAACGGAGAATCCGCCCGCGGCATGGATTTGCCGCAAGCGGCCAAGCGGCTTCGGGGCGAAGAAGGCTCAGTATTGAACCTGACAATGGAACGCCCTTCCGAAAAGCGGACTTTCGATGTGGAAATCAAGCGCGAAAAAGTCACGATTGAATCCGTAAAAGATATCCGGATGGTTGGGCGGGCCATCGGATATATGTGGATTCAGAGTTGGCAGGAAAATACCAGCGAGCAGGTGCAAAGCGGTATCGAAAATTTGATGCAGCAGGGCATGCAGGCGTTGATTCTCGATTTGCGCCAGAATGACGGCGGTTTACTCGATGAGGCGGTGGAGCTTTCCGAGCGTTTTCTTCCGGCCGATGCCAAAATTGTTTCGGTGGACAGCAAGATCGAAGAGCAGCGCAAGGAATATAACTCGACGGGCGCGCATACGATTCCCCGGTTTCCGATGCTCATCCTTGTGAATGAGAATTCCGCAAGCGCCTCCGAAATCTTTTCAGCCGCCATGCAGGATCATGAACGGGCCAGAATTATTGGGAATCAGACCTTTGGAAAAGCATCGGTTCAGTCGGTGATTCCCCTGGATGATCAAAGCGCCATGAAGCTGACGACTGCCCGGTATCTGAGTCCCGCGGGAAGGGACTTGAACGCGGTGGGAATTGAACCGGACATGGTGGTGGAAAACGGCCCTGAAGGAAGTCCGAATGCCGACCGCCAGATTGTGAAAGCCCTGGAACTGTTTAAGGAGTACATGTGAGCCACCCTGTAGAGCGGCGCGAATCGGGTGCCTGGCAGGAGACCTACCGCAGTGATGTTTTGAGCCGGCGGCGTTTGTCGACCCACCGGAGAAAACTCCGGCAGCTTGGACTTTTGCAAGCGCCTTCGACAGCTTCCATTCTGGATGTCTGTTGCGGAGAGGGCGAAATGCTGGATTTGCTGGCGGAAAGTGGATTCACAAATATGACCGGACTCGATATTGCGTCGGACCGGGAAGGAAACCTTCTCAAAAACGGGAAATCCTGGCGTTATTTGGCGGCTTCGGCCACGCGTTTCCCTTTAAGAGAGGCCAGCTTCGATTGGGTCTTATGTGCTCATTCGCTGCATCATCTCTGGCCCGTCGAAAATATTGAATCTTTCTTATCGGAAGCGCGCCGTTGTCTGAAGCCGGGAGGGACATTGTCGCTGATCGATCATTATGATTCGATTCAAATGCGTTTTGCCCTGCAGGTCTTGCTTTCACCGCTGGCTTGTTTGACGGAATGGACCCGGCTTTTCCGGCAGCAGCATCTCGAAGAAAAGGAACAGCTTTACGGCTATTTGAACCAATGGAAGGCGGTGGACCGCCTCATCCGGCAGGCCGGTTTTTCCGAAGTGATTTTTAAACGGGATCTCTTTTTCTTTTACTGCACTGCGGTTAAATAATGAAAGCGATTATCCTGGCCGGCGGCGCCGGCAAGCGGTTACATGGCTTCAAGGAAGGCATTTCAAAAGTCATGCTTCCGGTCAACGGCAAACCCATCCTCGAACATAATCTGCAGTATTTAAAGCGAGCCGGCTTTCGCGATTGCATCATTAATCTTCATTACCGGCCTGAGTGTATTCGCGAGTTTCTTCGCCAAAAAAGAAATCTGGGCATGAATCTTTGTCTGTCTGAATAAACACACCCGCTGGGCACGTCCGGCACCGTCCGGCATGTGCGGCCCTACCTTGGAAACAGCGCTTTTCTTGTGCTTTATGGGGACAATCTTATGGATTTTGATATTAAAAAAATAATCGCCCGGCACCGCCGGACGCGTCCGGTGGCGACACTGGGCGTTTATAATCCTCAGGAGACGGAATGGAGCGGGGTCGCCGCCGGTTTGATTGAAACCGATGAGAAAGGCCGGGTGAAGCGCTTCCTCGAAAAGCGCAGCAACCGCCGGGTCAAAGATAATGTTTATGTGAATGGCGGGCTGTTAATTTGTTCACCCGCTATTTTCCGCTTTATGGCACGTAAACCGGTTCTGGATTTTGCCAAAGATGTTTTTTCAAGAATTCTCCGCGAAAAGAAATGCCTGATGACTTTTTCCGGGGCCCGTTATGTGCTGGCTTCCGATACGGTGCCGGCCTGGAAAAAAACCAGCCGCATTTTTAAACAATACGGGAGACGCTCATGACCGCTCAATCCGCTGCCCCTTATCTGAGTGTGGTGATTCCGGCTTACAATGAATCGCACCGCTTACCCCAAACGCTTCAGGAAATCCGCCCTTTTTTGGACAGCAGCGGTTACGTTTATGAAGTGCTGGTGGCCAATGACGGCAGCCGGGATCATACGGCGGCGATTGTTCGGACGCATGGAGAAACCTGGGGACAGCTGAAATTGCTGGACTTGCCGCATCGAGGCAAAGGGGCGACAGTCCGTGCCGGCTGTCTGACAGCGCAAGGAGATTGCGTTTTAATTATGGATGCGGATCATCCTACACCGATTGATACGGTCGATTTGATGCTGCCTTATCTCAAGGATCATGATCTGGTGGTCGGTGTCAGGGCGTTCAGCGGTGATGAAGGATCCAGCGGCCGTTTCCGCCGTATTTTGGGATTAATCCAGCAACTGATGGCACACATTATCGTTTTTAAACAATCGGTGGCTGACAGCCAATGCGGGTTTAAGCTTTTTTCGCGGCATGCGGCCCAGCGTATTTTTTCGCGGAGCCGCATTCAGGGCGGAATGTACGATGTGGAAATATTCTGCATCGCCCAGACGCAGGGTATGCGAGTGTACTCTAAACCCGTCAAGTGGGTGAATAAGGAAGGCTCCACCATCAACATTCCCAAATGCGTTATTTTTGATCCGCTCAGCCTGCTCTATATCCGGCTGATGGACACGCTGGGAAAATATCGTTGATCCTATGAAACTTCTGCTGACCGGATATCCAGGATGGTTGACTTGCCGGTTCCTGGAAACACTGCCGCAATATACTTCCTCTTTTGATCAGATTCGGGTTCTCGTGCTGCCGGGAACGGCTCT
>CAZGID010000137.1:0-6751 GCA_964526065.1 uncultured bacterium
GGAACAGCCTGTCCGTGCCGTCGTTGTTGCCGGGGGATTCCATACCGAAGGGTTGCTTCGAGGATTCGAAGAACGCCGCATTACCCATGCGAGTATCATGCCGCGCATGGAAACCCTCGAGCCGCACGAAGTTTATATCGATCGCATGATGCTGACCCCGTCCGAAGAGCCTTCCCGGTCGGGTGCGGTTCAGAGTATGGCCTCCAGAATTCCATTGAGTGAGATGCCGGCGCGTGACCGGCAAGCCCATGCCCGTGACCTTGAAACCCTCATGGATGATCTGTTTGACGATTCGGAATGGCAGGCGCCGGGACCTGCGTATGAAGCGCATGGTTTGGCACCGGGAGAGAGCCTGGCGGCCGTCGGGACCGATGATCGTTCAGAAGCGCGGTCGCCGCAGGAACAGGGATTTCCCGAATTTGATTTGAACCGGGTGCAGTATCTGGTTACCCGTATCCGGCAAAATTACGGAAATGGAAATTTCGATTACCGGAATGCGGGACCGGATGGATTTGAATCCATGGTGGCAGAAGCGGGACTGGGTCCCGGTCTGGAAACGTTCGAATCGCTGCCCGACGCCATGCCCTCGGAGCGCAAGGACACGCTGCGCCGGCAGGCCAATCCCAAACGGGTATTGCATGGTTTGGTAAAAAATGCCCAGGACTGGATTCCGGGGCCGGATGGCGAAATCGCTTTTGAGAAACAGACAGACGAGCATCTTCAAAACTCCATGCGTTTCCTGGGGCAGTTGCGCCCGACCACGGCGCAGCATCAGGATTACGCCGTCATCGAGTCACGGCGTCGCGGAGAAAAACAGGGGTTTCGCGTCTGGTTCTGGAATGTGGGAACCACGGATAAGCCGCGTTTTGTCATGCATTACGAAATTGTGGAGGATATTGTGTTTGCGCATGGATTTCAGATTCAGGTGGTGGCGGATTCCAATGCGCAGGAAAGTCTCGATCATTTGCTGGAAAGTGTCCGCGCCAATATTCGCGGGCCCATTCACGTGCAGGCGGGCAGCAAAAAAATACAGGCCAATCAGCCGCAGCGGTTTGAATATCTTGGACCGGAGGAGGGAAATGTCATCCCGGATGATTCCGGGCCGGTGGAAGTTGCCATCAACAAGGCGGCCTACCTTGTCCGTGACGCGAGCGACGGCATGAGTCTCAATGAGTTTTTTGAACGCTTTCTTGTGCCGGACGCATCCCTGATTAATCGCCGGGCACAGATCCGGGAAGAAAAGAATTCACGGGCGCCGGACCAGGGGAAACTCTTTTCGTCGCCGAAGATCGGCCGGAGGACCATCGTCGAGGAATTGATCGGCGGCCATCGGATTCAGCGTTTTGACCATCCGGACCGGCAGGACCGGATTCATGTGACCGAAAGACTGCTGCTGGATTTTCCGGCCGGCACGCCCTATCCGAATGACGAAAGCCGCATCAAGCTCGACAACGCGGCAATTGACATGCTGAATGCTTTGATTGCGCGTTTGACGGTAGACCCCGAAACCGGTGCCATTACAGAAATCCCGAACCGCTTTGCCCGGATCAATGCCCTTGCCATTTATATTCGCAGCAAGTTGAGCGAAGAAGAACGGCGCGTGTTGGGAAGCCGCGATCCGTTTCTGGTTCTGCGCGAAGGGGTTCAGACATTTCTGAGAGAGCGGATGGACAATGGAAGAGTGGACGGGCGGCTGGTGGTGCCGAATGCGACGGTTGTGGCAGGAACGCCCGATGGCTGGGCGGCGTTTGATCATGAAAATTTTCTTTCCATCGATGAGGATTTGCTCGATGAAGAACGAATCCACTTCCGTTTCGATTCCCTGGAAGCAAATTTGCTTGAACCGATCAGTCTTTCGCAGCGCAAAGCTTTGCTCGGTGATAAGGCAGATCCGTTTCCTGAAGCACCGATTTTTTTAACGAAATGGCCGATCCAGGGCCGGGTTCGCCACGGGGTGATTACCTGGATTCTGAATGAACAGGGGCTGCCTGTTATTCTGATCGATCGGGAAGCATACGAAAAGCACAAGGCCCAGCCGTTCTGGCTCGAGCAGCTGTTGGGACGCGTGGCCCCGGAAATTCAGAATCAGATTCAACAAGCTGGATTCAAACGGGCTGAGATTGCGGAGACCGGAACAGAAGAAAACGGGTTCATGGCATTTTTACGCCGCTGGTGGCCGCTGGCTCTGGTGGCTGGAATTTTGGCGGCAATTATTGGGGGTTTGATGACATTTGGATCCGGGGGAGATGCGCCGTCGATTCAAACCGATGATGGAACCACAAATGACTCGGGAACAGTCAGTGGAGAGATTTCTGATATTCAGCCAATTACGGACGGCGCTTCCGCACGGCCTGCGGCGCCGGTGAAGCGGCCTGCGGTAGAACGCCCCGCAACTGAAAAATCGGCACAACAGGCCGGTCTGCCAAAAGGCGTCCGGATTCCGCCGATTCAGCGGCCAAAACAGAATGCCGCCCAGAACAACCCGAATGGAAACCAGTTGCTGCCGCCCGGTCTCCAGCCGCGTGCCGGGGGGAATGAACAGATTCCGGTTGAAGGGCCGGCCATGAATTTAAACAGACGTCCGATCCGAAGCGGGTTCTCCAGTCCTTTTATGAAATCGCCTTCCAATCGCTATATGAGTGAACCTATACCGACCGATTTGCGCCGGCTTTCGCGGTTGCGCGAAATTGTGCGGCTGAAAGAGCAGGGCGTTGAGGTGAATGAAGAAGAAATGCTTCGGGACGAACCGTCTGAGATTCCCGATGAGTATGGGTTTGTCGTGAACCCGATGAACGGGCCTTTCGGGATGGAACCGATGACGGTTTCTTACTATCCCCAAATGGATTCAAACGGGGAATGGGTGCGGGAACCGGTCATTACCAAATCGCTCAAAGACCCTTCGGTCCAGCGTTTGAATACCGAGGATATTACGGTCAGCATGATCGGGTATGCGCGGGAGAATAGTCCGCTGGTGCTCTACAATTATGTTTCAGGCATCATTCCGGACGGCTCTGTTCGAGTCGAGAAATTAAATGATGCGGGAGAGGTGATCGGAGAAATCCCTTTTGAAAGAAAGCCCGGCAGTGACTTGCTGGTATTTAAAGGAGCGGGAGTTGTGAGGGTCACCTGGAACATTGATTATTATCCTTTGGAAGCTGTTGAACACAATCTGGCCCGGCCGGAACTTCCTTTCAATGAACGTCATGCGCTCGAGAAATACTTCGAACCCATTTTGGCGCCGCATCGAAACAAGAGCACAATGGAAAAAATTGAGTTTATCACCCAGTTTATGGGGGAGCATGCTGTCTATGATTTGACGGCGACGCCGGCGCAAGGTGCGTTAAGCCGGTATGGCTATGAAAGCTGGACCGAGCGCATTGCCCAACTATTGGGCATGACAGACGACACCCCGGGGCAAATTGATGACAAAGCCCGGGTGATTTGTAATACCTCCTGTGTGATGTATTCGATTTTGCTCGAAGGACTGAATGTCCGCACCGCGCACGTGAACATGGTGATTCCAGGCCCCGGCGGTGTATTCGACCAGAACGTTTCCGGCCATTCGCAATTGCTGGCCTATATTGCCGAAGAAGGGTACTGGTTTCCAATCGAGACCACGGCCAATCTGGATCGGGAGGATTCCCCGTATGATCCCGAAGCGGAAGCGGTGCCGTCGGAACCCGTGATCCGGCCCCCTTCGGTGGTGGAGCCGGCGCAGGTGCCGCAGCTTTCCGATGTCCGGTCCGGCCTTGGGGCGCTTCCTGGGCTGGAAGCGGGCGATGTGGCCCGGGTCCAGGAATTGATTCAAAAACTGGAGCAGGGAGTCAATCTGCCGGCCAATGAAATTGAGGAATTGAGTGAGCTTTTTGAAAAACTGGATGCCCAGGCCGGTAATGATGCGGCCAGAAACACTCTGGCTGCTTTTGTAAAAAAAGTAGAGACAGAAGTTTATGCCTTTCGGACTTACCGGGAGAAAAGGGATTTAAGCCGGATTGTTCAGCGGATGGAAGAGTTCCGGACAGCCGGACTGTTTTCGGATGACGCGATGCTGACTCTGCTCAAACTGCAGGGCGGAATGGGATCGCCTTCGGATTTCGACGTGTATTTGATGCTCAGCGAACTGCGGCAGATATCGTCCGATCCGGATTATGCCGCTGAATTGCAGGCGATTCAGTCTCGTCTGACCGAGATCAGTTATATGGTCAGCGGAGTGGAAAGGACGTGGGATGTCGGCGAAATGGCAGAACGGCTTCAGGACATGGCGCTGCATCCCGAGCAATTTGGAGTGGAAGGAAAAGCAGCGCCGGAAGAAATTTTGACGGCACTCGATCTTTTGCTTCGCGTCTGGCAGCGTGCGCATGGAGTCGACGTGCAGGAGATGCATGAGCTGGATACATGGCTGGAATATCTGCAGAGTCTGGAGGAGGCCCACTTGCCACCATCGGATGATCCGGATGCCGTGAAACCGGTGCTGAGGAAAGGGATCAAAGCGCTGATTGAATACAACACGTTCGGATCCCCGTCCTTTAAAGACGTGCATGAACGGCGGGAGCTCTGGGATGCGTCCGCCGCCATGGAGCGCGCGCTGGAAACTGAAACCGTGTCAACAAAGCTGACTCCCGAAGAGGCGGAGCAATTAAAGGACTATGTGAATCATGTGCGGGACCGGGGATTTGGCCCGCAGGAAATTTCGAATGAAGAAATCGCAACCCTGTTAGTGCGGCTGGCCCGTGATCCGGAAACCGGAGCTGTCTTTAACGACATCCTCTGGGAAGTGGTGGAGCACAGTTATTCCCTTAAAAGCGCACACAGTAATCTGCTGACGGAGCAGGATATGCCCCGGCTGGAAGCGATGCTGGTGCATTTGCTCGATGGTATTGTGCCGGAGCCGGAAGTGCGGGAGTTTACAAAAAAGTTTCAGGAGTACTATGCTGAAAAAAATGTGCGCGGAGAAAAAGAGCTTCAGGAACTGATTCTCGTGCTTCGGGCGGCGGATGATGACACCCGGCGGGAAGCCTTTGAAAGCGAAGTCGAGCAGCTGGAAAATCAGATCTGGAACGACAAAAGCATTACCTGGACCATGATAGGGATTGCGACGGCTTTTTTTGGAGCGATTGGGATCTTTTTCAGTGTGTTGATGTTTAACCGGGTCCGGTCCCGTTATTACGAGATCAAAAACGAATTAGAAAAAGAGGAGCTTCGGGCGCGTATGCAGCCGGTTTATGCCGGACATTATTCTCCTTTTGATGCCGGTTATGACGGCTGGAGAAAAACCGGAGTGCGGACGGCAGCAGATATTCCGCCGCATGTTTGCCAATATGGAACATTTCAAAATATGCGGGGCCACGTGGAACGGGCCATTCTTCCGGTTCTTCAAAATACGGACGGGGAATGGAGCCGGGGAAGCGGTGTCCGCAAAAGACCTCTGGCCGAACTGCGGGAAGGTTCTCAATCGCTTCACGTGGACATGCGGGGAAATGTTCGCCCCGGTCAGGAATTCGATCTATACACCTATTCCCGCATGATCCCTGCGCCGGATTCCATGACCGTGATCTGGATTCGAAAAAATGGCACCAGCGTCGAATTACCCCGCGATGATCCGGCCGGCTACTATTGGGATCCGGAAACACAATTCATCCGTTTTGGGGATGCGCTCAAAGTCGAAGACGGTGTGGCGGATGTTCGGATTCAGTATGACTTGAAAGGCTATGCCGCGCGAAGCATTGAAATGGATGTGCCGTATGAGCCTTTTCCTGAAGAAGAAGTGGATGCGGCCCGCCGGCATTTTGGGGCCGCACTGGAGCGTGAGCTGGAGAAAGCCCGAGAAGATGAATCCAATCTTGTCCTCGCTCAGCTTGATGCCGTCAACCAGTTCATGCGTCAGCATGTGGTGATGGATTTGGCGGCAACGGCCGAGACAGGTGCCTTGCATAAAGGAGATCATGCGACCTGGGCGGATGCAGCCGGTGAGCGCTTTCAGGCGGGAGAGATTCTTCATGTGAATTCAAGTACCGCTGTCCTCCTTAAGGCCCTTTTACTGGCGACTTTTGGAATCCCGTCGGCACGCATTGCCCGCGTCGATGGCGGGCGGAATGAAAATCTTGTGACGACCAAGGATGCGACGGACCATCTGCTGGTTGGAATTCCACAGGTGTTGGATGAAGGGACAATGGAGGATTTTAAGTACGGGATGGAAAGTGTTTTCGCGCGCAAGCGAGGGTATTTTCTGACAGGTTTTCAGTCGGATGGTGAAAAAGGAATCGCCTGGGTTGTGGATGACTTGGAAAACCATTTGATTCCCAATTTGCCGACGGTTTCTTCTTCTGAAATCTGGCGCCGTGCGGTGATTGAGACCGGAAAGAGCATATTTTGGGGAACGCTGGCATCAATGCTGGCATCGGCCACTTTCATTATATTGTTCCCGCTGCGGATTTATCAAACTTTGCGGGAAGTGGTGAATTTCTTTGTCATACGGGGCCGCATTCATCAGGTGTATGAAATGCTGGATATTCCCCGCGGCAGCCGGACACGTCGAATTCTGGCTCATATTCCACGCCTTGTGTTGGCCGCCAATGTGCAAGCGGTCTGGTCGGAAGAAGTCAGCCGGATGGAACCTGTTTTTCTGAATTCAATTCTGCAGTATGAGGACAAAGCTTTTCTTCGCCGCCTGCTGAATTGGTACCGGACGCATCAGCAGGAAGCGGGAGAAATTGCGGTGCTGGCCGCGTTCTTGTCCGTTCGAACTCAGAGC
>CAZGID010000138.1:0-6744 GCA_964526065.1 uncultured bacterium
GGATTTATGGAAGGGAATGGAAGCCATCTCGGGCGCTTATCCTCAATTACCGAAAGATCTGGCGCTGGATCAGGTGCTCGTTTTTGGCGGAGGCAATGCCGGGGCGGCCGCCGCAGAAACCGCTTTCATGCTTGATGCTAGAGTTTATTTGATAGAAACAAATCCGGAGCGAAGAAACCGTCTGGAAATGCTTTGGAAAGATCAGGGATGGCAGGGAAAAGCTTTGGCACCGGATGCCCCGGGCTTTCTTGAAGCATTAGAAGCCTGTTCTGTCTGGATTGGCTGTGTCCATCAAGCCGGACGCCGTGCCGCCCAGGTGGTATCCGTGGACCAAATGAGGAAGGCTTGCCAGGTTCATCCGAAAATGATTATGGATGTTGCCATTGACCAAGGGGGAAATTTTCCGGAATCGCATGCAACAACTTATGCGGAACCTCTTTTCCGGGATAGTTTTGGAAATATCCGCTTTGGTGTTCCCAATATCCCGTCCTTTTGCGGACGCTTCGCATCCGAGGCACTATCCCGTGCGGCGCTTCTCTATACAATTCAACTGGCTCAAAAGGGGGAAGCCGCTATCAACATTTCCGAAGCGCTGAAAACGGCGCTCAATATAAAAAACGGCCAAATTATCCATGCCGCTGTCCGGGAGGCGCACCAATCATGAATAACTATCAGCTTACAGTTTCCACGGCGAAGGGAACTTTCCATATTGAAGCAACGGATAACGGATTGACGGCGCTCCATTTTCCGGGCACTTCCCGAATGCCGCAAAAAAAGGAACCCGTTCCGGCACCGGCATTTATGCGGCAAACAGCAGATTTCATTCGCCAGTACTGGGAAGGCACATATACCGATTTTTCGTTACTTCCGATTGACTGGGACCGGATTCATCGTTCCTTCGAACTTGCCGTCTTAAAGAAGCTCTTCGAAATTCCATACGGCGTCCGCGCCACTTACGGGCAATTGGCGGAGATGGCGGGCCTCCGCGGCGCGGCCCGCGCTGTCGGGGGCGTCATGAGCCGGAATCAGCTGCCATTGATTTTGCCATGTCACCGGATTCTTCCATTTAACGGAAAAGTAGGGAATTACGGACCAGGCCCCAAATGGAAAGAAGAAATGCTCCGGATGGAAGCAGCAGGCATGCTGGCGCTTGGCAGTCCGCGTCAGAATGTTATAATATAAAAATTTTTGAGGAGAGACCCATTGCAGCCTAAAAATATCGCCCTTGCCGCCTATAAGGCCGCTGAAGACAAAAAAGCGGAAGATCCTGTCATTCTTAACATTGCACGGCTGACCAGCATTGCCCATTATTTTGTCATTGCACACGGAAATTCCGACCGGCAGGTCCGTGCCATCGGGGATCATATTCTCGAAACATTAAAAGAGAAGGGTGTGCGCGCCTACCATATTGAAGGCCTGGAAAGCGGCAGCTGGGCACTTCTGGATTTCGGAAGCGTCATTGTTCATATCTTTCACCGTGATACCCGGGAATTCTATGGCATTGAGCGTCTTTGGGGCGAGGCCGCCCGGGTCAAGGGGGCCGCTTCATGAGTACCGCAGCGGCGGGCCCCATGGAAGCCCGGTTGCAGAATGTCCTCAAAAAGGCGGTGGCGCAATTTTTGTCCGGCAAAGACGCAGCGCTTCCCGACGATCTTGAATATGAAATTCAGGCCACCAAGGATGCCTCTCATGGCGATTTTGCCTCCAATATTGCCTTTCGGCTTGCCCGGATTGCAAGAAGCAAACCGCTGGATATCGCAAAAGAGCTGATTCAAATTCTCCAGAGCGAAGCGCTTCGGGAAGATGTCTCGTTCATTGAAAAAGTGGAAGCGGCCGGCGGCGGCTTTCTGAATTTTTTTCTCAGCGAAGGATCTCTCGCTGAAATCCTTTTGATCGTTCATCGGGAAGACCGGAAGTATGGAGAGTCGCGCCATGGGCAGGACCGGAAAATCGTGCTTGAATTCGTCAGCGCCAATCCGACTGGACCGTTGACGATTGCTCATGGAAGACAGGCCGCCGTTGGGGATTCACTTTACCGGATATTAAAAACGGTGGGATACAAACCGAGCCGCGAATTTTATCTGAATGACGGCGGCCGTCAAATCCGGCTTCTGGGTGCCAGTGTCTGGGCCCGCTATTGCGAAGAATTTCAAATAGAGGCCTCTTTTCCAGAAGATGGCTATCGTGGCGAATACATTCGGGACATTGCCCGCGAACTGGTTAAAAAGCATCGCGACAATCTTTTGAAAGAGGAAGAAGAAAAGGCGGTCGCACTTTGTTCCGACTTTGCCCAGGCGGCCATGATGGCCGGCATTCAGGACGAACTGGCCCGCTTCGGCGTAAAATTTGAGAATTATTTCAGCGAAAAATCCCTCTATGATAAAAATCAAGTGGAAGAAGCGTTGGATTTTTTGCGCCAGAAAGACTTCCTCTATGAAGAGGAGGGAGCACTCTGGTTCCGATCGATGGATTTTGGAGACGACAAGAACCGTGTCGTTCGAAAATCAACCGGGGAGTACACCTACCTTGCCCCGGATATTGCGTATCACCGCACAAAGTTTGATCGCGGCTATGACCGTCTAATCAATCTCTGGGGCCCGGATCACCACGGTTATATTGCAAGGCTGAAAGCCGCGTGCCAGGCCCTGGGGCATCCCGGCGATGATATCGAAATCCGGATCGTTCAATTAACCACGCTCTATCGCGGCGGACAACCTGTCCGGATGTCCACGCGCGCCGGCGAATTTGTCACGCTGAAAGAACTGATGGATGAAGTGGGTGTCGATGCGACCCGATTTTTCTTTATTCTGCGGCGCGTCGAGAGCCCGCTGGATTTTGATCTTGATCTGGCAAAAGCCCAATCCCAGGAAAATCCGGTTTACTATCTCCAATATGCCCATGCCCGAACGGCCAGTCTGCTTAAATTTGCGGAACGGGCGGTTACAACTCAGGTTAATCTCCAGCTTTTGCAGAGCCCGGAAGAAACCGAAGTCATGAAAACAATTTCTGAGTTTCCCAAGTATTTGATTCAGGCCAGCGATTTGCTCGAACCTTACCGGCTGGCGGATTATCTTCGTGATCTTGCCGCCTCCTTTCACCGGTTCTATCAAAAGCATCGAGTCGTAACGGAAGACGAAGAACTCACCAAAGCCCGGCTGCTTCTGGTCAATGCGGTCCGTATCGTCCTGCGAAACGGCCTCGATCTCCTCGGTATTTCTCAACCCGAATCCATGTAATATGGAATTCCGGAAAGCCGCCGAGCGGCTTCACCGAAACCGCACCATCGTTTTCATTGTCGGTCCGACAGCCGTCGGGAAGTCCGAAATTGCGGTCTGGCTGGCCCGCAAATTAAACGGTGAAATCATTTCCGCAGATTCAATGCAGGTTTATCGCGGGATGGATATCGGAACTGCAAAACCGGGAAAGCGCCTTTGCCGGGCCGTTAGACATCATTTAATCGACATCCTGGAACCTTCAACCGCTTATTCGGCTTTCCGGTTCAGGACGCTGGCGTTAAAGAAGATCGGCGAAATTCATCGCCGCGGGAAAATTCCTTTTATCGTAGGGGGAAGCGGTTTGTATGTCCGTGCGTTATTGAGGGGATTGGAAGGGGAATCAAAACCGGATCCGGCATTACGGCGAAATCTTCAGACCGTATTCCAACGAGAAGGCCTGCCGGCCATGGTAAAAAATCTGGAACAGCTGGATCCGGCTGGGGCCATGAAAGTGGATAAAAAAAATGCCCGCCGGGTTCTAAGGGCGTTAGAAATCCTAATGACGGGGGAAGAGCCGCTTGCCAAGCGGAGCCAACAGCAAAAATCATTAAAGGACTTGGGCTATCAACCCGTTTTGGCCGGTATCAATTTTCCCAGAGCCAGACTGTATGAACGAATCAATCAACGCATTGATCGCATGTTCCGTCAGGGCTGGGTTCCCGAAGTACGCAGACTTCTTAAAAAAAAGATCGGAATCACGGCAAAGCAGGCTCTGGGTTACCGCGAATTGATTCTACTTCTAGCCCTGAAGCTTACAAAGAAGGAAGAAAAGGGAAAACTTTCCCAGATTCGCGAAATAATCAAACAACAAACCCGCCGATTTGCCAAAAGACAACAAACCTGGTTTCGAAAAGAAGAGGGGATTCACTGGTTTTCAATTGAAGGTTTTGCGGACACGCCGGATGCCGCTGCTCACATCCTCAACTGGATGGTTGAACAGCCAGATCGCTGAAGTTGTAACATATTTATTTGTAATGGGTTACAGAATAAAAGGGGAGTAATTTGCGCCTTGACATCACCTTCATTCTGCATATAATAAAAACATCGGAGACGCTCAGGTCTCTACTCACCTGCAGAGGTTCCCGGTCATCCGAATCCCCACTCGACCGGGGACCTCTTTTTTTATATCGCGGTCCCCGACCTGCCAGTCATTTAACACTTTCGCGCAGTAACGTGAACGTAGAAAAGAATTTAAAAAAGCATTAGAATGCAGGGCGACATGAACAAAGATATCCGTTTTGCAGAGAAGAAAATCGACGACAGCTGGAAAGAGTCAGCGCGTCGCGAGCAGGAAGTTCAAACCGCCAAAACCGCTCCCGCTGGCAACCCGCAAGCCGGTCCCGCAAAGCCAAAAGCGACCTCGCGGGCCTTTTATAGCTTTCTGAGCTCACTGGGCTACCAGGTATTAATGCATCTCGGAGAAGTTGCCATGCCGGGTGGAATGCCAGCCGAAGAAAATCTCGATGCCGCCCGTGAGATTCTGGATATTCTTGCAGCACTCAAAGAGAAAACCGAAGGCAACCTCAGTGAAGAAGAGAAGCAGTTTTTCTTGTCGTTCCTTCCCGAACTTCAGCTGAAATACGCCAATAAAGTATGACCGGACTTCGCGGGACGATTTTGCGTCTCTTGGTTAGTTGCGGCGCCATTGGCCTGATCCTTTTCACGATGCGGGATAAAATCGGGGAGGCCTGGGTCATATTGCGCACTGACGTCATCTGGGCCTGGTTCGGTGTCGGATTAACCACTTATTTTTGTGCCAATGCGGTCATTGCGGCCCGAATGATGTATGTGTTTCAGATCCATGACATTTTTCTTTCCTTTCGCAAAGCCCTTTACCTTGCATTCCTTGGACTCTTCTTCAATCTATTTCTTCCATCCGCAATAGGCGGGGACGTGGCGAAGATCTATTTTGCCTCGCGATACACCGGCAAGAAGCTGGAATCCGCTTCCGCTGTTTTTCAGGACCGTTTGATTGGTTTTGTCGCCATCATCAGCATGGCCTGTATCGCATTGATGCTTTTCGGTCATCAGATCAGTGATGCCCGTGTTGGCCAGGTAGTCTACATCTTTCTCGGCATCATGCTTTTTACGGTGCTCTTTTTTGGCAGCCGTCGGTTTGCCAAAAACTTTCGTTTTCTTCATCTTGCAATTCCGTCCGAAAATATCAAGAACAAGCTCCGTGCTCTTTATGATACGATTTACAACTTCAAGCAGCACCCTAAGATATTGGCTAAAGCGCTTTTGCTTGCTTTTATCGGGCAAAGCGGTTTTATTATCGTTCATTATTTTCTAGCGCGCAGTCTTGGCACCGATATCGGAGTTGGCATCTTCTTTTTGATTGTGCCGATCGTGGCCATTGTCAGCATGATGCCGTCTTTGGGCGGGTTGGGAGTGCGTGAAGCAGGAATCATCTTTTTTCTTAAAAATTATATGGCCCCGGAACGGGCGATGGTATTGTCTCTGCTGCTGCTTATTGTGATTTACGGCATGAGCCTCTTCGCCGGCTTGCTTTACGCGCTTAAAGGGGAATTACGGACCAAAACCATTCACGATCTGGAAGAGGCAGCTGAAACCGCATGAAAAAAATTCTTGTTCTCCATGGCCCGAATCTGAATTTGCTGGGAACACGAGAAGTCGATATCTATGGCAAAACCAGTCTGAGCGCCATCAACAAAAAGTTGAAGGATACAGCTGTAAAAATCAAGCTGCAACTCGATATCCGCCAGTCCAATCACGAAGGCGAAATCGTTGACTGGATCGGCAAAGCGTGCGAGGCATTCGACGGCATTTTAATCAATCCCGCGGCCTACACCCATACCAGTGTCGCGATCCGTGATGCACTGCTGGCATCCGGATTACCGGCCGTGGAAGTCCATCTTTCAAATATTTACCGGCGGGAATCCTTCCGGCACGAGTCTTTAACGGCTGCGGCTTGTCTTGCGCAAGTAGCCGGTTTTGGCAGCGATAGCTACACGCTTGGTCTGCAGGGGCTGTACGCCCTTTTACCTGTTGCGGCCAAGGGTAAAAAGACAGCACCGAAAGCCGGAAAACGCAAACGGAATTGACATTACGGCCCGTTTTATTTTTAATAGGCAGCTATTTACCGAACTGAAGCCCAAGAGGGGAGATTGCGGCATATGAATATCAAAGAAATTCGCGAACTCTTACAACTGATGAAAGAGCACAATCTCACTGAAATCGAGATTGAAAAGGAAGGCTTGAAGTTAAAACTTCGGAAGACCTCCACGGGCGCAGTTCTGGAAGGCGGCGCCGAAGCCCAGGTGATTCCCATTACCAAAGTGGCTCAGGAATCGGCGGCGCCGGCTCCCAAAGCGCCGCAGGATGACAAAAACATCATTACGGTTAAATCACCAATGGTCGGCTCTTTTTATGCGGCGCCGGCGCCGGATCAGCCGCCCTACGCAACCGTGGGTCAAACCGTAAAGAAGGGCGACGTGCTTTGCATCAT
>CAZGID010000139.1:0-6707 GCA_964526065.1 uncultured bacterium
AAAATGGAGGGCGTTTCCGAACTGGTGATCCTCTCGACCTGCAATCGTGTGGAATTCTACGGAGCCGGGCCGCAGCCGGGCGAGGCCCGCGACCTGATTTTAAATTACATGGAATCCGTCCGCGGCGTGCCGCTGGCGGAAGTAAAGCCTTACCTCTATATGCATGAAGGCCGCGAAGCCGTGCGTCATCTTTTTCGAGTGGTGTCGGGACTCGATTCGCTGGTGGTCGGCGAAAATGAAATTCTGGGTCAGGTGCGCCAGGCCTTCCGCACCGCCAATCAGCATCGCAGCGTGCATTCGCTGCTGTACCGGCTCATGGAAAAGTCTCTGAAAACAGGAAAGGATGTCCGCACGCGCACCCGCATTAACGAAGGGGCAGTCAGTATTCCGTCTGTGGCGGTGGAACTGGCTGAAAAAATTTTCGGGCGCCTGGCCGGGCAGCGGGTGATTGTGCTTGGAACCGGTGAGATGGCGGTGATGACCCTGGCCAATCTGCGAAGCGCCGGAGCGGAAGTGCTTTGCGTTGTCAGCCGCAACCGGGAAAAAGGAGAACAGGCCGCGGCCCAGCATGGTGCCGAGTGGGTGGACCTGGAACACTGGAATTCATTTTTGCCCCGCGCTGATATCGTGATTGCCTCGACCGCAGCGCCGCATTACCTGATTCACCGCCAGCAAGTGGAAGACACCTTGCGCCGCCGCCCGCACAAGCCGCTTTTCCTGATTGATATTTCGGTGCCGCGCAATATTGATCCGCATGTGCATTCGATTGACGACGTTTACCTTTATAACATCGACGACCTCAAAGGCGTTTCCGCCGCCAATCTCCGGCTGCGTCATCGGGAGATTGAAGCGGCCGAACGTCTGGTGGATGAAGCCGTCCTGGCTTTTCAAAGCTGGCAGGAACAGTTAACGGCCCGGCCGACGCTCGAAAAATATGAAGCCTTTATCGACCGGGTTCTGGAGCAGGAACTGGATTTGCTTCGAGACAGCAGCCTGCCGGAGGAAGCGCGCCAGGCACTCCGCGACCGGCTGCGGGCCAAACTTCTGCACCGTCCCTTTGTCCGGATCAAGCAGGCCTCCGAGAATGGCGGGGTGGCGCGGTATGTGGAAGCCCTCCAGGCCCTTTTTGATCTGGACGAAGAATCATGACCGATACTTTCCGGATCGGAACCCGCGGCAGTCCGCTTGCGCTTTATCAGGCCGAAATGGTCAAGACCCGCCTGGAAGAAATCCTGCCGCTCTCCCGTGTTGAAATCATCAAAATCCGCACGAGCGGCGATATGACCCGGCGCATGACGCCGCAGCCGCTTGAAAGCAAACGCATTTTTACCAAGGAAATCGAAGACGCGCTGCAGCATGGCGAAATTGATCTGGCTGTCCACAGCGCCAAAGATCTGGCCGCCGTGATGCCGGAAGGCCTTTGCATCGGCGCGGTGTTGCCGCGGGAAGATGCGAGGGACGTGCTCATTACAGCCGGCAAGCGGCCGCTCGCTGAACTGCCGGCGGGTGCACGGATCGGCACGAGCTCCCTGAGACGGCGGCGTCAGCTTCTGTATTTGCGGCCTGATTTAGCAGCGGAAGAAATTCACGGCAATGTCGGCACGCGTCTGAAAAAAATGGAAGAAGGCCGCATCGACGGTCTGATCCTGGCGGCAGCCGGGCTCAAACGCCTGGGGCTTTTTTCGCATGCGTCCGAAGTTCTGGACCCCGATTCTTTTTTGCCGGCGCCGGGGCAAGGGATTATTGCAATTCAAATTCGTCAAAACGATGCGCGTATGGCGGAAGTCATGCGGACGGCGGGCGACCGGGTGACCGCTCATGTGCTGGCTTTCGAGCGGGCGTTTCTGGCGTCGCTGGAAGGCGGCTGCCAGATGCCGTGCGGCATTCATACCCGCGTCGAAGACATGGCACTGGACGCGCATGCGGTGCTGCTGGACGTCGACACGCCGGCGCGGGTTGAGGCCCGCCTGCGCATCAGCATAGAAGATGACGCTGTGGGCGGCAGCCGTCTGGCCGAATTGCTGCGGTCTTCAGGCGGTCAGGCGATTCTCGATAAAATTCGCCGCCAGGCGGGGAATTCGTCGCATGAAAAAGCTTAAACGCGGCATTCCGGTTCCGGCATCCGGACGGGCGGCGCTTGTGGGTGCCGGGCCGGGTCATCCCGGTTTGCTGACGCTGCGCGGTTGTGAATTGCTGCGTGAGGCGGATGTGATTATTTACGACCGGCTGGTCGGCCCTTCGATTTTGAATCAGCTGGAAGAGTGGAATCCGCGGGCCGAAAAAATTCCGGCTCGCCGCGAAGGACGCGAAGGCCATCAGGACAGCGCCGCGGTTCAGGAAGAAATCAATCGCTTGATGGTCGACCACGCGCAAAAGGGACGGTTGGTGGTGCGGCTGAAAGGCGGCGACCCGTTTGTCTTTGGACGCGGCGGAGAAGAAGCGTCGTGGCTGGCGCGCCACGGTGTTCCCTGTGAAATTGTTCCCGGTGTGACGGCGGGCACGGCGGTGCCCGGATGGGCGGGGATTCCGGTGACCGACCGCCGCTTTGCTTCCGCGGTCACATTCCTGACCGCGCATGAAGGCGCGGGAAAAACCGAGAGCGCTATTTCGTTTGAAGCGCTGGTGCGCGTTGGGGGTACGATTGTTTCCTTTATGGGCGTGCAGACGCTGCCGGCCCTGGTCCGCTCGCTGCAGGATGCAGGGCTGGATGCCGGAATCCCGGTGGCCGTGATTGAAAACGGGACCCGCGCCGAACAGCGCACGGTGGAAGGAACGCTGGCAACTATCGCCGCCAAAGTGAAAGAAGCAGGAATTGAATCTCCGGCTTTGACCGTGATCGGCCCGGTAGTGACACTGCGCGAAGAATTGAAATGGTTTGAAAAGAAACCGCTGTATGGCCGCACGGTGATGATGACGCGCGCCCGCTCGCAGGCCGGAAAACTGCGCGGCCGGCTGGAAGTGCTCGGAGCCCGCGTGCTTGAATTTCCCGCGATCCGCATTGAACCGCCGCGGCATTTTGAAGCGCTGGACCGTGCCATTCAGAATCTGCGCCGTTTTGACTGGGTGTTGTTTACCAGCACGAATGCGGTGGAATCTTTTTTTGGCCGCGTACGACGCATGGGCTATGATGCACGTGTGCTGGCTTATGTAAAAGTCGGCGTGATCGGGGAAGCCACGGCGGAAGCACTCGCCGCCGAAGGTTTGCGGGCGGATCTCAAACCCGAGCGTTTTACCTCCGAGGCCCTCGTGGAAAAACTGGCCGAGATGCATGAAATCGCCGGCCGCGCGTTCCTGCTGCCCCGGACGGACATTGCGCCTCCCGCGCTGGCGGAGAGCTTGAAGAAAAAAGGCGGGGAGGTCACCCAGGTCACCGCCTACCGGACCGTGGCGGATGCCGCCGGGCGAAAGCTGTTGAAAAAATGGCTGCAGAATGACAAAATCGATTTCTGTCTTTTTACCAGCGCGTCTACCGTGGATAATTTTTTCCGGGCCCTGGGCGGCCAGACGCTTCCCGAAGGCCTGCGGCTGGTTTCGATCGGCCCGGTAACCAGCGAAACGATCCGCCGCCACGGCGCCGGTGTCTGGCGGGAAGCAAAAGTGCATACAATCGAAGGCTTGCTGGAGACCCTACAAAATGACTGAGAGTTTTCCTTCTTCCTTTCCGGCTTACCGGCCGAGACGCTTGCGTGCCACCGAAGCGATTCGCCGCCTCGTGCGGGAGTCGCATTTTTCACTGGATCAGTTGATCATGCCCTACTTTGTTCAGGAAGGACAGGGCGTGCGCGAAGAAATCGCGGCGATGCCCGGCCAGTACCGTTTTTCCATTGACCGCCTGCTGGTGGAAATCGAGGAAATCCGCGCACTCGGTTTGCGGGCGATTCTTCTTTTCGGCGTGCCGGAAGAGCGCGTCAAGGATGCGGCGGCCACCGCCGCGCAGGACCCCGACGGACTGGTGCCGCGCGCGGTGCGAGAAATCCGCCGCGTGTTTCCCGACATGCTGATTATCACCGATGTGTGTCTGTGCGCGTATACCGCACATGGCCACTGCGGGCTTTTGAATGCACGCGGAGAAATCGATAACGACGCCACGCTTGCGCCGCTGGCACGCATGGCGGAAGCGCATGCCTCGGCCGGAGCCGACATGGTGGCGCCGAGCGACATGATGGATGGAAGAATTGCCGCCATTCGCCGGCATCTCGATGCCAAAGGATTTACGACCACGGCGATTCTCAGTTACGCCGCCAAATTTGCTTCTGCATTTTACGGCCCTTTTCGGGATGCGGCCCATTCCGCGCCGCAGGCCGGCGATGCGGTTCCGGCCACGCGCGAAACGTATCAAATGGATCCCGCGAACCGCGAAGAAGCGCTGCGGGAAATCGCGCAGGATATTCAGGAAGGAGCCGACATGGTGATGGTAAAACCGGCCCTCGCCTATCTGGATATTATCCGGGATGCCCGTGAGGCCTTCCGCTTTCCGCTGGCCGCCTATGCCGTCAGCGGCGAATACAGCATGATCCGCCTGGCGGCCGAAAAAGGCCTGCTGGACGAGCGCCGGACGGTGCTTGAAACACTGACTGCCTATATCCGGGCGGGTGCCTCGGTGGTCATTACCTACCATGCCCGGAAAATCGCCTTCTGGCACCGCGAATCCCGCGATTCCCGGCTCGAATCCCTGATTTCGGGCTAATTGGCCCGGGACCCCCTCCCGGTGCTCAAAATTGCTTAAAAATACCCCTTTTTATTATAAAAATTCCGGTTTTTTTTGCCTTTGGGCGTTTGTAAATGCCCCAACCGGCAGGTATACTTTTTTTAAAAGCGGCTCAAACAGCTAATTTAAACTATTTAGTTACTTGGATTTATAGCAATTTTGATCCATTTGCTCAAAACGTACTACCTACTATCGGGGGGCAGTGAGGTGAGTGGAAATGGTTAAATTTAATGGGGAGTTTCGTGTACTCCTGGTCGACGACGATCTGGAAGACTTACTCCTCTTCAAAAAAAGCCTGGAAGAAAATACCGATTTTCCCGCCCACATCGAAGCCGCCCGCACATTTGAAGAAGCCCTCGCAAAACTCCAGAAAGAACATTTTCACGTTATATTAGCCGATTCCCAATTGCAGGATGACGGCGCGTTTGCGCTGCTGCGAAGCCTGCAGGAAGCTTCCATCCGTTTGCCTTTCATTCTGATGACACCCGTGCGCGATGACACCATGGCACGCGAAGCCATCAAGCAGGGTGTTGCCGAAGTCATCATCAAAAGCGAAAGCCAGTTCAGCCAGCTGGCTGAAAAACTACGCCAGTCGTATGAAAAATTCCATGTTAATGATCCGGAAGACAGTGCGTCCGTTGTCGAACCGCCGGCGCGCCGTGAATCCGATATTCCGGGCGCGGTTGTGGAGCCGGTGGAACGCGAAGATGTGAATATTCGCGACAGTCTGACCGGTGTGTTTACCCACGGGTATCTGCACCAGCGGATCGTCGGCGAATTTTCACGCGCAAACCGTTACAACTACCCGCTTTCCTGTCTGATGGTCGATCTCGATCATTTTAAAACGATTAACGAAGAAGAAAGTTACAAGGCCGGCGACGAATTGCTGCGTCAGAGCGCCCAGCTGCTGTTCGACAGCTGCCGCCTGAGTGACGTTGTGGCGCGTTACGGCGGATCGCAGTTTCTTGTGCTGCTTCCGCATATTAGTTATCAGGGCGCCTTCCAGGTCGCCAAACGCCTGCGCGTGGCATTTTCAGAACATACCTTTCGCGTGGATCAAAGCGAGATTCATATGACCGTCAGTATCGGGGTTTCATCGTTTCCTGAAGATTCGATGAGCTGCCGTGCCGACATGATCACGTTTGCCCAGCGCGCGCTTCTGAATGCCAAGGCGTCAGGCCGCAACCGCTGTGTGTTGTTCCGCGATGTCGAACCGCTGGTGACGACGCGTCTGCCGAAAATCGAAATCAAGGACGATGATCTTGTCCGTTTTCAGCGCCGGCTGACAGAAGTTGCCGAAAGCGCGCGCCGCGATTACATTGCGGTTTCACGCGAACTGCTGCAGGCGATGGAAAGCAAAGACAAGTTCACGGCCGGTCACGGCGCTCATTCGGCGAAGTACGCCCGGCAGGTGGCAAATGCCATGGGGCTTTCGGCCGAAGAAGCGGAAATTATCGAATACGGAACCTTGCTGCATGACATCGGAAAAATCTGCATTCCGGATTCCATTCTTCTGAAAGAAGGCAAGCTGACGTTTGCGGAATTCGAAATGATGAAGCAGCATACCTATTTCGGTTACAAAATTTTGAAGCCGATTAAATTTTTGCGTGAAGAATCGCTAATCGTGCTGCACCATCATGAGTGGTTCAACGGCGAAGGGTATCCCTGTCATCTGAGAGGCGAAGAAATTCCGCTCGGTGCGCGTATCTGCGCGGCGATCGATGCCTATGACACGATGCGCCAGGCCGGCGGACGATACAAGAAAACCGTAACGGCAAAAGAAGCGCTTGAAGAGCTGGTGAATCTGGCCGGTTTACAGTTTGATCCTGAAGTTGTGCGTATTTTTTCCGAAGTGCTGTTCAAGCGCGGGGAAGTGACGGAAAAAGATTTCGACCGTGAGCTTCTCGACAAGCGCCTGCGGCATGCCACACTGAAAAGTTCGTCCAAATAATTCCTTTTTTCCCTCTTTTTCCCCATTTTCATATCCGGTGACTGTCAC
>CAZGID010000140.1:0-2593 GCA_964526065.1 uncultured bacterium
TATCTGAAAAAACCGCCGCTACGATTGTGGATGGAATCAAAATTGTGGCAGGAGTCATCCTGATGATTATTCCCGGCGGTCAGGGGTTCGGCCTCGGTTTGATTGCCAGCGGGACCACTGGTATTTTGAACCGGCATACGAATTTAAACCCGACGGTCTCCGCGGTCATTGGAATTGCAGCGGCTGTGGTGGGCGCCATCGCCGGGGGTGGTTTCGATGCCGGTGGCTTACAAGGCGCGATAGAAGGCTTTAAATCCGCAACACCGTATTTGTTTAAAGAATTGAGTGCCGCCGGCATCTCGGCCCTAGGCGCTCATTTTGACTGGAATCCTTATTTAACCATGGGGTTGAGTATGGTGAGCCGTGCGGCGGTCGGATATGGCGCAGGCAAACTTGGCGGGCCGGCTCAGCCGGAAGGCACGCTTGTTGGTTATCGCGATGACGGCACGAAGATTTTCGTCAGTCAGCCCTCCGATTGGGATGGCATTATATCAGCTCCACCGAGAACCATTGGCATGCAAGCAGGTCCAGATGGACAAGTAATATCAGATTGGTTTGGCCCTGATGAGCCCATAGTGGAAAGAGCTCGCGAAGTTTTAGTTGATCCCAGTGCATTTGATAAATTTATGGATTCTTTGAGTAGTGCAGCTGTTTCTGCTAGCAATTATATTGATTCTGTAGCCTTCGCTGCGGGTGAACGGGCTGATTTTAATCAAACACAGATTAATAATGGTTTGTCGCAAACTTTAAATGACAATTTGTACACAATATTTGACAGACCGACGATTGAAAATATTATGCAGCAGGGTGGTATAGATAATATTTTGTCAACTGGAACTACACCGATTGCACTGCCAGACGGTACCTTAGGCAATGCCTATCATTTCTCGGATGCTACCGATTTAATTTTTGACGAAAGCGGAAATTTTGTCGGCCAATATAAAAATGGAAGCTATGAGATTGGAGACTTCACGCTTTCAGACCGGGAATTTGTTTTGAATAATGGGACACGGTACGCGGATTTTGGTAATGGTGTTCGGACAGAAATGGTCTTTAAGGATGGTCAAATTCAGCAAATTTCCATTTATGAGGATGCTGTTGATCCAAGGCTCGTTATTGAAAGTATAGATGACAAACCAATATTTATAAAGGGACCAGATGGTGACTTGGCGCTTGGCGGCGATTTTGAAATGAGTATCGACAGCCTTACCTACGTCGTCATAGATGGCAAGGTGACAAACGCCAAAGTAAAGGCGGGCGATGGGCAAGGCAGCGGAGGGGCGTCAACCGCTAGTGATGATCTACTTTATCTTTTGGTTAATGGTATCAACAATACTGATCTTGCAATTGGGTCAGGGATCAATATAAAACCAGATTATTACTTGGCGTTGCGTGACGATTTTCATGCAATCGACAATAACATCAGCACAACAGATGATGTGGCGATTGCGTCAATTTATCCGAATCTTAAATTGCCTGAGAAGCTTAAGTTCGCAGAAAAGGCATTGAATCGATTTAAAGATGTGCTGCTGTTGCAAGCCGAGGCCAATGTCCCTTTTGCCCCATTGCTGGTTGTTGCGGATATCGTCGCGCAAACTGGGTCTTATGATATTAACCGACCTGTTTATGGGCTAGGTTATTCGGGCGGTTTTGCGCCGATGCTTGAAGCCATGAACGCCATGGGTATGAAAACGCAGATGATCGCCGGTGTCGGCGCGGCAACAATAAATTTGGCAAATGTTCGAGACGTTTTGAATTTATTGGTTAATTCAATATTTGCCTTGGAAAACGAAAGAATATTGAATCAGAATGGCGGTGACTTCGTCAAAAAGGCCAAGAGCATAATCAGTACTGTATATGACTATACGCTAGGTCTAATACCAGTTATCGGACCATTATTCAAATCAGCAGTCGAGTTTTTACTCGGAGGTGTTCAGCAAACCATTGACTGGGTCGCAGACGCTGTCCATTTAATGATTGATATGTTCGGAAAAACTCTTGAGGTAACCAGGATTCAATGGCTATTGGAAAAACAAGACCTATTTGGATTGTCAGATGTAGACGGTGCAGATGGTGTCCTCAATATTTTTGGTGATCGAGATTTGCTTGTCGATCTCGGAATTGCGGGTAAAATGTCAAACATCGCTGGCTTTTCTGGAAATCAAGTATTAGACATTGAAATCAAGTCGTATACTGACCCATCCTCTGGCTTGGAAGCTGTTGCAGACCATTATATTTACATGCGAGAAATTCGTGATTATGGTGAGATCGATGATCCGGATGAACGAGTCTTGCAAGAGCAATTTGATTTAAAAGTTGCTGCTTTTGTGGCACAGTTATTAGTTGCAGGAACGACAAAGGATAACGCTAGAGCATTTTTGGAAGGTTATCCCGGTGTTGTTCTCAATGCTGACGGCAGTTATGAGTTTTATCCTTTTGGGGTGTCTTTGTGAAGAAAATTTATATTTATTTCACAATAGTTGCCACCGTTTTTCTTAGCATGTTTTCTTCAAAAGTGTTTGCGAACAAGCATAAGCTTGGAAGCAACGATGAGAATTTAAATAAAATATTTTCCCAAGGGAAATTTATTCAG
>CAZGID010000140.1:2603-6700 GCA_964526065.1 uncultured bacterium
GAATATTTTAAGTCCTTTCAATTCCAGGAAGCTTTAGTTGAATTTGAAAAGGCCTTGAATTCCGAAGTAATAGTGTCTGACGATAGTCGATATTATCCTTTGAGTTTAGTGATTCGTTGCTTGACTTATCAAGGTAAGTATGAAGAAGCTCTGATGAGGAACCAATGGTATTTTAATCAAAATTTATTTAGAAATGTGCGAATTGAATATCCAGTAAAACCAAAACCGATTAAGAAAAGCACCGTTATAGACACTAGGGTTGATTATGAAATAAAACTAAGAGCGCTCAAAGAATGGAAGCAAACGGGGAATATAAAACTATTGTACGATTATATTGATTATATGCAAAGTAAATATCTGTATTGGTTACCGCCTAAGCATGCACTTACAACAAAGTATTCTGATATTGCGGAACTTTATGATCTTATGGGTGATTACGATGCAGGCATTGCATGGACTGAATCTTTTAAGAAGGCCACAAAAGATAAGCGATATAAGGAAGAATATAAAAACGTCATCAACGCATTTGAAGAGTCAAAAAGGGGATTGCCTAAGATTTGCGGCGACGGCGGCAAAACCTGCGTTGGGCGTGCGACTGCCTATATCATCCAATCCGATCAAATATGAATCGTGATATCTTCGACTCACCAACACATGTCCTGCTTGGGTGACGTATGCCGACTCGTTTGGTCTTGGAAGCGGGTCCGTTCCCTCTGGGTAAAGCCTTGGGGCCTATTCCACGGACAATGAAGAAAAAACCTTGGTTAATATCGAAATTGTCGGCGCCTCTCATGGCGATTACATCCGCCCGGAGGAAAAGAACCTGTGGTGGGAGAGCGATTTGTTTTTGACCGGCCTCAGCGCAACGGTCGTGGATCATGTCTTTGGCGAAGAACAGCGGCAGTGGAACAATCGCGTTAGCACGTTTGTAGCCGACCTGACTACAAATAGTGGGTCGACAGAGGAGTTAGAACGGTTTTTGAGTCAACCGCCTCCTGAACATGGTGCACTTATCACGAAAGAGGATAATCGATGGGTTGTTAAATTACCAGGATCAGAGCAAAGGGCATGAAAACGCTCATCACAAAGATTCTATTTGGCGTTGCTTTCTTGCTGATAAGTTCAGGGTTTGTTGTTTTCATTGCAAAGCCAGCAATATCCCAAAAGCAATTAGACGATCGTTACAATTTAACGCTATTAGGTCAAAAAAATCAGCTGGAAAAGCAAGGAAGGCATTTAGAAAAAGCTGGAAAATTTGACGAGGCGATTGCCAAGTATAAAGAGGCGGTTTTCTTAGATGAAAGGATATACGGATCTGACAAGGGAAGGTCGCTTGCAGCCATTGTGGAGGTTTATCAGAAACAAGGAAAATATATAGAGGCATTAGAAGTTTTGAAAGGGTTACGGGAATTTCATCCGCAACATGAATATTATGCTGATTGGGAACGCGAGTTGATGGCATTGATTGCGACTGAACGTGAAGATAATGGGAAAGAGGTTTATTCCCATATTAGGGATTATAGGCAAAAGTACGCTTTAGATTTGCCGCCCAGGGCATATAATTTTTCGAGCATTCGTCCGATTTCCACCATCCTCCGCCTCTACAACACCATCGGCGATCACGATGCCGGAATTGCGTATGTCGACGAAATTTTATCTTATTTGCAGCAAAAGAAAGCTGCCCGAGGCGAAGATGCAAGTATCTATGATCAGATCAAAACAGCGGAACAGGCGACTGAATGTGCCGGGTTGGAAACATTTCCTGTTACCAAAAGACATCCGCAATGGCGAGCCTGTAAGCTCATACGAGAATACCTTCTTGTTCGCGAAGGCTTCGAACAGGACAAAGCCGAAGGCTTCAAGGGCTGCATCGACAATCAACCCGGCGAAGTATGTGTCGGCCGCGCGACCCAAGCGCTAATTCAATCCGATTATTTTCCGTGGTGAAATTCAACAAGTAGAATAATGCAGTACAACCGAAAGGTCTTGGCATGAAAAAACTTGGAATTGTCAGCTGTCTGCTCCTGTCCGTTTTTGCTTCGGGATGCGCCACGAGTCTGAAAGCCGATGTGTCACCCGGCATGACGTTTAATGATCCGGGCAAGATGTATGTGGCCCGGTTTGAGCCGGACAAGCGCAAATTGAACGAGCTCATTGCGGATCAGCTGAATGAATTCGGTTATACCGCTACGGCCGGTGAGATTCAGGACATGCCCAAAGACACCGATACGCTGGTGACCTATACCGATCACTGGTTCTGGGACATGGGGAATTACCTGCTTCGCCTCAATGTCAAATTCCGGGATGCCAAGACTGAAGAGATCATCGTGACGGGCGAATCCTACCGGACTTCGCTGGCCCGCAAGAGCCCTGAATATGTCATCAAAGAGACCTTGGAGAAAATCCTTTCCAAAAAGGCGTAAGTTGCCTAATTTAGAGCAGGATTCAAACGCTGCAGTGCCAACCAAAGGAGAACGCATGAAAAAAGTAGCCTTTTTGCTTTTTGGATTGTGCATGGCTTCAAGCGGGTTGAGTTATGCGGAAACCCGGCCGGTGAACCTGGCTTTGGTCGATCCGGTTCAGGTCTTTGATGACAGTTATGATATTTCCGGTTTCCGGCTGAATCTTTTGTATGGAAAGAATGCCACGGTCAAAGGGCTGGATCTCGGGGTTGGAGTCGGACATTCCAAAGACGGCTTTAAAGGCATCGGCATTCATTACGGCGCCAACTTTGTGCAGGGGGATGCCGCCGGTCTTCAGTTGGCCGATTTTACCAATATTGTGATTGGGCACTATACCGGCGTTCAATTGTCGGGTGTTAATTTCGTCAAGAACAGCGGTAAAGGTCTGCAGTTGGGTTACGTGAATATTGTCAAAGAAGATTTCGGCGGAATTCAGTTAAGTGCTGTCAATTTAACATCGGGTAATTATGAAGGTGTTCAGCTCGGTGTGGTGAATTATACCGCTGAAAATTTTAGTGGATTACAGTTGGGATTGGTCAATATTGGTGGGCTTCAAAAAGGGATTCAGATCGGTCTGGTCAATGTGAATACCAACAAAAAGCCGCTGCCATTTTTTCCGATCGTTAATTTGCGGTTCTAAGCGGTTCGGCCGCCTCAGCGGCGCATGAAAGTACGGAATTCAACGGGGTGTCCGGACGGATTCCAGCCTGTCCCGGGCGCCCCGTTTTTGCTATAATCCGCTTCCCGTGCCCGGCCGCCGCCGGAGCCTTTTCAATGAGGAATTCCGTTTGAAGGTAGATAAAACCGATTGGTCGATCGACGATGTTTTGCGCATTGCCCGGGGGCATGAGCCTCTCGAACTGGGGGATGGGGCCTGGCAGAAGTCCATCCAGAAAGGCGCCGATTTTCTCCGCCGCCTGATCAGCGAAAATCCCGAAGTTTACGGCGTCACCACCGGCTACGGGGATTCCTGCAAGGTCAAAGTCCAGCCGGATCTCGTCGAAGAACTGCCCCGCCATCTGATTCGTTTCCATGGCTGCGGTCTGGGCCGGCATTTCAATGCCGACGAGACGCGGGCCATTCTGGCCGTGCGGCTGGCTTCTTTAAAGCGGGGACAATCCGGCGTCCGGCTGGAACTGCTGGAGCAAATCATGGCGCTTCTGAATCATAATATTCTGCCGCTGATCCCCGAAGAAGGTTCGGTCGGTGCCAGCGGCGATTTGACGCCGCTTTCTTATCTGGCGGCCGCGCTGGTAGGCGAGCGCGAAGTGATGTATCAGACGCAAACGCTGCCGGCGGCCGAAGCGCTCAAACAATGCGGATTGAAACCTTTGACTCTGCGGCCGAAAGAAGGACTGGCCGTCATGAACGGCACGGCCGTGATGACGGCGCTGGCCTGCTTTGCCTGGAAGAAAGCGGATTATCTCAGCCGTCTCAGCAGCCGTTGCACAGCGATGCTGGTGGAAGTGGTGCAGGGGAATAAAGAGCATTTCCGTCCCGACCTTTTTGCCGTGAAGCCGTTCGCAGGCCAGAACGAAAGCGCCGCCTGGATTTTTGGTGATATCGGGGATCACAAGATGAAACCTGTCCATCAATTGCAGGACCGCTATTCGCTGCGCTGCGCGCCGCATGTGA
>CAZGID010000141.1:0-6689 GCA_964526065.1 uncultured bacterium
CCGCCGATTTCCGGCGTCAGCGTTCCAAGTAGAAGCGCGGCGGAAGAAACAATCAACAGCAAGAGAAACGCCCCTGAAAAGAAAGAAGGCTTTTGATCCGGACGCCAGGCGGTGATCCAGGAAAACAGTTCCGGCAAATGCCGGAGCCCGGCCAGAAACAGAATCCCGAGCAGGGTCCAAATGGCCGGGGATGAAATCCAGCCGAAAGCATTCAGAACCAGCATGAGAAAGGAAAGCAGGGCGATCCCCGTCCCCAGAACCAGAATGCCATTGAGGACCGTATCGGTGGAAAGCCAGGGGCGCACCGGCCGCCCCAGTGTCCAGGCGGAACCAAGAATGAGGCCCCAGGCCGCAATCGTGATCAGGATTTCAGACAGCATAAGCAGAATAAATCAGGCAGAAACCGTTTCCTTCGGCTTGTCCGCAGACTGTGGCCGGGAAGTTTTTCCTTTTTTGACCAGCCCCTCGAAAATGGGATATTGAGCCAGTCCCCAGTCCTGCAGCCGGTACTGCCACATGACTTTGAGAACGCCCATGCCGTAACGGACGCTGTTTTTGAAGCTGATGGAAGACGCTTCGGGAAAGTATTTGGTCGGGCAGGAAACTTCACCGACCCGGAAACCGGCATAGAAAATCTGGGCCAGGATTTCGTTGTCAAAGACAAAACCGTCGGAATTATTCATGAAGGGGATGGTTTCCAGTACTTCGCGGGAGAACGCCCGGTAACCGGAGTGGTATTCCGAAATGTGCTGCCAGAGCATGATATTTTCGGCCAAGGTTAAAATCCGGTTGGCCAGGTACTTGTAGACCGGCATGCCGCCGCTCAGGGTGGCATTGCCGAGGAGGCGCGAACCGAAAGCAAAATCATAGGTGTTGTGGGCGATCAGCCAGGCCAGCGGCTCGATCAGAGCCGGGGTGTATTGGTAATCCGGATGCAGCATGATGACGATGTCCGCCCCCTGCCGCAGGGCTTCCTGGTAGCAGGTCTTCTGATTGGCGCCATACCCGCCGTTCTGTTTGTGGCGGATGACCGTGTCGACCCCGATTTTCTCGGCCACTTCTACGGTGCGGTCCCGGCTGACGTCGTCGACCAGAATCACCTTATCCACCACATCCCGGGGGATTTCCCGGTAGGTCTTTTCCAGGGTCTGCTCGGCGTTGTAGGCCGGCATGGTTACGAAGATTTTTTTGCCGTGGATCATGGGGTTTTGCCCGGATTTCCTTCCTTGCTCCGCGGGGAATGGATGGTATACAATAAGCCCCGATTTCTTAAAACGCGGCGATTATAGCAGGAAGCCGTGGGAGTGTCCACGAACAGGGCCCCCGGACGGCGCGTTTTACCTTCAAGATCCCGACAATCGAGGTTATCCACATGAATGTCTTTTTACGCATTTACCGTATTTTTCTGCAGATTCTGGCCCTGCCGGTTTTATGCAGTGATTTTCTCGCATCGGAGACAGGCCGTGAATATGGCGTCGGATTCTGGAAAAAATGCCAGTTGATCGTCCGCATGGCCTGGAACAATACGCAGATCATTTCCGGCTCCAGCTTCATGGAACACATTGTGATGGCGACATCGCTGCTGCGTCTGCCGAAACAGACGGAAGGCGTGGTCGTGGAATGCGGCACGTACAAAGGCGTCAGCGCCGCCAACCTTTCGCTGATTTGCGAGATCATCGGCCGCAAGCTGGTGATTTTTGATTCTTTCGAAGGATTGCCGGAACCGACCGGCGAAGACAAGGGGCATGCCCTCATCGGCACCCGCGAAATTCACACCTATGAAAAAGGGTCCTGGTGCGGCGCACTGGAAGAAGTGCGCGAAAATATCCGGCAGTACGGCGCCGTGGGCGTTTGCGAATTCAATAAAGGTTATTTTGAAAACACGCTGCCGCATTTTAAGGAAAAATGCGTGCAGGTTTTCGTGGACGTGGATTACCGCAGTTCGCTGGAAACCTGCGTCCGGTATCTCTGGCCGCTGCTGCAGGACAACGGCTGCTTTTACACGCATGAAGCCGGGCATCACGAAATCTCTTCGCTTTTCTTTTCTGATAAATGGTGGTCGGAGCAGCTGGGGCTGGTGCCGCCGGGTCTTATCGGAGCCGGCACGGGGCTGGGGCTGAAAATTATGACCGGCGCGTCTTTCGGCAGCTCACTCGGCTTTACGATCAAGAATCCCAAAACCGATCAGTATCAAGAGGTTCCTCAGGCGGGCGGGATGCGCCTCGACTGGAAGGCACCGATCAAACTCACCTCTTCGGACCGGAAGAAGGCCTTTCAATCCCAATAATATGAGCACGAACACGCCGGTACTCCAGGAAAGCATTATTCCCTACAGCCAGCTCAATGCCCGGCTGCCGGAACTCCGCAAAGAATATCTGGCCGGCGATCCTTTTCCGCATATCGTGCTGGATAACTTTCTCTGTCCCGAGGCCATTGAAAAAGCCCTGGCGGAATTTCCGGCCATCAAGTCCGGCAGCTGGATCCAGTACCACCACTTTAATGAGCGCAAATACGGCAAGAACAAGATCGATGAGTTCGGTGCCAACATCGCGTCCGTGGTGCGGGAACTCAATTCGGATACGTTTGTGAAATTTCTGCGCGACCTGACGGGCATTGAGGGTCTTTTCGCCGATGAAAGCCTGGAAGGCGGCGGGCTGCATCAATCGACGACGGGCGGTTACCTGAACATTCATGCCGACTTCAATTCGCATCCCCATCAGGCTTACTGGCGCCGGCGCATTAACGTGCTGGTTTATTTGAATAAAGACTGGAAGGATCAATATAAAGGTCATCTGGAATTGTGGGACCGCAAGATGAAAGGCTGTGTAAAAAAGATTCTGCCGGTTTTCAACCGGGCCGTCATTTTCAATACGACGGAAGATTCTTTTCACGGGCATCCGGAGCCGCTCGAATGTCCGCGCTTTATGACGCGCAAATCGATTGCCCTGTATTATTTCACCAAGGAAGCCCGCCCGGTCGGTATCGCTTCCACTCAATACCGTCCGCGGCCCGGCGATGGCGTGCGCAAGATCGCGGTTTATGTGGACGGGTACATCGTCAATTTTTATGACCGAATCAAGCGCTGGCTCGGGATCAATGACGATTTCGTGAATGGAATCCTCAAGCGCGTGGCCGATTACCGCGTCAAGCAGGATGCCATCAAAAGAGCCCGCCGGATCCGCCAACAAAAGCAATCCTGAGCATTGAACCTGCCTTCTGATGCCCGTAAAACGACCTCCGGCCGCATGAAAACGGTCATTGTGATGCCCGCCTACAATGTGGCGCGCGTGCTGGCCAAAGCCGTCCGGGGCATTCCCCCTGATTGTTACGATGAAATCATTGTGGTCGATGACGGCAGCCGGGATGAAACGGCGGCGCTTGCCGAACAGCTGGGCTGCATCGTCGTCCGGCATGAAAAAAACCGCGGTTATGGCGGCGCTCAGAAAACCGGTTATCAGGAAGCTATCCGGCGCGGCGCCGACATTGCGGTCATGGTGCATGGCGACAATCAGTACGATCCTTCCGTCGCGCCGTTTTTTGCCGCCAAAATCCGCGAAGAGGGATTCGACGTGGTGACGGGAACCCGCATGGTGCTGGGGGACGTACTCCAGAACGGCATGCCGATCTGGAAATATATTCCGAACCGGATTCTCACAGCGATGGAAAACTTTGTCTTTCAGACCCGGTTGACGGATTATCACAACGGCTACCGGGCTTACGCGACCGCCTTTCTGAAAAAAATCCCGCTCGATCTTTTGAGCAACCGTTTTGATTTCGATACAGACATCATGATTCAGGCGGCCATTCGCGGCGCCCGCATTGCGGAAATTCCGCATCCCACCCGCTATGAAGACGAGAATTCCCAGATGCCGTTTTCCAAAGGCGTGATTTACGGATTAAGTATTTTGAAAACACTCCTGCGTTATTCCCTGCACCGTCTGGGACTGGTCAAACGCCGGATTTACCGGACGGAGACTTGATGGCAAAAGTACTGGTGACCGGAGGGGCGGGATTTATCGGCTCGCATGTGGCCGAAGGATTGCTGGCGGAAGGCCACCAGGTGGTCGTGCTGGATGACTTGAGCGGCGGCTTCCGGGAAAATGTGCCGGCGGCCGCGGCCTTTGTCGAGGGCTCCGTGCTTGATACGGCACGGCTGGAAAAACTGTTTCAGAAAGAAAAATTCGAGTATGTATTTCATCTGGCGGCCTATGCCGCAGAAGGCTTGAGTCATTTCATCAAGCGGTTTAATTACCAGAATAATCTGATTGGTTCCGTCAATCTGATCAATCTATCCATCCTGCATCACATCAAGTGTTTTGTCTTTACGTCGTCCATTGCCGTCTACGGGCGGAACCAGACACCGATGCGGGAATCCATGCGGCCCGAGCCGGATGATCCATACGGCATTGCCAAGTTTGCCGTGGAAGAGGAATTGCGGGTCTCGCAGGCCATGTTCGGCCTGCCTTACATCATTTTCCGGCCGCATAATGTTTACGGCGAGCGGCAGAACATCGGCGACAAGTATCGCAATGTTGTCGGGATTTTTATGAATCAACTGATGCAGAACCAGCCGCTGACGGTTTTCGGCGACGGCAGCCAGAAGCGTGCCTTCAGTTACATCGGGGATGTGGCGCCCGTCATCGCCCGTTCGATTCAGAATCCCCGCGCGTACAACCAGATCTTTAATATCGGGGCGGATGAGACATGGACCGTTCAGGCCCTGGCCGAGCAGGTGGCAGCCGCCTTCGGGGTTCGTCCGCAGATCCAGCATCTGGAGCCGCGGCACGAAGTGCAGGAAGCCTGGGCGGATCACAGCCGGGTGAAAGAGGTGTTCGGCAGCACGCCTCCCATGCCGCTCGCAGGAGGTTTGAAAAAGACAGCGGAGTGGGCGCGGCAGATCGGGGTTCGTAAAACGAAAAAATTTGAAGCGATTGAAATCCGAGAAAAACTGCCGCCATCCTGGGAGAGTTGAAATGGGAAAATTCATTCGAAATTTATTTCTGGCTTTGATGACGTTGCTGTTTTGCCTGGCGGCGCTGGAAATCGGCGTGCGCTTCATGAAACTGGAAGAACCGCGGCCGATGCAGACCGAGCCCAAAGAAAACTGGGCGCTGGTGCCCGAGCGGATCTGGACGGAGCATCATCCCGTGCTCGGCTGGTTCCATGAGAAAAAGAAGGAAGCCATTCACCGGCATACCGCCTATGAAGTTTATATCGTGACCAACAGCCAGGGATTTCGCGGGCCGCGGGAATACGCAAAAGAAAAACCGGCCGGCGTCCTGCGCGTGCTGGCACTGGGGGACAGCTTCACGTTTGGTTTCGGCGTGGAGAATGACGAAACGTTTCCGGTGGTACTTGAAAAGAAACATGAGAATCTCGAAGTTATTAATCTCGGTGTCGCGGCCTACGGCGTGGATCAGATGCTGCTGGCCTTCCGCGAAATCGGCCGGCATTACGATCCGGATTACACCTTCGTGAATATTTTTCCCGAAGATTTCTGGCGCGCCCTGCGTGCCTTTGCCGATACCGGACATGCCAAACCCTATTTTGTGCTGGATGAAGCAGGGGACCTGGAACTTCAGAATGTGCCCGTGCCGCCGCCTTTTACGCTGCGCACGAACCAGTTTCCGGAAGTGATCCGTTACGGAGCGGCGGAACAGGTGCTGATGAAAAGCGCCGTCTACCGGCTGACGAAGCGGATGATCACCAGGCTTGGCAAAAACCTCGGCTGGATTCATCCGGACACCACCACAGAATGGATTCTCGGACGGGTGATTTTGCAGCAGTTGATCGCTGAAATCCGCGGCAGCAACAGCCATCCGGTGCTCGTGCTCGTGCCGCCGGACCGCTGGATGGAAAACAATGACATGGTCAGCCTGCGCAAATCCATCATCCGGTTTGCGGAAGAAACCGGCGTCGACTTCATTGATTTGACGCCGGTGCTGCATGAAGCCGTGAAAGCCGGGAAACTTTCCGATTATTACATCTCTGGCGACGGCCACTGGACGGCGCCAGGCCATCAAGTCGTGGCGGCAACGCTGGAAGCGTATTTGCAGGAACAGGGCGCCTTGCCGTCTGCCGAAAACGAAACGGAAAACGCGGCATGAACCGCAAAATCATTTTTCTGACAGCGGCCGCCGGATTGCTTCTGGTGCTCGCACCATTCTGGGAGACAGGTTTTCAGGAATTGAAAGGCCGCCGTCTGTTTCTTGAAGGCGATGCCCTGGCCTGGCTGGGGGCTTCGCTTTTAATCGGCCTGCTCGGCTTGCGCGCCCTGCCGGAACGCGTGCCGACTGCTTTGGGCCGCATGACGGCCGCTCTGGCCCGCTTTCCCAAAATCTCTCTTGTTCTTTTGCTTTTCATGGCCGGCGCGGGGCTGCTGGCCGTCAATCATTTCATCCTGCACGCCTTCATGAATTCGGCGGATGAGCATTCCTGTTATTTTCTGGCCGAAACCCTGCGGCAGGGCCGGTGGTGGGTGCCGCCGCATGCCGCCTCTGATTTTTTTGATGTCGTGCACGTCGGCAACCGCGCAGGCAAGTGGTTCAGTGTGTACCCGCCGGGATGGCCGGCCCTCTGGGCGCTGGGACTGGAATCCGGCATTTCGGCGGACTGGCTCAACCCCGCGATTACGGTGGCCGCGCTTTTCTTCCTTTATCTGGCCGGCAAGAAACTGTTCGGCACGCTGC
>CAZGID010000142.1:0-6674 GCA_964526065.1 uncultured bacterium
GAAATTCGCTTCTTTTTTCCGTGAGTTGAATCAGGCATTGCCTTGGCCGACGGTGGTGCTGATGCGGTTAAGTGATTTCTTTCAAACGGCCTGGATCGGCATTTTGCTCGGCGGCTTTGTTCTTTTTCTTTTCCTGGCTCGTTTGCTACGGCAGCCTAAGTTTAAGGCGGCGTGGGACCGGGTTGCCTTGCGGATGCCGACTTTTGGAAAACTGATCCAGATGGCCGATATTGCCCGCTTTTCGCGAACGCTGCAGCTTTTGATTAAAAGCGGGATTCCACTGGTGGATGGGGTTCGCTCTGCCGGTCCAGTGCTTGAAAACTCGTGTATCCGGGCGGATGTTGAGCGTAGTTCCGAGGGGATACGGCATGGGGAAACATTAAGCCATCTTTTGTCTTCTTCCCGTTATTTTCCTTCATTCGCCGTGCAGCTGATCCGGATTGGCGAAGAAACCGGACGGATGGAAGAAACTCTTGGAGATCTGGCAGACTGGTATGAAGAGGAAACTTCCCGATATGTGAAAATTTTTACAGATTTGCTTGAGCCGGTCATTATTTTGGTTGTGGGATTAATTTTAGGATTTATTGTGATGGCAGTCCTTCTCCCGGTATTCAGCATGAATGCCATGGTGTCATAACGGAAAGGGGTTTTGATGATGCGATTGAAATGTAATAAAGGTTTCAGCTTAATTGAGATTTTGCTCGTTGTTATTATTATTGGAACATTGTCCGCGATGGTGGTTCCGCGTCTTATGGGGCGATCGGATCAGGCTCGCCGTGCTGCTGCTAAGGCGGATGTCGAGGTTAATATTGCGACGGCGCTTAAATTGTATGAGCTGGATAATGGTTTTTTCCCTACCACCGAACAGGGGCTTGAGGCGTTAATGACAAAGCCTTCAACCCCCCCTATTCCGCAGAATTGGAATGGTCCTTATCTGGAAAAGCGTCCAGTGGATCCCTGGGGACGCCCCTATCAGTATGCATCGCCCGGCACATTTCGGCCGCATGATTATGACTTGTTTTCACAAGGGAAAAACGCCAAACCTGAAGAGTCAGATGACGATATTGTGAACTGGCAGTGAGCGCTATTTTTGTACGCGTCCATGATGAGGCGGGTTTTACGCTACTGGAGGTATTACTGAGCCTCGTGATTATCGCTGTCGGCCTTCTTGCGGTTTACCGCCCGCTTCTGTCAGCCACCGCAACAATGGATCACATGGACAAACGGTCGGCGGCTTCCTACTTGATGTCAGATCAGTTGTCCGTTCTACAGCAAAAGGTCAGTCTTTATCGAGAAGCGCCCCCGGCACGCAAGCGCGGGCAGATTCCTTATGGCAAATGGACTTTCGATTATGATATTCAGAGCCTGCCTGTCCAGAAGGCCGGGGGGCTGTATGAGGCGAAATTTGATGTTTCCTGGCCCGAAGGCGGGAGGCGCAAACATGTCAGCCGGAGCACCTATGTTCTTGTGCCGCCCAAGGAGTAGTGAGCGCGGTTTTACGCTGCTGGAATCTCTCTTATCTCTTGTCATTATTGCGGTGATTTCCATAGCACTTCATAATACGCTTTCTCAGGGCATTCGTGTCTGGAAGAGGGCCTACGCGGAACGGCCTGATGTTGAGATTTCTATATTACTGGAGCGGATAACGCAGGATCTGCGAAATGCCTTTTATTTTTCAGCAGAACCCCCACTCGGGGATGCCCAAAAATTCGCTTTTTTTACAGTGCCTCCGGTTCCAGAAGTTGCATTGCAGCGCTCACGGGAGGCTCTGCATGTCCGGTATGAATATCACGCTTCCGAGAAAGCTGTATACCGAATGGTGGAAGGGCTTGAGCCCGCCCTCTATCATGCGGTCGAGGAACCCCGTAAACGGCGTCTTTTGAATCGCTTGGATCACTTTGAATTCCTGTATTACAATCCTGACTTCGACAAGCAGACGGATGAGTGGGTGAAAAACTGGGAGAAGAAGTGTCTTCCGGCAGCCGTTAAAGTGAACCTGAGGTACGAGGGTTTTGAAAATCTCTATTCGAGAATAATTCCGGTTCCGGCCGGACATTGTGAGACGGATCAGAAATGAAAGCTTTGCTGGAAAAATTTCAGAAGGGAGTATCGCCCGATAAGCCCAAGGCGGCGTTACCTTCTTTTAAAAAAAAGGATGCCTGGATTGGCATCGATCTGTCAGATTCGACGGCTAAAACGGCTTTAGTGACATCTTCGGCTGGAGATATACGGATTGAGAATCTTGATTCCCGCCAATTTGAAGCCGAAGATGATACCGGTCTTTCGGGCTTTATTGCCGAATCGGTGCGTCATATGAAAGCAGGCACCCGGCGCGCGGTTTGTGTTATTCCCTCCCGGCATTTTATTTCTCGTAATATTGACATGCCTTCGAACAATGAAGAAGAAATCGCTAAAATTATCAATTTGCAAATCGGCCGTTTCACTCCGTACTCGCGCGATGAAATTGTGGTGGATTATTTATGCCGGGAAATGGAAGGGATGCACTATACAAATGTTTTACTTCTGATTGTGCACCGCAAAGTTGTCGAGCGATATTGCCGCATCATGGAAGACGGCGGCTTATCGATCGAAAAGATCGCGGTGGCTTCGGAGGCCCTGGCGCAGATTTATGCTGCAGCGGCGCCAGAGTGCCGGCATCTGGCGGGGCTTCATGTGGGAGAAGAGGCCACCGATTTAACCATTCTGGATGGCGGTAAAATGGCATTCGTCCGCAATTTGCTGGTCGGGGCGCGTCATTTCCGGGATAACCGGGAAACGGCCCAGGAAACGTTCTTAACGGAACTCAAGAAATCTCTGGCCGCCTACCAGGATGAAGGTATCGGGGAGTCGGTGGAAAAGCTGTTCCTGACAGGAGCCGTCAAGGATCCTGAAAATCTTAAAACGGCTATACTGGGATCCTTCCCGGAAGGAAAGAAACAGCCTGCGGTGGAATGGCTGGCTTATGAATCCCGCTTTGAAATGGCGGATTCTGCGAAACAAGAGATCTCCAGTCATCCCGAACAGTCCTACTTTGAATTGATGGCATCGGCTTCTCAAATAAAGGAAATCGAACTTGATTTGACGCCGAGCGAAGTCAAACTGCGCAAGCAGGTTCGTGAAGGAGGGAAAGAAGTCATGACGCTTGGGATTCTGATCATGACTTTGTTTTTGATGATCAGTTTCTATTTGGGCGCCCAGCTCTACTTTAAAAGCGTTCAGATTGAGCGGCTGGATTCTATTCATGAGGGGACGTTTGACCGGGCGCGGGCATTGGAGCGGATTTCAACCAAGACACGAGCGGTGAAAAAACTTTTGGAGAATCGCGGACGCGGGCTGTATGTGTTTGATAAGGTGACCGCTCTCATCGGAGATGATATTTATCTGACGCAGTTTGCTTATGATGCCGAAGGGAATTTGACGCTTGCCGGAACAGCTGAATCGATGTCCCGCATTTTTGCTTTCGTGACTCAGTTAGAAGAGTCCAATTACTTTGCCAGTGTCAAAACAGAAGAAACCAAATCGCGGAGACAGGGGAAGGAAGAAGTTGCGGATTTTATTATCCAGTGCGTTTTGGCGGAGGGATTCTGATGGATCTGGCGAAGACCTATTCGGAATTATCTCCAATCGGCAAAGGATTGCTGGTGGCAGCCGTTATCTGCTTTTTTGTAGCCCTCATGGATCGCATGGTTCTGGGTCCTATTCTTTCTCACCTGAAAGTGATGGACGCGGAAATAGAAGCCCGTGAAGAAACGGTGAAGCGGAATCTGCGTATTCTTTCGTTTAAAGACCGGATCATGGAGGAATACAATGAATACAGCCAGTACCTGGACTCCGGCGTTAAGTCTCAGGAGGAAATTATTGGTTCGCTGCTTCGTAAAATCGAGAATTTTGCGAAACAGCAGAATATCAGTATTTTGAATATCCGCCCGGGAGACATGGAAGAAAATCCTGTTTTTCAGATCTATCAGACGGGTTTGGATTGTGAAGGGACGCTGACCGATCTCCTTGCCTTTATGAGCATGCTGGAGGAGTCCGATTATCTCTTTCAGATTGTGAAATACAATATGGTGCCGAAGTCGAAAACGGGCGAAGTGATTCAGTGTTCGATGGATATCGAGCGCATCCTGATCACGGCCGATGAACTTCCGGCCTCGCCGACTGCGGTATCCATGGAGCCTTCTGTATGAAAAAGTTTTTCTTCCTGATTCTCCTGCTTATTATTTGCACGGGTGTCAGCCAGGCTGAAGAGGAGGGCTCGCTTCGTTCGCGATATGAGGCAGGAATAAGGGCGCTTGAGGCCGCGGATTATCCTACTGCGGTTGAAAATTTTAGAGCCATCCTTGAAATCCGCCCCGATATGGCGCCTGTTCATAATTTGATGGGCGTCGCCTATTTAAAAGACGAAAATAACGGCCTGGCCATCAATTCGTTCAGACAGGCGGTTCAACATGACCCGAAGTTCGCCGAGGCTTATTTTAACCTGGCGACTGTTTACATGGATGAAGGGGATCCGGAAACGGCGGCCGAAAATTATCGGAAAGCAGTTGAGGCGGATCCAAATTTCGGTAAAGCTTATTTTGGTCTCGGGTGGTTTGAATTGCTTGAAGCCGGCCGTCCTGAGGAGGCGGTAAAAATGTTTCGCAAGGTGGTCCGTCTAGAGCCCGATTTTGCTCAGGCACATTACGGCATGGCGCTGGCTTATTTACGGCTCGGAAACCGGGCCATGGCGTTGGAACCGCTTTCGGTATTACGTTCTTTGAATCGCTATGATCTGGTGGCCGAGCTTGAAGCGATGCTTGGAAGTGGCCCGCGAGAGCCCGAGCCTGAAACGGAAATGCCTTTTGAAGAAGCGCCTCAGCAAGAGGATGCGTTTGCACCCCCGCTTTACTGATTTCGGTCTTTTTCTTTCTTTTCTTCTTCCATCTTTCTGATCCGATATTCCAGCAAACTGACGCTCTGGGCGAGGGATTCTCCACGGTTGTTTTGTTCATTAATATAAACCGTGAGAAGCAGCGTTAAACAGACAAAGAAAACAAGCAGGCAAAAGAAAACAAAATTGCTGGGCAGCTGGAACCCGGCTAATTTCGATAGGCTAAAAAGCCAGTCCGGCTTGATCGAGAAGACAAGCACAATAGAGCAGGCGGACAGCCAGGCCATGGAATATTTAAACGTCATCTTCTGTCGACGAATCAGATTAAGTACGAGCAGGAAAATGGCGGCGGCTATCAGGATGGCAAACAGCTGTGAATTCATGAACGGCTCCTGTCTTTGGGTGTCTTTTTGATGCGGTCAATCAGAATGGCCAGCGTCACTTTGAGCATGTAATAAATCGTCTTAAGATAGCGAATCGATGAAATGCCGCCCAGCCGTTTGCGCATCCGGACCGGTACCTCTCCAATGTTGAGGCCATGCCGCTTGGCCGTCATAATCGTCTCCGGTTCCGGGAAATCGATGGGGTAGTGCTCAGCAAAAAGAGAAATAAGTTTAGGTCCATAGGCGCGATAGCCGGAGGTCGGATCGGTAATGGGTGCGCCTGTTAAAAAGCTCAGTAGAAATGAAAAGAAGCGAATGCCGAATCGGCGCGTAAAGGTCGACTGAAATCCGGAATTTTTTTCAATAAAGCGGCTGCCGATGCAAAGATCGAGCCGGCCGTCGATAACAGGGGCAAGCACGGTTTGAAGATACCTGGGGTCGTGCTGCCCGTCCCCATCGATTTGGACGGCAATGTCGAAGGCGAATTCGCGGGCCGCTTTAAATCCCGTCTGGATAGCACCCCCGATTCCTAAGTTGTAGGGCAATGTCAATACATGGGCGCCTGCCTCAGAGGCAATGCGGGCCGTGTCGTCGGTGGAACCGTCGTCGACAACAAAAACGGTATATTCCGGGTGAATCTCCCGGATTTCCGCCACGAGCTTTGCAATGGTGCGTGATTCATTCAGGGCGGGGACAATGATCATGATTCTCAATTGATGCATGCCGTTATTATGCAGGGATTTGCGATGCGAACAAGCCATTTTTGGTCCGGGCTTTTGGGTTCATTTCTTTCGAATTGAGCCGATGATACATGACATGAAATTACGTCCTTTTATACAGAGCAGATTTATATGGCTCTGGATACTGCTTTCTCTCTCGGCGGGAATTTATTTCCGGCTTTATGGGATTCTGGATATCGGCGTCATTCCACCCGATCGTGCTGATCAATTGGCTGAGGAGATTGTTTCCCGCAGAATGGAAGGCCAGTTGACCGAGGGGTTGCGGAGAACGCTTCCGGAGGTGCCTGAGGAAGTTTTGAAGCAGCTGGTTCAGAAACGCGTTCAGGAAATCCGGCAGGAAGACCCGGAGGAGTATCACTCAGCGCTGGCTTCTGCCCGTCAGCAAATCCTGGCCCGCAGTCCATCGGGACAGTCCCGTCGTTATTTGCTGGGGGCGGATTCCTATTATTATTATGGTTTATCTCGAAGTCTTGCCGAAGACGGAAAAATGGGAGCAGGGTTTCGTCATGGCAAGTTTTATCATCCCCTTCGTCTCTTCCCAAAAGGTGTCTGGTCATATTTGAATTTGCATCCGTATACCGCTTATCTGTTGGCCGGGGCCGCCAGCGGGTTTGACGGGCCGGATCTCATGGAAGCGGCCGCCTGGGTTCCTGTTTTTTTGACGGTTTTGACCGGTTTGGC
>CAZGID010000143.1:0-6534 GCA_964526065.1 uncultured bacterium
GTTCTTCTTTCTCCCGCGCAAAAAATCTGCTGGCAGAAACTTCTTCCGGATAAAAGAACCGTCATTTGACGGCCTTTTATCCGGGTTGTTATGGTTGATGGTTTATCCCGCCCGGCGTCTTTCGGCTTCTGACGGTGCAGTCCCCGGATAGGGCCGGTTTTGAATCCAGTAGACTTCCTGATGCCTGGCAGCGCTGACAGCTCCGAGAGAGCCTCCCCATGCGCCGGCACCAAGTCCCAGAAGGCTGCAGAAAAAGAAAACCCAAAGCGTCAAGCCGGCATAATCTCCGGCCGTTTCGGCCATCTGGCCCGCACCTTGTGCAAACTGATTCTGGTAATTTTCAGCCGAAGCCGTGAGCCCGTTTACCAGGCTGGTAATCTGGCTTTCAGAAAGCGTGGTGTTGTCTGCCAGAATTTGCCGGGCCTGTTGTGAATTGCCGCGGATCAGCGCACTGCCAATTTCAGTGTAATTCTGCTGATCCAGCTGTTCCATGGCCTGGCGAATTTCCTGCTGGCTTACATTTTGTGCGCCGGGAGCCTGCGCAATAATCCGGCTGGACTGGGTTTGAATTTGATCGGCAAAGCTCTGACGGATTTCCTGCGGAATCGCGACCTGACCGCCTTGCTGACCGGCCTCCTGACCGAAAGAAACAATCCCCTGGCCGGCGGCAACCCCGGCAGAGGCGACGCCTGCTGCCTGCAACGAGCCCAGAAAAATCGTCATCAAACCGGAGAGGGCCCATACGAGCATTCCATGCATCATGCCGGAGCCTGTGGAGGCGGCGCCGGAAAGGCGTCCTGCAAAATAAGCTCCCGTAAAGGTCGCAATGACCCACGCGGCAATCATCCATAAGCCGGTCCCGAACGTCACGGCATTGCTCCAGTTGTTGATGGCGGCGAGGCTGGTAATGCCTGCGGCGGCCCCAAGTAAATAAAGCAGCAGAGCAAACGCGTAAGCAAAAAGCCATCCTCCAAAAATGGCACCCCAGCTGATGACCGGACGCTGAGCGGTGCTCGCTGATTCAAACTGTTCAATTGCATGCTCTCTCATAGAATCCTCCTTTGGTTTTCGCTTGCCTCTATTCAAACCGTTTCTGAAATCTGCTGATATCCGGGGTTTCCCTGATCCCGTCGTGAAAAAACCTGTCGGGTATCGGATTCGACATGGCTTTTTTTGGTCCGGGGTCCTACAATAACGCCCCATGTCCTCCGAAAAATCTCAATCCCAAAGTACGGATGTGGCGGTTATCGGTGCCGGTGCTGCCGGTTTGATGGCGGGGATTCAATGCGCCCGCGCCGGTTTGAACGTTCGATTGCTGGACGGCCGCGACAAAGTGGGGGCCAAGATTTTAATGTCGGGCGGTACCCGATGCAACGTGACCAATGAAAAAGTCACGGAACAGGATTTTTCGGGAGAAGAACGCATCCGGATCCGCAATCTCCTGCGCGCTTTTTCATCGGACGAAGCCGTTGCTTTTTTTCGCGAAATCGGCGTGGCCCTGGTCGTGGAACCGGGCGGGAAATATTTTCCGGTGACTCATTCGGCCCGGACGGTTCTGGAAGCCCTTCTGAGGGCGTTGAAACAAGCCGGCGGGCAATTGGTGGAAGGCCATAAAATCCGGAAGGTGAGTTATTCGGACAAGGGATTTGAAATCAGCAGTGCTTCTTCCATTTTTTACGCGAAAACCTGTGTGATGGCCACGGGCGGTTTGTCGTATCCGACAACCGGAAGTGACGGGTCGGGATATGAGCTTGCCCGGTCTTTCGGGCATACGCTTGTGCCCACCATTCCGGCACTTACGCCGTTTCGTACGGAAGATGAGCGTTTTCGCCAATTGGCGGGAGTCACGCTTCCGGTGCGGCTGGAGTTGTGGGCCTCAGGCAAAAGACACGCTTTTTTTCAGGATTCCTTTCTGTTTACCCATTTCGGTTTCAGCGGACCGGCGGCACTGGATTTGAGCCGCCATTGGCAGCGGTTTCACCGGCAAACGACGGATGCGGTTGTGCGGGTCTGTTTTCTGCCTGAAATGTCGGAACCGCAACTGCTTGAAGTTTTTCAGGCAGTCCGGCAGAAGTCGCCGCAAAAGCAGGTGCGTTCTTTTTTGGCGGAACTGTTACCGGAACGGCTGGCCGTCCTGCTGACGGCGCTGGCTCAAATTCCGGCCGATCGCAAAATGACCGAACTTCGGATTCCCGAACGCAAAGCCTTGCTTCAGCATCTTCTGGCTTTAGTGCTGCCTGTTTCCGGTGTCTGGGGATACCAAAAGGCGGAAGTGACGGCGGGAGGAATTCCTTTAACGGAAGTGAACCCCGCCACTCTGGAATCGTTGAAACAACCGGGGCTTTATTTTGCCGGTGAAATTCTGGATGCAGACGGCCGCATCGGAGGATTTAATTTTCAGTGGGCCTGGGCGACAGGGACGGTGGCGGCGCGGGGGATTCGCCGGCAGCTGCAAGAGGCCTGATCAGGCGCGGCCGGTTACTTCACCGGTCTGGGTATTGACCCGGACGACGGTTCCATTCTCGACGTACAGAGGGACCTGGGTTTCCAGGCCGGTTTCCAGGACGGCGCGTTTGGTTGAACGGCCGGAAGCCGAGGTGCCTTTCATGGCCGGTTCCGTTTCCGCAACGGCGAGTTCCACAGCAGCCGGCAGTTCCAGGGAAACGACGGAGCCGTTGAACTTCAGCGCAAATAAATCCAGATTTTCCTTTAAATAATACTTTTGCTCCCCCAGTTTCTCGGCATTCAAAATAAACTGATCATAAGAAGCATTGTCCATGAAATTGTAATCGTCGCCAGCGGCATAAAGAAATGTGGCCGGTACGCGTTCCACATCGGGCTCTTCAAATTTTTCTGTGGTCTTAAACGTCTTATCCTGCACAGCCCCGTTAAGAAGATTGCGAACCCGGACTTTGGCCAGCGTGGAAGCGCCGCGGGCGGAAGGTGTGGCGTACTGCACTTCGACGACCGTGAATGGCTGATTGTCGATGAGGATATTTTGCTTTTTCTTCAGTTCATTTCCGGCAATTTGTCCCACGATCCATCTCCCTTTTTCTATTCAATGCCCCGAGGTACCCCTGCAGGGCGCTCAGTATAATACAAAAACCTGGAAGGAGCGTAGCTTTTTAAGCGAATGCTGTCGTACCTTGTTTGTGGTGATTATGTTAGAATATTTTTTCATGAAAGATTCCTCCGCTTCCAAATTCAGCCTGCCGGCCGGTCTCGAGTTTCTGGATTCCATTATTGAAAACATTCCTGACATGATTTTTATGAAAGAGGCCCGGGAATTGCGCTTTGTCCGGTTCAACCGTGCGGGCGAAGAGCTTTTAGGATACAAACGGGAAGAGTTGATCGGAAAGAATGACTTTGATTTTTTTCCCCGCGAGCAGGCGGATTCCTTTACGGCCAAAGACCGCGAGGTGCTTGCCGGCCGGTCGGTTGTCGAAATTCCCGAAGAACCCATCGCGACCCGGTATAAGGGCGAGCGCATTCTTCACACCAAAAAAGTACCTCTTTATGATGCAAATGGAGAAGCCGTTTATCTGCTCGGTATTTCGGAAGACATTACGGATAAGAAGCGGGCGCATGAAAGTCTCATTCTGAAGACCGAAGAACTGGCTCGATCCCGTGCGGAGCTGGAACAGTTAGAGCTGTTTGCATTTGCCGCCACTCATGATTTTCAGGAACCGCTTCGGAAAATGAATTTTTATGCCGATCTTCTCGGTCGTAAGTTTCAGCCCGGTGATGATGAGGCGCGCCAGTTTTTAAGTCAAATCGTCGAAACCAGCGCGCGGATGCAGCTCATGATGGATGAGTTGCGCGAACTGTCACGGATCGGCACGGAAGGGCGGCCCTTTCTGCCGGTATCGATGGATGCAATATTCCAAAAACTGCAGATGGAGCTGAAAGAAGAAATCCGGACTTCCTCAGCCCGGATTGACATGGAGCCGGTCCCGCCGGTTCACGGAGATGCGCTTCAAATCGAACTGCTTTTTCGAAATCTGTTGATGAATGCCATCAAGTTCCGTCGGCCGGGGACGGCTCCTGAGATTCACGTGCGGGCCCGGACGGCCGAAGGAGGAACCGTCGAAATTCGTGTGGAAGACAACGGAACCGGTTTTGATGAGCAATATCTTGGACGGATTTTTAAACCTTTCCACCGCCTTCACAACCGTGATTATGCAGGAACGGGCATCGGGCTGGCGATCTGCCGGAAAATTGTGATCCGGCATCAGGGAAGGATTACGGCGGTCAGCCGGCCGGGACAGGGAAGTACGTTTATTGTGACCCTGCCACTGGCAGAAAGTTGATTCCGGTCAGCGGTTTTTGAGAATGCTGCCGGAAACCGGCGGAGTCAGAAAGGTCCGGCGTAGCAGATTTCCCGTCAGCTTTTCATTCCGGTTCCACGGAAGCAGGGAAAGCACGCGTGCCAGAAAGCAGTAGCCGGTAAGCAGACGAATCGAGATCCCGACCACAGGAATCCAGAAAATTACCGGTTTAAGAAGTGCCACGAGGAAAAGAAGCAGAATGCCCGCCCGTACCTGAACGGAAAAGGATGTCACCGTGCGGTCGCGGAAAGAGAAGTGAATCATCTGCACGACCGTCAATCCGATCGCCCACCAGAAAAAAACCGTTTCCCCGCTTAATCCCAGACCCAGCAGGGCAATGGTTGCGACCCAGTACCACCAGTCGATACGACGGTATTCGATCGGCATGCTCCTATTATATCCCTGAAACGCACTGCCGGAATGTTTTTTTGCAAGCTTGACAGGCCTCTGGCCCGTGCTATGCTTCTGGCCATTTTAGCGAAAGGATTCGCCATGAGAACGTTAATTCTCCTTACGATTTCCAACATTTTTATGACTTTTGCCTGGTACGGTCATTTGCGGTACCGTCATGAGGCGCTTTGGAAAGTAATTTTGGTCAGCTGGATGATTGCCTTCTTTGAATATTGCTTTCAGGTTCCCGCCAACCGGATCGGCTCCTACCAGTTTCAAACCGTGCAGCTCAAAGTGATGCAGGAAGTCATCACGTTGATCGTTTTTTGCGGCTTCTCTGTTTTATATCTAAAGGAAGCGCTCCGCTGGAATCATGTGGCGGGTTTCCTTTGCCTTCTGGGAGCGGTTTATTTTGTGTTTAAATCCTAGAGGTCTTTTGGCCGATATTGTAGGAATGCCCGGAGGGTCTCAAGACCATGCGTTCGATTCTTTTTCGTCTCTCTTTTACCGGTGTTTTTCTGCTCTTCTGCTTGTCTCTGGTGTTTCTCGTTCAGCCGGCATTTTCCGGCAATGAGATGCCTTCTTCGGCTGCCCAGAAGCGGCCGGCGTCTGGGCCGGCGGCAAATCAAGAGTTGAACTTTGCCCCGTCTTACTGGCCGGATGCTGCAAATCCTTATAACGAATTGCCCGTTACCCCGGCCGTAGAATCTCCCTTTTTGCAGGCCCTGACCCGGCAGCCGGAAACCCTTCCGGTGCAGGAGTATTTGACCGCCCGGGCCAAAACGGAAGAGGCGCTTTTGCAAGCGTTGATAAAAGCGGCGGAGCGCGGTGCCGATGTGGCGAAGGGAATGGGTAAGAGCATTCAAATTTATATGGAGAATGCCAAGTCAGAGCGGGAACGGGGAGAATTGATCCGGCACTTTTATGAGTCGCTGTATTTTCACGCCGGAAATCTGCCGCTGTCCGGCGCGGAATGGCGTGAAATGGAAAGAAATGTCGAGGCGATTTATATAGAAGACGGACAAACCGGCAAGTACGGGCTCGATCCCGTTTATTTCCGCGATATGCCGGAAGTCGTTAAAAAGATCAATGCGGATATTCAACATAAAAAGATTCAGGACGGGACTTTGGAAACTTTTTATGTGAATGGGCAAGTCAAAACGGTCTGGAAGTTCCGGCAGGGGCGTCCCCACGGAATTGTGGTTTCCTATGATGAAGCGGGGAACCTGGCTTTTATTGATACCTATCAGGAGGGCTATAAGACCAACCGTAAAAAATACACGGCGGAGGGTCAGCTGGAATTTTCACAGGATTACCCGCATCCCGGCAATTTTCAGGACCTTCCGGAAGCGAAGCCTCTTCCCCCCGAATCCGTCTAATCCTACTAACCCTAAGTTGGCACGGTTATTGAATCTCTTTATTCGTTGAGATGACCGAAAGGTCCTTTGCTGGCATGCAGGGGAGGGGTTCGACAATTTTGTTAAATCCCAGTCGACAAAATTGATTCTAGAAAGGAAGAAGGCATGGAAATGATCCGATCGATTCACTGGCATCCGGTTGCTCCGGTGCAGACGTTTCCGCTTCATATGGGGCGGCGATTTCGACTCAGGAATCAGGATATCGCCATCTTTAATCTTGGGACACGGTTGTTCCGGGCGCTGGATAATGCCTGTCCTTCGGAGCGGGAAGCCCTTGCCGACGGAGAAATCCGTGGCGACTGGGTCTGCTGCCCGCGCCATGCGCTCAAAATCAATCTGCATTCCGGCGATGAAAAAAGTCACCGCGGGATGCATGTCCGGACATATCCGGTCCGGGT
>CAZGID010000144.1:0-6483 GCA_964526065.1 uncultured bacterium
GATTCCGATCCCCTTACTCAATAATGCATATTTACGACCCGGCTTTGCGGGCGAAACATCCTGATCTTCAGCAAGATTGGTCAAAAAAATGACGGGCGTGCTGCGGTTCAATCCCTCATCTACCAGATGGTCATAGAGCCGTGTGCCATCTTCGGGCCCCAGCATAATATCCATAATCACAAGGTCGGGCTTTTCCTCCTGAATCTGCTTACGGCATTCGACGCTGTCGGACGCAAGCGCCACTGCATAACCATGGCGAGAAAGCTGATATTGCAATAAATGCAATGTGTCCCAATCATCATCCACGATCAAAATTTTCTTTTTATCTGCCATTTGGAAGCACGCCTCCCCTTCCGGAAGCCTGGACGGTGTATCGATCACAAGTAACTCCTTTAAGTTATTTGATATTCTTTTAATAAAAGAATACCTAAAAAGGAGCCCCATAGAACTAAGGGAAAGCCGGAACCCTTTGTCCAAATTTCCCTGACGCAACCGTACCCTCCGGCTCGATCATGCGCCAGTCCGGTTATCAAGTAGACCGGCCGGAAGGAAACGGCTGCCCAATTATGATTATGCGTTAAACTAACAAATTACCGGCAAGGAGCTATCGGGGGATCACTGATTTTAGCTTTTTCTGAAGCGTTTCAGCGTTCAATGCCGCATAGGCCGAATCATCATTATCAAAATATAAATAAACATCCTTTCGTTGCTTATGCCAGGCACGAATGCGCCGCGCCCAGCGGGAAAGCGTCTGGCCATCATAATCCCCCTGATATTTGTTTCCCGGACCGTGAAGCCGGACATAAACAAAATGCGCGGTCGTCCATTCCGGCGAACACTGTCCGGCAAGTTCATAAATGCAGAATGCCGCCTTGTATTTTTCGAGGATCTTTTTTATTTCTTTTGAAAACCATCCGGTATTCCGGAATTCAAAAGTATATCGATATTGCTTGGGGAGTATTTTCAGAAAAGCTTCTAACCGTTCCGGATTGGGTTTCCATTTGGGCGGCAATTGAAATAAAACCGGTCCCATTTTCCCATTCAACGCTTTCATGCGACTAAAGAATTGACGGACAGAACCCCGGGTCACTTTTAGTTTTTTCATATGCGTGAAGTACCGGCTGGCTTTCACGGAAAACAGGAATGAATCCGGCACCGTCGTTTTCCAGTTTTTCAGAGTCCTGGTTTCGGGCAGATGATAAAACGAATTATTCAGCTCCACACTGGCAAAACGGCCGGCATAGTAATCCAGCCACTTCTTCGTGGTTATATTTTCAGGATAAAAGCGGCCCTTCCAGTGACGGTAAACCCATCCTGAAGTGCCGATCCAGATTGCCATTACTGAACCAGCCTTTTGTTCGGAACCGGATTTTTCAGCTCCGATTCTGGAATCAGCGTCATACGTTCGCGCACATAAGTATGGCTCGCCGAATTTTCATCCTCTCCCAGATACCCGCGGTAAATGTGGGCTTTATCCGGTGGGACATCCACCCGGACCCGGCTCACGGCATAGGCGCTTTTGCCGTTCTCACCCTCCAAAGCCCGGTATTCAAGCGTCGCCTCTTCCCGGACTCCCTCCGCTTCCCGCTCTACGGAAACCGCTACGCTTTCTCCCGCCTCAAGATCGCCGAGGTTTTCGATACCCCATAACCGCTTAAGCTGGTTCACAGGCAATATGACTTCTTCCTGCTTATGGGCTCCTTCTGTCTCCGGCGTCAAAACAATCATTTTTCCGTTTTTCTCCACGCGAATCAATTCCCCTTCGATTTCGTCTCCATGTGCCGCCGTGATCAGAACCCACACCAACAGGAATCCCGCCCCTCCCCAAAGGCTTTTCATGGCATCTCCTTTTTCGAAATAGTTTAAGCAAGAAACCGATCGGAGAGGATAAGAGCAAGGTTTATTTCCATAAGGGGAAAAGCGCTTCAAAACCTTCAGGAAAAACCCGGCAGGCCGTCATGGTTGGCAGGAATCTAAAGGATGAAGAAGCGCTGAAAATGCGCTAAAGTAGAGCCATGCAGGACGCCGCTCCCGTCAAAAATAACGAACAAAGCATTTGGGTCTTTTTCCTTCTCCTGTTCGCCTGTGCTGTGTGGGCCGGGACGAGCCTGTTTCTTTATTTTATTAACTCGGACGCGACCGCCTTCTATGCCGGCTACCAGGCGGGACTTGCTGCTCTATTTGTTTCGGGCACCCTTTCTTTTTTTCTCAAAAAATGCCCGCTGCCTTCATTCTTTTGGGCCGCCCTGATTTATGTACTGCCTCAAATCGCCGACGCGGCAGCCTTCGCGGTGTATCATGCGGCCTTTCCCGCCTTTCAGTCACCGTGGGCCCGCCCCGTCTTCCGGACCGCGTTCCTGCTTCCTTTTTTTGCCGCAAGTCTGGTATGGGGTTTTGCCTGGCGACGCCGGCCGCTCGGGGATTTGATCCCGGTACTTCTGCTGTTTCCGGTCCTGGCACCCATTCTGCTGGCGATGCTGCTCGGCATGCCGAAAGCAAGTCAGCAGGATCATGCGCCCGATACAGCCGCCCGGTTTTATATTGAAGAAAAAACCTGGGACAACGGCTTACAGGTGGAAGGCACCTTCAAGCTGTTTCTTGATAAGCGCTATCATTATCGCGTTTCTCTGGTAGAGTTTGGAGAATCGGGAGCTACGGACTATCCTGCAGATAAAATCCAGTGGGACAGCCCCCCGGAACAAAAGGGAACCTACACCGTCAGCCTCACGTTTCAAACGGTGACGGCGAAAGAACGAGTGCCTCAGATTATCCGGTTCGCCCTTTATGAAAACGAGCAAGCGGAAAAGCCGGTCCAGGAATTTCGCATACCGCTTCTGCCGGCTGCCCTTTCCCGGGAAGAGCTGGTGCGGAATGCCTTGGAAACTTGAACCGGCAACAGGTGCTTAAGCGGACTGGTAGAAGCTTCGGGCGGCTAAAGCTCTTTCGAAGGCCGCTTCAAAGGCAGCCAGATCTTCGCCGGCCAGAACATGCCTCGCCGCGGAAAGAATTTTAAACGACAGTTCTTCTCCTAACTCACGAATCAGGGCGGCATTGTGCGTGCCTGCCGCGAGGTCGCGCGTTTTTTGCATTCTCAACGCATTCAAACCGGGACGTCCCGCGGCGTGATCAATATGGATGCGAAACCCTGCCTTCGAAAAGGTTTTTTCGAGCCATTCCAGATTCCGGCTTGAAAGCGTCACTTGTTTGAGAAATTCTTCCATCGTCACCGTCCGGCTTCCCGGCAGCTGGCGCGCTTCGTTAAAGACACGATTAATCCCGTTCTGGAATTCTCGGTTCAAATGTTTTTCTGTAACCGCTTGAAAACGGAACCGGCGGGCAAAGGGCGCATAGGCCGGCTCCTGCCGGAAATACCGGTTTAATTGCTCTACCTCTTCCTCATCCCCTTCCAGCACAAGCATCTGGATAAAATGAGCCGGATTCCGTATTAAATTCTGCACCACGCCAAGAAAGAGAGCGTCTCTTTCCCGGTCCGTTTGCGGCAGGATATCTGTCAAGATGACATCAAGACCCGGCGACTGCACCGGGACTTCGGTAAAAGCGCCATCCGTTCCCGCAACCGAACGGATTCCCATCGGATCAAGAAGATCGAGCTCAAGAAACGAGCGTACTTCCGGGAGAATATTGCCAGGAAGCGGAAGGAAGAAACCTTCTCCGGCATGAACAGCGACCCAACGCACATCTTCATACGGGCGATCCTCACCCAAAAAGTTCTGCAATTGCTGAAATGGACGCGCCACCGCTTCGGCTTCCCACCGTTGCGCCATTTCGAGAATGTCGGCCACGGCTGCCGGTTGAGATGTGATTGTCTCGTTCGGATCACGAGATTCCGGCCGCTCCGCCGCACGGAAACCGACGGCTCCCAGACTTGCAGCCTTTCGCGTAAAGCCAAGATCATTGCGATGCGCTTCATTAATCAATACAAATCGGAATTTAGAGGAAATACCCTGGGGAAGCACCAGCCTCGCTTCCTTGGCAGTATTCACCGAAAAAGGAGCCGGCGCATAGACTTTACGCTCACCGTCTTCCTCCCACTCCAATTTCACCTGCACCACTTTAGGCAATGGTTCATCCTGGCGGGCACCTTCCGGACGGATAGCCGACCAGTTCCAGATTAATTCCCGGTTTTCCACTTCCTGAACTTCCAGATCCGCATAAGCGCCGCCAAAGTTCCCCGCATTCTCCTGATACCGGAAGCCGAATCCTTTCTCCAAACTGATTTCCTGCATGTGTCCGGCGGGAATATTTTCTTCCCGAACAACGCCGGGTGCTCCTACCAGCCGCACCGCATCCAAGGCCGGTGCCGGCAATCCCCTGGCCGCCCGGCGCACGGTTTCCACATAAGAAAAGGAAATGATTTTTCCCGCTTCGATAGGAGCTTCCGGCTTCAAAACCGTGGCGGCCACAACGTTGTCTTTAAACTCTTGATCCGGATCAAGTAAGATCACCTGAAGTTCCGTCGGGACCGGTTGCCCATCAACCGTAAAATGAATATCTTCGACATAATGGGAGGCCCGGTCCGGATACCGGACGCCCTGAATAAACTGCCCAGCGTCTTCAAACCGGGATTCCAGCGACCACGCTACTGCCGGATTAGAAGGAGTGCCAAATGGATGAAAAGAAGGCGCTTCTCCCTTGGCCGGCGGCTTTTGAATGGCATGAACAAGCGTTTCGCCGTTCTTGAACCGGATACTGACCCGATTGGCATCAAAAGCGGCGCCCTGGGTGACACCATCATCAGGGCCCCGCCAATACATGCTGCTGTAACCAAATCCCATATTCTGGCCCGCTTCAATACGCCTTCCGGCGCGCGGGATAATCCGTCCGGAAACTTCAACACGAGTCGTTTCTCCGGCACGCAGCACCATTTTCCGGATCATCACAGCATCGGGACTGTCGAAAACCTGATAGATTTCCTGTATACCGTTTCGCGGTTCGCCGACAAAGACTTCTCGCAGTTCGGGAAAGAAATGATCTTCGCCTTTATGTTTTGAAAGATCTCCCAACTGAACAAAAGGACGGCCCGAAGTGCCGTATACCGTTTCCCCGACCTGTTTCGAACCCACAGAAGCGGTCCGGCTGTAGCCATTCGCAAAAAAAGTAGTGTATTGCGGGTATCCCGCAGGACCGGGCGCAAAAAGACTGACCTGAGTCCAGTGGCGAACTTCCGGCGGCAATGTTTCCGGAACTTTATTTCCTTGTGCATCGCGGGCCGGATGGCGGACCAGCGAAGGATCAAAATCAAATTCACGATATTCACCCGGAGCGGTTTCACGATACAAGCGCAGTTTCTGACGCAATGTGCCGCGCCGCGGATACGCGACAGCGCCTGCCCCCTGCACATCCACTATTTTGGCGGGCTGTACTTCATTTTCCTTGTTATAGTCGTAAGCAGGATAATCAAACGCCGGCGATGGTTTCACCTGTTGCGGCACAAATCTCTCTTTTGCCAGGGCTTGACCTCGCAAGATCAGTTTGGCCAGCATGGAATCTTCTTCTGCTTTCGCGCGGGCCGTCAACGCCGGCAGCATCAGCACCATCCCCGCCGCAGAACCGGCAAGCGCCAGCCACTGGCGCCGCGAAATCCCGGCATCCTGCCCCTTGGACTCATGCCAGTGCGTCAAAGATTCGCGAGCTTCCGCCCGGTTATCCCCATAAATCACGCTTTCCGGCGTTACCAGCCGGCGCAATTCCCCCAAGGTTAAAGGAGGTCTATCTTTTTCCTGCTCAGGCGCCACGACCAGAATCCGGGCCAGCCATTGCGAAAGCGTCATCGTGTGATAACGGAAACCGTCCACGGCGGGGGCGAAGGAAACCCCCTGCCGTCGCCAGTGATAGAGGCGAAAGCGTTCCTTCTGCTCCAGAAGATTATCCGTTGCCGTCGTTTCGATGCGGATGCCCTCCTCGGCAAGCCGCTTTAAAAGCGCATCCGCGCGTTCCGGATCCGGATTGACGACAAACCCGCCGCCCTTTTGCTCGACCAGCGGCGCCAGCACCATCGCATGCCCGATAGCCTGATCCGGACGCACCCGATCCAGCATTTCTTCCAGAAAAGTCATCTGCTCCTCAATACTCATCTTTTCCGGATCCGTATTCGTCCGGTCCCCGATATGCGTCTTGATCTCCAGCCCCAATTCACGGGCACGACGAATAATCTCGCTCCAGGACGCTTGATTGGCTGCATAAGCCCCATCCCGGCGCTCCGGCCCGGAGACGTCCATCCCGTGAATCCGCCAGGCATAAGGTTCTGCTGCCTCCAGAATTTCCCGCGTTTCATCAAGGGCCTCAAGCACCGCGGTGACATCGCGTTTTTCCCGGTTAAAACTGAAATCATATAAAACGCGGTGCTGCCCTCCAAAACGCTCAGTCGCCATTTGCTCTTCTTCTTCAATGGCACGTCTGACCACGGACAAGGGTTCCGCCATTGTCGGGCTGAGCTCTTTCTTTGGATTGAATTGAAGATAC
>CAZGID010000145.1:0-6447 GCA_964526065.1 uncultured bacterium
GAGCTTGGTCCATACCAGTTCGGGTTATCGCGCGCTCCCTGTTCTGGCCGGAAAGCACCTGAGAACAGAAACCTGGGATGATTTTTCTGACTCAGAAATCGACGCCATGCTGAAACGAGGCTGGTGGGAATTTTCAGGCCGAAAAGGAATCCTGGAAGGTCCGCCGGGCGACTTCTCCCCGGTGCAGCTTTTTCTGTATCATCTGACGGGTTTGAATGAGGTCACGCGCCGTCATGGTGAAGCCCTGATTCGGGCCGTGATTCAGCCGGAAGCGGAAACCCCACCGGCGGACGCGGGGCAGGTCTCGACCGTGTTTGAAGCGGTAAATCTTTTTGATAATTTAATTTCCGGTTATGAGGACAAAGCCAAAACCAGTGCGGCCCACGGCGCGCTGCTTGCGCGGCTTCGCGGTGTGCGGGAAAGACTGCTCGGTTATGCGGCCAATGAATTCCGGCGGAAAAAGTCGCTGGAAAGCACCATGGAAATTCTCAATTTTTTAATGAATGCCCAGCCGCTTCCGGATTCCGAAGAAACCTATAACCCCCTGGAGGAACTCTGGCGGTTTGAAGCGGGCGATGCCGGGGAACTGGACATTTACTTTCCTTATCCGGGACGCGAACTGGTGGAACTTTTTCTTGGGTATGAAACGCTGTTTCATGAGCAGGATGAGAATCTCGAGGCGGCAGCGGATGAAGGGCGAATTCAACGGTCGGATCCGGGTAGCCTCCTGGAAGGAGAAATTCGCGACTGGCTGGGTGTCGATGAAATGAATCTCGCCTGGCTCGTCGATGCGGCCCGCGACTTGCTTGAACGCGATGCCGAGGTTCAGGATTTGAGTGACGTTCGTCATGCTGTTATCCGCTCTTTCAAGAAAAGTCTCGAAGGCTATATCCTCGGGAAGAAAGCCCTTTTGAACGAAGCCGGTCAGGCGATCAGCCTTGGCATTACACACACCGGCGGTCTGGACACGCATCCGCTCTACGATTTTTTTAATGATCACTGCATGGCGAATGCCGACTGCGGTCTTCTTCAAATCGCACGCGAGCTGGCGGAAGTGTCACCTTCCGGGATTGCCGCTGAAGAAATTCACGCGGCGCTGGTCCGCGCTTTTCGTCAGGAAATTGAACCGGTGTCGCGCTGGGATGTTCATCGCGCCATTTCGATTCAGGAACAGCCGGGATTGGTGATGCTGCGCGAATTGATTCAGAATGCGCGGGACATTACTCGAAAAGTTCCGGATTCCCGTGCGGCGCAGGAATTAAACCGTTTTGGCAAGAAACAAATCCGCTTGAGGACTTTTTTAAGTCAGACAGAAGAAGACCGTGAAGCCGGCCGCGTCCGGTATGTGGTAGGCGTCGAGGATAATGTCGGGATGTCGCCGGATACGCTGATTCAGAAATATTTTCCGCCAAAGGCGACAACGAAATCACCGAGCGAGCTGGTGCTTCAGATTCTTAAAGACAATGCGCCGGATGCCGCGTCCGAACTGCTGGTCGAAATCTTCGTGGCGGAGAGTTCAAAAAATAATGCGGCCTTACGTCAGCAGCTGCAAACACTGGCGCAGAATTTTCGAAACATTAAACATCCGGAAGTGCAGGTGCTGCAGGCGCTGGAAGGGCATCGCAAGCCTGAAGCGGAAAGTGCGGGCATTTTCGGAGTCGGAAATTACACGACGTATCATGAAGCCGACGAAGTCGTGATCCGGACCGGATTCCGGGGGAAAGTCACTTTTGCGCGTTTGCGGCCGGTGCGGAAAATTGTCAATCGCAAGCCGGTGGTGGTGGATGTGGAAGTGCTGGAGTTCAAGTCTTTTGAGGATCCGGAAGGCGAGTTCAAAGGGACTTTAATTCAGCCGGTCCGTTTTTTTGCGGAGCAGGATGAACGTCAGGCCCATTTTGAAGACCGCAATCTGAAATATCATTTTATGAAGTACATCGGCGCGGTGGATGACGTCGAGATCGTTTTTGTGGATGAAAGCGGCGATCCGCGGGATATTCAGGTAGAAGACCCCCGGGATCATGTGGCGCGTTACGGCCGGATCGAAACGCTGACGAGCACCCGCAAAATTCCGCGTATTACGGTCGACCAGCTCTATATTCAGGATCCGGGTGCGCCGGATTTATTTAATTTTGTACCGGAGTGGGGCCGCGACTGGTTGTTGCGTGAAGGCATCAATTTCGAATTCCAGAAAGGGACGCCTGTTACTGAAGCCCGGGCGGAAATTCTGGAACCGGATGAATTCCGGCAGGAAATTGCGGTGGTCACAATGAAAACCTTCGGCCGGGCCTGGCGCAATGGGGAAGTGGAAATACCCGGACTGCCGGCGTACCGCGAATTTTTGCGGGACCCTCGCAGCCTGCACCGGGGACGGGTCCTGGATGCCCAAATTCAGAAAGATGCGGCGGCCATAAGTCAGTGGAAACCCGGATCGCCCAAGCCGCTGACGGCCGAGCGCTGGCGGTTTTATCAACAGGACGCGCAGGCCTATGCGGCCCTTCTCGTTCATTTGGCGCAGGAAGATCTCGGCGGACGCAGTATTTTTCAACAAACGGCAGGACTCTTTTTTGGAAATTTGCCGTCGAATTTTTATTCCAAAGCCTATCTCAAAAGCTTGCCTTTACAACAGGCGCTTGAACGCTTTGATTCAGCGCAGTATGCCGGATTATCGGAGTCCGATTTCCGGAAGCGAACCGCCGAATTTCTGATGACGGCTCTCGCGCGTCTCTATGTCCAGAACCGGGCGCGGTTGGCCGGAGTTCCGGTTTTTGGCGAATATATGGATCCTTCCATTCCGGAACGTGTGCCGGATGAATCCGTGCTTCAGGACCGGGTGCGTCTTGACGCCGGTGAAATTGAAGCGGTTGACTTCGCGAAATACCGGAACCTTGAGCGGCTGGTGGATTTTGTGGTCACCGTGCCGCTTAGCGGGAATCAGACGATTAATGAAATGAAGAAACAAATTCAGCAGGAGCAGGGCGAAGCGGTATCTTCCGTCCCCGAGACGGTCGCCCCGGAGGATCCGGGCGGAGCGGCGACAACATCGCCGGGCTCTCCGGAAGAAGCGAATCTGAAACGCCGGATTCAGCGGGCTTCCGGAGATCTTGCGAATCAGCGGTGGATTCATCGGGATAGCACGCTGACTTTGCGTTCGTTTTCGGCTTTTGTGGATGCGATTTCGGCGGCGCTTGACGAGCATATCGGCGAACGCTATCGGAATTTATTTGAAGTGGACCGGCTCGAATGGGATTTGACCAGCGGGGAGGGAGAAATCCTGGAAGTCTTTCTGGCTTTTGTGGACGGCCGGCCGCAGGGGATGCGTGTTTTTGAAATGGTCTTGAATAAAATGCACCGCATGCGGGCGCAGCCGGACGAAAGCCGCCGTACGGAAGACGCTGATGCCCTCAGCGTTTTCTACGGGACCCTGTTATCGAGTCCTGCCACGATCGCAAGCTTACGTCAGACCGCCGCTGATTTTGGAGATCTCACCGATTCAATGAAACAAGTCGTGCAAACGGTGCGGACGGAAAATGAGCGCGGGCGTGCCATGATTTTCGAATATCGCCGCTCGGAAGCGCGGCAGGACACGCCGGCGGTGATCGATGAAATTCCGCAGGCGGCCGGAGAAGTGGAAGAGGCAGTCGAAGTCTCGCGGGAAAGCCAGCTGCGCATTGCACGTGTCACCGGCGGTATTCTTGCGGCGGGAGAAGAGGCGGCAGCAAGAGAATCGATGCTGGATGAATTGGCCCCGCCCGCGTTTGAAGGTTTGTCGGGTGCAGAGATGGCCCGTTACGAAGCGATCTATGAAAGTACAGAAGAAGTGACGGTGGTTTCCGTGGTTCCGGCCGAGCTTTCCGAAGAACATATGGCCGCTTATGTCGAAGGCGTTCTTGCCGGACTTAATCAGCGCCAGAAAACTCATGAAATCGTTGTCCTTGTGCAGGGAGACGGGACGCAGGCGGATGCTTTTGGCAAGCATTTCAAACGCGTGGCTTCCAAAGCGATTCAGAAATATTTCATTGAAGATTATGAAGCACTTTATCCCCGCATTCGTTTTGTCGACGAGGCTTCCGCGGCTACGGCGGCTTTGAAACTGCAGCCAAATGTGGTGGTGGCGGCGCCTTCCGATTGGCAGTTGCCCGCGTTTCTGCGGGATGCCGGTTTTACCCGATTCTCCCGCGTTTTGACCGACCGGTTATATAACCCCGAAAGCGGCGGGCTTCCCCGGGACATCCCGGCCGAAGCCGGACCCCGGCAGGCCTATTTGGGCACTTTTGTGACAGCCTCTTTTGAAACCGCGCTGCTGAGTGGTGAAGAAATTTCGGAGGATACCAGACTTCTGCTTCAGGGCGATGACCAGCGCTGGTATGCACGCAGTCTGGATGCCCTGAACCAGACACAGGCCTTTGTGACGGCCATGCTGCTTCAGCAACGTCTCACCGCAGTTTCCGCATAAAATTTTCTGGTGCATCCAATTTCTTTTGTTATAATGGCCCGCTTTTTCAACTGATCTTTCTAATCGTTTCAGGTGCTCCGGCAGAATGACTGCCGGACTGAAAAGGGAAGAGAGGCCGGCATCCTTCGGGATGCGGGTGACTCCACGGTGCCGCCGCTGTCGGCAAGAACGAAAGTGAAGCATGCCACTGGAGCAATCCGGGAAGGCTCACGACGGATACCGTACGCAGTGATTTAAACTGCGACGGTACCGCACTTGTCCAAATGGGATAAGTGGTAGGTGAATCGCTTGCCAGTCAGAAGACCTGCCTGTTATCGATCAGGAACACCCTGTTCCTGACTAACCATCGTCTCCGAGCAGAGATGTTGCCGACCGACTTTCCGTCTGTCGTGTCTCCACACATCGTGTTCCGTCTCTGCCGGAGGAGAAAGGAAACACCATGTTTGGAAACGAGCAATTTTCAAACCGATTCCAGAAAAGCCTTTGCCAGCGTGTCCTGATGGCTTTGGCGCTTTTTTCTACAGTTTCTGCTTTTCCGGTTTTTGCCGATACGGCGGAGCTGGAAAATGCCGCACCGGTTTCTTCCGAAAGCGGCCGTCTTCGCTCAGCCTTGAGTGCGACTGTTATTGGAAGCCGCATCCCCGATTACCAGGTGCCCTTTGGTGAGACGCCGGCTCACCTGAGTCTGATCCCGGCAAATATCTCCTACAAAAATGAAGAAGAGATTTACCGGCGCCAGCCCAAAAATTTTCAGGAAGCCTTAAGCGATCAGGAAGGGCTCATTTTCTTTGATAATACCGGCAATGGGGTGGACAAAACCGTCAGCATGCGCGGGTTCAATGACGGGAGTTCCGTTATTGTGCTGGTCGACGGAGTTCGAGTGAACAATGTGGACGGGGATGCGGTAAATTATCCGCTTTACGGGGCGGATGATCTGGAAGCGATTCAGATAGACCGCGGTTCGGCTTCTCCGGTTTATGGCAGCAGCGCATTCGGCGGCGTCATTCATCTCACAACCGGACGCCCGAGTAAAAAGCCGTTCAGCCTGTTTGGCGGTCTTGAATTCTCCAGCTTTCCGGGCATCCGTTTTTATCAGGGAATGAGCGGTACGCTCGAAGACCGGTTGACCCCGCTGGGCGGTCAGTTCGAATACTATTTCCGCGGCGGCCGCCATACCAGCAACGGCTTCCGGGATAACGGTGAATACCGGATTACGGATTTTGATATCAAGACGGCTTATGTGCTGCCGGAGAATTCGGGCCGGGTGTATGTGTATTTGAAACATGCCGATGATGCGACGTCGAATCCGGGATCCATTCCGAGAAATCGCTTTGATGAGAATCCGGAACAGACCATCAAACCGCTTGATGGCCGTGAAATGGATAATACGATTCTTCAGATCGGCGCAGAAAAATCATTTTGGGAAAACCGCTTCTTGGCTTCCATGATGGCATCCTGGTTGTGGAATGAGACCGAGTTCATGACAACCTCCGCCACATTCACAGACGGCAGCTTCAATCCCGATACCGATTTGGTGACAACGCGCTCGCGCGCAACGTCGCTCTTGTGGCAGCTGGCGTATCGCGATTATCTGACGGAATGGCTCAATAACCAGACGTTGATCGGGATGGAAATCCGGGATACCTCCAACCGGTCGCGTGAAGAGGATGCCTTCCTGGGAACTCTGCAGATCGGTTCGCCTGTGGAAACTGACCGGGGCGCGGATCTGGACAATATTGCGCTTTTCTGGCGCGAGACGCTTACCTTTTTTGAAAAAGTGACTGCCCATTTCGGTATGCGGCATGATCACTATCAGCTCAAGGTGGATGATCAGGTAACGCCGACCGACAGCATCAGCCGCCAATGGTCGGATTCAACTTTAACCACCGGGGTGACGTATAAGCCAGTACCCGCCGCCGATTTGTTTTTTAATTACTCTCAGGGATTCCGAGCACCGACCGTCAGTGAAGTGGCGCCCTTTGCCGGAACGATTT
>CAZGID010000146.1:0-6402 GCA_964526065.1 uncultured bacterium
AAATTTTCGAACCCTTTTTTACGACCAAGGCGCAAGGCACGGGGCTGGGACTGGCTGTTGCGCGGCAAATCATTACCGGGCATGAGGGAACACTGAAATGCTGCGGTCAAAAAGGCGAAGGGGCCGTGTTTTTGATCGGTCTGCCGGCGGCCGAAAGGAGATCGCATCATGGAAGCAGATAAGAAAACTCGTGTCTTAATCGCGGATGACAATCAAAGCGAACTGGAAGCGCTGGAGAAGATTTTAAGCCGCGAAGGGTATGCGGTATTGACGGCGGTGGACGGCGAGGCGGCACTGGAGGGGCTTCGCAAAACAAAAATCGATCTTCTGCTGACCGATCTGAAAATGCCAAAACTGGGCGGCGAGGAACTCATCAAGCTGGCCCGCAAACTGCAGCCGGACATTGAAATGGTCGTGATTACGGGGCACGGCACCATTGAGCAGGCCGTCGAATCCCTTCGTGAAGGGGCTTATGATTTTATTGAAAAGCCGTTCAAACGTCCTCTGCTGCTGAAGGTGCTGGCCAAGGCCTGCGAAAAGCAAAAACTCTCCCGACAGAATGCAGCCCTGATGCAGATGGTGGAATCCCTTCGCGGCCAGCATGAAATCATCGGGAAAAGTCCGAATTTTGTGGAGGTTCTCAGACTGGCGGACCAGGTGGCCTTAAGCGAAGCGACGGTTTTGATTCAGGGCGAAAGCGGGACGGGGAAGGAACTGCTGGCCGATTATATTCAGCAAAGAAGCAGCCGGAAGGGCGGGCCCTTCATCAAGCTGAATTGTGCGGCCATGCCCGAATCTCTTTTGGAGTCCGAGCTTTTTGGATACGAGAAAGGCGCGTTTACCGGCGCCGCTGCCGCCAAGCCCGGCCGGTTTGAGCTTGCGGATGGAGGCACGCTTTTTCTCGATGAAGTCGGCGATATGAGCCTGACTCTGCAGGCGAAATTTCTCAGAACGCTGGAGAACGGGGAATACCAGCGCTTGGGCGCGACACGCACCCTGAGGGCCGATGTTCGCATTGTGGCCGCGACCAATGCCAATCTGGATCAGCTGATCCGCGAGAAAAAATTTCGCGAAGATCTTTATTACCGCCTGAATGTCATTCAATTGCAGATTCCGCCGCTGCGCGAACGCCGCAGTGATATTCCCTTGCTGGCGCATCACTTTTTGTCCGCCTACAACCAAAAAAATCACAAACAGATTCAGGGTTTTGTTTCCGATGCCATGGCCCGCCTTGAGAATTTCGCCTGGCCCGGCAATGTCCGTCAGCTGGAAAATGTAGTGGAACGGGCGGTTGTGATCAGTCAGGAATCCGAAATTCAGGTTCGTGACTTTCCCCGGGAACTGGCCGGAGACATGCCGGCCGCGGGCTTTCTTACCTTTGCCATTGGCACCCCGCTGGAAGAAGTCGAGCAGAAGATGATCGAAGCGACACTTCAGGTGACGCAGGGGGACAAGGAAGCGGCGGCCCGGCTTCTGGGCACTTCTTCGCGTACGATTTACCGCCGGATTCACGAACCCGGCTGACGTTTTGTCAGCCTGATTTCCCGCTTTTTCCCGGCTTAGACAATCTGTCAAAAACCCGGACCTCTTCTTCTTTCCCTCCCTCTGTCTCTGATTTTTCATCCTCTCTGTAAACCTTTTAAATTCATGGGGTTATGCCAACGGTTCTGCCTGCCGCCACAGGTTGGCATGGTACTCGCTATTAAGCGGCCATGAAAGAAGAGAAAAAGATCCTTTTAATTGAAGATGATCACGCTTTCCGGCAGGCCTTGAAGAATGTGCTGTCCCGGGAAGGCTTTCATATTGTGGAGGCGGATTCCGGAAAAGCAGGGCTTCTGGCCCTGAAAGATACCGATGTGGATCTGGTACTTCTGGATTTTTATCTGGGTGATATGACGGGTGCGGAACTATTGGATCTGGCCGGCATCCTTCGGCCCAAAGTGGTGGTTTTGACGGCCCACGGGGATATGGAGATTCGCGACGAGGTGCTTTCCCGCCGGGTTTCTCGCTGTTTGACCAAGCCGATCCGGCGGGATGATCTGGTGCGGGAAATCCGCGATGTCCTCGGGGAAAACGGTTACAAACATGAGGATGTAATTCTCTCATGATCTTCAGACGGGAAGGATCGTGAAGACAATGAGAAAAGCAGAAATTCGAAACATTATCGAGAGGTTGATTCATGAAATCGAAGAAGAAGATATCGGCATCAGTCTCTTCACTACCTTTTATCAGGACGAGAGCGAACTGGACTTCTTCAGCGACGAAGATAAAAAACGCGTGCGCGTCATTCTCCGGAAACTGTCTGAGGACAGCGCGCACCATAAAAAAGCGCTCGAGAAAATTATTCTCCGGCTTGAGGAACAATACCGTGAAAAATGAGTTTCTGAAAACGCTGTGGATGCTGCGGTTCCGGAAGCTGAAACGGACCGAAGAGGATGCGGCCTGGGCTTACCAGGAGGTCCTCGACCGCTTTCTCAGTAACGGGATTCCGGAGGAAGAAGTGATCGTTCTTTTAAAAAAGCTGGTTCAGGAAGAGCGGTCCCATGCGCAGATGGCGGATGAATTGATCCGGATCTGCCAGCGGACACATCCGGAAGTGATCTCGCTGGAGATCGAACCTTGAGGAGAAACAAAGCCATGAAACTTGAAACAGAAACAGTCAGTGAAAAACAACGGCTGGCGGCGCTGTTCGAACCGCGCAGCATCGCGGTGATCGGCGCTTCCAGAAGAAAAGAGGCCGTCGGTTATGCCGTGTTTCACAATCTGGTCGCGGGCGGATTTCAGGGCGATATTTATCCGGTGAATCCTAAGGCGGAACGGATTGATTACGTACCTTGCGTGCCATCGGTGGAAGAAATCCCGGGGCCGGTCGATTTAGCCGTGATCGTGGTGCCGGCTCCGTGTGTACCGCAGGTTCTGGAAGAATGCGGGCGCAAGGGCGTCAAAGCGGTCATCGTGATTTCCGCGGGCTTCGGAGAATCGGGAGAGGACGGAGTGCGTTTGCAGAGCGAAGCGCATGCCATGGCTCAAAAGTACGGTATGCCGCTGCTGGGCCCCAACTGTCTCGGTCTGATCAATACCGATCCCGCTGTTTCCATGAATGCCAGTTTTTCCCGCGCGACGCCGCGTCCCGGAAAGATCGCGTTCATTTCACAAAGCGGCGCCTTATGCGCGGCTGTGCTGGATTATGCCGGCACGAATGTCGGTTTTTCCAAATTTGTGAGTCTGGGGAATAAGGCAGACCTGACGGAATTAAATTTGATTCGCTATTTGAAAGACGACAAACAGACAGAAGTCATTTTGATGTATCTTGAAGATCTGGCCGAAGGCCACCCCTTCATTCAAACCGTCCGGGAGATTACCGGCGATCTGTCGCGTACGAAACCGGTGCTGGCAATCAAATCCGGCCGGACACGGCAGGGTGCCAAGGCGGCCGCTTCTCATACCGGTTCGCTGATGGGATCCGATGAAGTCTATGATGCCATCTTTGCGCAGGCCGGTGTGCTGCGCGTGGATTCCATCGAGGAGATGTTTGATCTCGGCGTTGCCTTTGCCAACGAACCGCTTCCCAAAGGAAACCGGGTCGCCATCGTGACGAATGCCGGAGGCCCCGGCATTATGATGACCGATGCCTGTGTGCGTTACGGTCTGGAACTCGCCGAGCTTACTTCCGAAACCCGGGAGGCGCTGCGCAAGGTCCTGCCGGCGGCCGCAAGCGTTTCAAATCCGGTCGACATTCTGGGAGATGCCCAGCATGACCGCTATGAAAAAGTGCTCGAAATCGTTCAGAAAGATCCGTCGGTAGAAAACATCATTGTTCTGCTTACACCGCAGGCCATGACGGATATCGAAGCGACGGCCCATGCCATTGTCCGCTTCGATCAGAAAACCGCAACGCCGCTGGTGACCTGTTTTATGGGGGTGATGGACGTGACACCGGGGGTGAAGATTCTGCAGGATAATCATACGCCTCATTACACCTTTCCCGAATCGGCGGCGCGTGTGCTGGGTGCGATGTACCGCTACCGGCAGTGGCTGGAACGGCCCCGGACGCCGGAACGCCGCTTTGACGTCAATGAAGAAACGGTTTCCCGTGTGGTGCAGAATGCCCGGAAAAAAGGGCGGTCGATTCTGCTGATTCATGAATGCATGGAAATCCTGGAAGCCTATGACTTTCCTGTGCTGCCCTGGAAGCTCGCTCATTCTCCCGAGGAGGCGGGCCGGGCCGCCGCAGAAATCGGATTCCCGGTTGTTTTGAAAGCGGTTTCCGAAAAAGTTGTGCATAAGTTTGATGTCGGCGGTGTTTTTCTGGGTTTGACGGACGAGGCCCGGGTGAAAGACGCAGCCGCTTCGCTTATCCGCAATGTCCAGGCCATTCCGGGAGCAACGCTCGACGGCATACTGGTGCAGAAAATGGCCGGCGCCGGACGCGAAGTCATTCTGGGCATGAAGCGGGATCCGCATTTCGGGCCGGTATTGATGTTTGGTCTCGGCGGTATTTATGTGGAGGCTCTCCGGGATGTGACTTTCCGGATTGCGCCCATCCGGGAGCTGGGCGCTTACCGGATGATGGAAAATATTCGATCGGCTTGTCTGTTGAAAGGTGTCCGCGGCGAGCGTCCCTCGGATCGTGGGGCCGTGGCCGAATCACTGGAAAGACTTTCCCAGCTCGCTTGTAAACATCCGTTTATTCAGGAAATCGATATCAATCCATTGCTCGTCTATCCGGAAGGAGAAGGCGTGCGTGTGCTGGATGCGCGCATGATTATTCATGCCGCCGAGGAAAGCAGCAAACCGCATTGCTGCGGTCTGCATCTGGATTGACCGAAAGGAAGGTGAGGAACATGAGTGATATGGAAAAACTCAAATCCATGATTGAAACCTGGGAATATCAGGAACAAAGATGCGAATGTCTGGATGTGAAGACGGGACTGAATCCGTTTGTCACCATTTCCAGAGAGGCGGGTGCCGGCGGGCATACCCTGGCGCTCGCCATTCTGAAAGAGTTGAAGAAGGAAGAATCAAATCCGCTGTTTCGCGGCTGGAATCTGTGCAATCAGGAGATCTGCCGAAAAATGGCGGAGGATCCGGAGCTGTCGGTTTCCGTTGAATCGCTGCTGAAGAATGAATACCGGTCCGCTCTTGAAGATATGCTCAAAGAGCTGATTGCCGGCGAATCGCCGCAGGACCGTGTTATCCGGAAAATGTTCAAGCAGATCCGGGTCATGGCGGGTTTCGGCAAGGTCGTACTGGTCGGCCGCGGCGGTGCCTGTCTGACGCGGGATTTTCCGCTCGGGATTCATCTGCGGCTGGTGGCGCCAGAAGCGGTGCGGGTGAAACGGATGCAGGAACTGCTTCAGGTGAGTGAAAAGCAGGCGCGGGAAACGATGCATGAACAAGACAAGGGCCGCGCCAAGTTGATCGGCACCTGGTTCAATAAAGATATCCGGGATCCGCTGCTCTATGACGCCGTGTGGAATACCGGGAAAGTGCCTGTTGAGGATATTGCGAAGGCCACTGTTCAATTGATTCGGCAGCGGGCGTGCCATTGCCGCCAGCCGGCCGTTTCAAGTCATAAGGAAAGCCATGGGACAGGAATCTGAAAAAGAAGACCTGCGGTTGAAGCGCGTGATCGGCACGATGCACAAGTACCGCTACCGGGCCGATGCGTTGATCGAGGTTCTGCACGTTGTCGAAGAGGTCTACGGGTATGTGCCGCGCGACATTCTAAAACGTGTGGCGCGGGATATGAAGATTCCGCCTTCCAAGATTTACGGCGTTGTGACCTTTTATCACTTTTTTTCGCTGAAGCCCAAGGGAGAGCACAACTGCCTGGTTTGTATGGGAACGGCCTGCCACGTCAAAGGCAGCCGGGCCGTGCTGGACGCAATCCGGGAAAAATACGGCATCGAGCCGGGCGAGACGACACCCGACGGAAAACTTGGATTGCAGACGGCTCGCTGCATCGGTTGCTGCAGTCTGGCGCCGGTTGTGATTGTGGATGAACGCATTCATCCGCATGTCCGGCCGGAAGACGTGCAGGCATTAATCGATGCCAAGACGCGGACGGAAAAGGGAGTTGCCTCATGAGTTTTGCCATGCTGGAAGCCCTCAAGGAGAAGGCTTTAAAAAAGCGTGCGGCGATTCGCAAGACGATCGCCGTTTGCGCGGGGGCCGGCTGTTTGTCGTCCGGCGGGCAGACGGTGATGGACCAGTTGAAAACGTGGGTGAAAGAAAAGGGACTGGAAGGAGAAATCGAAGTGGTGCCCACCGGTTGCATGGGGCCTTGTAACCAAGGGCCGCTCGTGAAGATGCTTCCGGATGACACGATTTATCAGAAGCTGGACGGGCCCCGGGCCTGTCAGGCGGTGGAAAAACAGGTTTGTGCGAATACGGTCGATC
>CAZGID010000147.1:0-6402 GCA_964526065.1 uncultured bacterium
TTCGAGTCGATGACCGGCTTTATCGTGACAGCCTTCTGATTGAAACCATCCCCGGTCAGGGACTTCGGATCGTGAATGAAGTGCTGCTGGAAGATTATCTGAAAGGTGTCCTTCCCGGAGAGATGCAGGCGAATTGGCCGCTGGAGGCGCTGAAGGCGCAGGCGGTTGCTTCCAGGACGTATGCGCTTTTCCGTACTCTGGAAAGACAGGGAGAAGCTTACGATGTGACGGCGGATGTGCGCAGTCAGGTTTATAAAGGCGCTTCGGCGCAACGACCGACGACCGATCAGGCGGTCGAAGAAACAAAAGGCGAAATTCTGATTTTTCGCCGAAAAATATTTCCGGCTTTTTTTCATTCAACGTGCGGCGGGCATACGGCCGAAGCGCACCATGCCTGGCGAGTCGATTCGCATCCGGCAATGCAGGGAGTGCCGTGCCAGTTTTGTCAGGGATCAAAGCATTACGCGTGGCACGTTACTTTTGAGCGCAGTGAGATTGAAGCAGCGCTTGTTAAGGTGAATCCCCAATTCCGGAATCTGAAAAAAATTGAAGCCGGATCACGCGATCAGGCGGGAAGAATCCGGACTTTTGAAATTCATGCGGCTTCCGGAAAATGGGAAGTCAATGCGAATAATTTCCGCATGTGGCTGGACCCCATGCGATTGAAAAGTACGTTCATTGATACAATACGGGTGGAAGGAAGCCGATACTTGTTCCGCGGTCACGGTTGGGGACACGGCGTCGGATTGTGCCAGTACGGAAGCAAGCGGCTGGCGGAGCTGGGTTATTCTTACCGGCAAATTCTGGAATTTTACTATCCCGGCACTCAAGTCGCCGTTATTACCTGACAATTTCCACCCCTTTGATGCGCCCGTAGCTCAATTGGATAGAGCGTTAGCCTCCGGAGCTAAAGGTTGCTGGTTCAAATCCAGCCGGGCGCGCGTTTTTATATCATCATGAATCCATCCCGAATCTTTAATGCTGTCATTACGCTGGCTGTCGTCCTGGCGCTTGTCGCCGCCGGTTTCTGGGTCTACCGCTGGATGGAAGAAAGCCGCGTGCTTCGTCAGGTCATTGAGCGGCTTTCGGCTGATTCACGGGTAGCTGAAGTCCTTGTGACCAAAAGCGAATACAATGAAACCAGCGGCGCAATTGAAACGACGATTAAATTTCTCGAATACAATACACGCGGCCAGGCACTGGAACCGCGCTACTTTACCTTTCAGGGCAACATCATCCAGTTCCAGGCCCTCGTTATCCGTTTTAATGATTCTTTAGTCCGGGCAGGAGATCGTTTGCGCGGCAAAAGCGCCTATTTATTTACCAAGGCGTTTATGCTCAACGGTGCCGAGACTCAGGAGTTTACGATTTCCGATGTTAATACCGTCCCGCGCGGTTACCGGGTTGACGCTGCAAGCGGGCCATCGCCCTTTGAAGCCAAGCTCTGGGAAGAATTCTGGAATTACGCGCTGAAGCCGGAAGCCCGGAATCGAACGGGGATTAAAAATGCACAAATTGAAGCACCGGGAACGATGTTTTTGCCGGGGACCATCTATACTATTTATATAGAACATGACGGCGGCTTGCGGATTGACGGCCGCCCCGTGCCCGAAATCCTTAAAGGAGAGAAAGTTTAATTTATGCGCAGCAAGAAAAAAAGAATCGTAACCGTATTCGGCAGCGGTCATATTGAAGAGAACTTTTCCGAATACCAGCGTGCAGCGCTTCTGGGGCGGGTTTTGGCCGAGAACGGGTTTGTGGTCTGCACGGGAGGCTATGGTGGAATTATGGAGGCGGCTCCCCGGGGAGCGAAGCAGGTGGGGGGACGGACGCTTGGTATTGTCGCCCGGGAACTGAAACGCGAACCCAACCGCTGGATGGATCGTGTTCGGATGGAGAAGACCTGGCGGGAACGTCTTTTTCGTCTAGTGGATGTGGCCGATGCCATTGTCGTTTTTGACGGCGGAACGGGGACATTGACGGAATTATTTCTGGTCTGGGAAATGATGAATAAAGGTTTGATGCGCAAGCCTTTGATTATTCATGGAGCCCACCTGATTAATTTTGTAAAGCGATTGAAACGCCAGCGGCTGATTCTTTTTCATGATGCCCTCCGGTTTGCACCGTCTCCTGCAGCGGTGATGGATTGCCTCGAAGATGCCTTTGCCGAAGAGGCTGAAGAAAACTGATCTCATGCGGCTTGCGGATTTTCATTACGATTTGCCTGAAGAACTGATCGCCCGTGAGCCGCTCAAAGAGCGTTCGGCTTGCCGGTTGCTGCATGTCCCGCGGAACGGGAATTCACTCAGCCACCATGTCTTTCGTGAGCTGTCTCAATTTTTGAAAGCCGGCGATGTGCTCGTCGTGAATGATACGCGTGTATTGCCGGCCCGGCTTTTGGGACAGCGGCCAACCGGCGGTCAAATCGAAGTGCTCTTGATTCAACCCGCCCAAGACGGACAATGGGAAGTTTTGGTGCGGCCATCGGGAAAGGTTCGCCGCGGGACCCGGCTTCAATTTGGGGAAAACGGATGCCGGCTTGAGGCCGAGATTCTGGATGATCCGCGAGAGAACACGGGCCAGCGTCGCGTTGCTTTTGACGTCACGGGCTCCGATTTTTTGTCTCGTCTGGAGGCTGTGGGGCATATGCCGCTGCCGCCCTATATTCAGCGCCCGGATCAGCCGCAGGACCGCGAGGATTATCAGACCGTGTTTGCCCGCCAGAGCGGGGCTGTGGCGGCGCCGACCGCAGGACTTCATTTTGACGCGCCTTTGATGGCGGTGCTGGCCCAGCAGGGGGTTCAGATGATTGCTGTAACCTTGCATGTCGGCTATGGCACCTTTCAGCCGATTACGGATGAACACATTCAGAAGGGTGAATTGTTCGAGGAAGTTTATGACATTCCTGACGAAGCTGCCCGCATTTTAAACCGCGCGTATCGGGAAAATCGACGTGTGATTGCCTGCGGCACAACGACGGTGCGGGCCCTTGAATCGTCACTCGACGCAGAAGGAAACATTCGAAGCGGCCGATACAGGACGTCGCTTTTTATCCGCCCGCCGCAGCCGGTGAAGTCCATTCAAGGACTTATCACGAATTTTCATTTGCCCGAAAGCAGTCTGATGATGCTGGTGGCGGCATTTCTTGAAAGCCGCGAGCGCCTGCTGAATGCCTATCAGGAAGCTGTTTTGAACCGCTACCGTTTCTACAGTTATGGCGATGCCATGCTGATTCTCTGAGAAAGGCTTTTAATTACCTATGGTGAATACTGTTCCCGGCGCATTTCAGTTTGAGATGCAATATAAGGATACCAAAACCCAGGCACGTACCGGCCGGATTCGGACCGCCCATGGGGAATTTGAGACACCGGTCTTTATGCCGGTCGGGACGCAGGCAACCGTTAAAGCGTTGACGCCGCGGGACCTCGAAGAATGCGGTGTTGAGATCCTTTTGGGGAATACCTACCACCTTTACATCCGACCCGGAATCGATATAATCCGAGAGGCTGGCGGCCTGCACGGATTTATGGGCTGGAACCGTCCTATTTTGACCGACAGCGGTGGTTACCAGGTATTTTCCCTCAGTCGGCTGCGAAAAATTACTGAAGAAGGCGTTTCCTTTCTTTCTCATTTTGACGGCCGTGAAATCACGCTGACGCCGGAGCGTGTCGTTGAGATTCAGGAAGCTCTCGGCAGCGACATTGCCATGATCTTCGATGAATGCCCGCCGGCCGATGTCGACGAGGCCGCTGCACGACGGGCGGTTGAAAGAACATTGCGCTGGTCGAAGCGGGCAAAAGAATGCCACCGGCTGCCCTGGCAGGCATTGTTTGGAATTGTTCAAGGATCAACATGGCTGCCATTGCGCCGCGAATCCCTGGAACGGACCGTGGACCTGGGGTTTGATGGCTATGCGCTCGGCGGACTTTGCGTTGGCGAAGAACGGCCCCGGACTTTTGAAATTTATCATGACATTGTGCCCCGGATGCCGTCCGACCGTCCGCGCTATCTGATGGGCATCGGGACCCCGCTGGATTTTCTCGAAGCCGTTGAAAGCGGGGCGGATTTGTTCGACTGTGTGAATCCCACGCGCTATGGCCGGAATGGAACCGCGCTGACTTCCCGAGGGCAGGTGGTGGTTCGGAACGGGCGTTATAAAAGTGATCCGAAGCCGCTGGCCGAGGATTGCGGTTGTTACACCTGTAAGCATTTCTCCAGGCGCTATTTGAGGCATCTGTTCAATACCGAGGAAATGCTGGGGCCTCAGCTGGTGTCGATTCATAATGTCTGGTTCTTTGTGAATTTCCTTAAGGACATCCGGCAGGCGGTCCGGGAAGGGAAATTCAGCGAATTTAAGAAAAATTTTATAGAAAAATTTGATCCTGATAGCCGATAATCATCAAGAACCTTTAACCTGTGATCAAGGAGCGGGTCATGGTTGAATCGATTGCCTATGCTGCCCCCGCGGCGCAAGCGGAGCCGAATCCCATTGTCAGTTTTTTTCCTCTCATCCTGCTTATTCTGATTTTCTATTTTCTCCTGATCCGGCCCCAGCAGAAGCGCCAGAAAGAAATGGATAAAATGATCCAGAACCTGAAGAAAGGCGATCGGGTCGTGACAGCGGGGGGAATTATTGGAAGAATTACCAGTATTCAGGATGACTATGTCGTTCTCAAGACGGATGAATCCGACCATAAAATGGAAGTAATGAAGAGCGCAATTTCAGGGCTTCGCGAGCAGAAATAAAGGAGCATTCATGGACCGATTCTTTAAGTGGAAAGTCCTTTTAATTTTAGTGATTACCGCATTTGCGGCGTGGAAAGCCTACCCGCCGGCCGAGAAAATCAATCTGGGTCTTGATTTACAGGGAGGCATCCAGCTGCTTCTTGAAATCGAGCTCGATAAAGTTCCCGAAGAAGCCCGTGAGGACGCCACGGAGCGGGTCGTTGAGGTGATCCGGAACCGTATTGACGAATTCGGCGTGCGCGAACCGGTTATTGCGAAGCAGGGAAGTGAACATGTGGTTGTTCAGCTGCCGGGTGTCACCGATCGAGAGAGGGCGAAGGATATTGTCGGTAAAACGGCGCATCTCGAATTCAAACTGGTTGCGGAAGATAATCAACTGCTGGAGCAGGCCGATGCCGGAAATGTTCCGGAAGGATTTGAGCTTAAAACCATGCAGGATGGACTGGGTAGACGGACAGTGCTGCTTGAAGAAGAAGCGGTGTTGACCGGTGACCATCTGACAACCGCCTCCGTTGGATTTGATCAGTACGGACAGCCCATTGTTCAGTTGCAATTTGACGGTGATGGCGCGGATATTTTCGACAGTATCACCTTTCAAAATATTGGACGTCAGCTGGCGATTGTGCTGGACGGCCGCGTGCATTCTGCACCCGTCATCCGGGACCGGATTCCGAACGGCCAGGCGCAGATTTCGGGCAATTTTACGGTAGAAGAAGCCAGCGATCTGGCTCTGGTATTGCGGGCGGGTTCTTTGCCGGCTCCGGTAAAGATTATCGAAGAACGTACGGTCGGTTCGAGTCTGGGCCGTGATTCCGTCGAAAAAGGTATCCGCGCGGCATTGATCGGAGCTTTGCTGGTCTTCTTATTTATGCCGGTTTATTACCTTCTTGCCGGATTTGTGGCCGACGTGGGGCTGGTGATTTACACCATCGTAGTGATAGGTTTCTTTGCCGCCGTGCAGGCCTCCTTGACACTGCCGGGTATTGCAGGCTTCATCCTGTCGATTGGTATGGCGGTGGATGCGAATGTGCTGATCTTCGAGCGAATTCGTGAAGAAATGGGGACGGGCAAGACATCCCGCGCGGCGGTTTCGGCGGGGTATCATAAGGCCTTTTCCGCCATTCTTGACTCCAATCTGACGACGCTGCTGACGTCGTTAATTCTTTTTACGTTTGGTACGGGGCCGATCAAGGGTTTTGCGGTCACGCTCTCGATCGGTATTATTGCCAGTTTGTTTTCGGCCTTGCTGGTGACACGGGTTATTTTTGACTTCCTGCTTAAACGGAATGCCTCTCTTAATTTGAAAATGCTGAATTTCTGGGGCGAGACGCATATTCCGTTTTTACGCGGACGTTTTCTGGCGTACGGATTTTCGATCATCGTACTGGGGATCGGGATTGCGACGTTCCTTGGACGCGGTCATGAAAATTATGGCGTCGAATTTACGGGCGGTACCATGGTGCAGCTTGGCTTTCAAAAGAATGTTGAAACGGCAGATCTGCGCCAGGCCCTGCAGCGGGAAGGTATCAAGGATCTGGTGATTCAGCGCTTCGGCGAAGAAGGCGAGAATCAGTTTGTAATCAAATCAAGCGAAACCGACACACAGAAAATCGAGAAGGTCGCGAGCGCGGCGGCGGATGCTTCTTCCTATGAAAT
>CAZGID010000148.1:0-6381 GCA_964526065.1 uncultured bacterium
TCAGCCTTGGCGAAGGGGTGATCGCCATGGACCAGTCGGGAAACGTGATCCTGATGAATCGCCGCGCTGAAGAAATGCTGGGGTATGCCTTTGCCGATATTGTCGACCGGCCCTTTGACGAAGTGATCCGCATGGAAGGAGAGAAGGAACGAGAGATTCCCTATATTAAAAAGCCGGTGACGGTGGCATTGGCGACGGGACGAAAAATAACTTCTTTCGCCTATTATTACCGGCGTGACAATGAAAAGTTTCCTGTGTCCATGACGGTTTCGCCTGTTGTGCTTGAAGGAAAGACGATTGGGGCCGTGCAGATTTTCCGGGATGTAACGCGGGAAAAGGAAATTGATGAAATGAAAACCGAATTCATCTCGACCGTTTCACATGAGCTCAGGACGCCTTTGACGGTAATCCGGGAAGGCGTTTCGTTGGTGCTAGACGGTGTATTGGGAGAAACGACCGAGAAACAGCAGCAGTTTCTCAGTCTGTCTCTGAACGACATTGACCGTTTAAAACGGATCATCGATGATCTGCTTGACGTTTCTAAAATTGAAGCGGGGAAGGTAGGATTGAAGCGGGAGCCAATAAATATCAGCCTGCTGGTCAAAGAGGTGGCCAAAACATTTGAAACGAAAGTGCGCAATAAGGGATTGAAATTAAAAGTAGAACTGCCATCCCAACCCGTTGTTCTTTCAATCGATCGCGATAAAACCATTCAGGTTTTTACCAATCTGATCGGAAATGCATTGAAGTTTACTGAAAAGGGACATATTGAGATTTCGGTCATGGATGAACGGAACATGATACGCTGCGCCGTTAGCGATACCGGACGAGGAATCGCCGAAGCCGATCTTCCCAAAGTGTTTGGTAAATTCCAGCAGCTGGACCGGGGGCATGGAGGCGGTGAAAAAGGAACGGGGCTCGGATTGGCAATTGCCCGGGGCATTGTGAATCTGCACGGCGGCAGGATTTGGGTGGAAAGCAGGATGGGAGAGGGCACGGCATTTAAGTTTACAATTCCAAAATTGTCCGATAAGGATTTATTTCGTATGGCAGTCGGACAGGGATTGAAGCAAGCGGGGCGGCAGGAGGATTTTTTTTCGCTGGCGGGATTCCGCCTTGTGAATGCGACGGGCCAAGACGAAGAACGGCTGAAAGCCTCTTTGCGTCAGACTTCAGAGCCTTTTTTTTGTGAGAATAATACCTGTTTTATTTTGTTGCCCGGGTTTACTTCGGATGAAGCCGGGACGTTCATGCGAAAGGTTCTTCAAGCTTATCGCCATGGCGCCGAAACGGACGCAATGGCCAGTCTTCAGGGGGGTATCTCGGCCTATCCGGCCGATTCGGATAATTCTGAAGAGCTGATCCGGCTTTGTGAATCCCGCTTAGCGGATATCGAATAATTTTTTGGATCTGTTTGTTATAATAAAAATAAGGTTGATGGAGGGCGAAGATGGGGAAAAAGATTCTGGTCGTTGACGATGAAGAAAATATCGTCGCGGTAGTTGAAATGCGGCTCAAGGCCGCCGGTTATGACGTGATTACAGCGCGGGACGGTCGGCAGGCCCTGGAAACACTGAAAAGCGTGCATCCTGATCTCATTATTCTCGATGTGATGATGCCTCCCCCGAATGGTTTTCAGGTTTGCCGTCAGATCAAAGACGACACCGGACTTCGCCATATTCCAGTCATTCTTCTGACGGCCAAGTCAACGGATAGTGACAAATTCTGGGGGATGGAATCCGGGGCGGATGCCTATCTGACCAAACCTTATAATAGCCAGGAAATTCTAAATAAAATTTCCGAGCTTCTTGAAAAATAAAGTCTTCTCCTTTCTTTTCATTGTATCGATCGCCGGCCTTTTAGGGTGCCAGGGCGTTGATTCGCTGTCCAGCCACCGTGCCAAATTACGACAGGTGGATTCATGGGCCATTCTGCTGGATTATGAACCGCAACGCGAGAATTTGACCACCCGGGCCGGGGCATATGATCTTGTTATTCTGGATCCGGACAATCACCCGCCTTTGAAGGAACTTCCCGATTCCACTTTAAAAATTGCTTATCTCAGTGTCGGCGAGGCTGAGAATTATCGCGCTTACTGGTCCCAAATGTGGAATGCTCCGTGGGTTCTTGAAGAGAATCCCCACTGGAAGGGCAATTTTCTGGTCGATGTGCGGCATCCGCAGTGGCGCCGATTGATTCTGGAGAAGGTGATTCCTGGTATTCTCGATCAGGGGTTTGACGGCGTGATGCTGGATACAATCGATACGGCAGAGTCTCTGGAAGACCTGGATCCTGAGCGATATGCCGGCATGGGGCAGGCGATGGCGGAGCTCATTCAGGAGATTCAGACACGCTTTCCGCAGTTGATGCTGATCAGTAATAATGGTTTTATGATTCTCGAGCGAATTGCCGCGTCGCTGAGCGCTTTGCTGGCGGAAGATCTTTATGGAATGGTAAACTTCGAAACCGGAGGTTATAACGACGTGGCTGAGCCTGTTCGTGCGGAAAAAGTCAGGGTTTTGACGGCAATGAGTCGCCGATATCAGCTGCCTGTTTTTATTATCGATTATGTCGATGCGGCAAACCGTGAAAAAGCGGCCACCTATCAGAAGGCGGTACATGCACTGGGATTTAAATCCTATATTGCGGAGAAAAATCTGGATCGATTTTATGAACAACCGCTATAAGTTTATTTGGATTGCAACGTTATTTTTTTTGTATGCAATTCCTCTGCAGGCCCAGGAAGCCGCTTCATCGCGAACCATCCTGGGACTCTATGATTCGACGGACGATTTTAACCGGGCTGTGGACCGCAATTTTATCCACAATTATGCTGAAATGGTTTTGAATCATCTCGGGATGAAGGTTTTGTTGCATGATGTCAATGCAGGATTGCCTTCCGATGAGACGATGGCGGAGATCGATGGTATTCTCGCGTGGTTTCATGATTCCGACCTGGCGAATGCGGAGGTTTGTCTGCAATGGCTGTACAAGCAGGCGGGATCAGGAAAAAAACTGGTGCTATTCAAGGAGGCCGGGATTTTTAGAGACCGTCAAAGCAAGGAGCCGGTCTCCACTGCAACCATGGAGGCCCTTTACCGTCAAATGGGCGTCGATTTTGGAAATGACTGGACCGATAACGGGCTGGTCATTGAAGTCGTCGATAAGGTTCCGGCGATGGTAGAGTTTGAACGGGATCTTGAATTTGAAACCGGATCATATGAAAAAATCGGCTCGCGAAATACGACTAATGAAGTGTTGCTTGCGTTGCGTCGTACAGATGTTCCGGGTTCTGAAAGTGCCGTGGTGACATTGTCGCCTCAAGGCGGGATGGCGCTGAGTGAATATGTTCTTTTTATTAATTATCTGGATGACAGTGCGCGATGGCGGATCAATCCATTTCTTTATTTCCAAAGAGCCTTTGCGCTTGAAGGGCGGCCGCGATTTGATGCCACAACGCTTTTTGGTCGAAGGATTTCCTATGTCCATATTGACGGAGATGGATTGCGAAATCTGTCCGAATTAAATTCACGAAAGACTTCGGGAGCTATCATAAATAAAAAAATCCTTCAAAAATTCCGCCTTCCCACCTCCGTTTCTTTTGTAGCGGCAGAACTGGATCCGGCTTATCTAGGTTCGGCCATGTTGGTCGATCTATCCCGTGAAATTTTGGAGCTTCCGTATGTTGAAACCGGAGTCCATGGATTCTCGCATCCGCTCGACTGGCGTCAGCAACTCGTTTCTTTTGAACTGGCGGGATATTCAAAGAAAGGATTTTTGTCCGATGCCGAGGGCCGTCCGCTGCAGACGCTGTATCCGGACGCTGCCCAAGCCGTTGCCGATCATGATCGATTTGTGGATGCGGAAGTCCGTGAAGCAACCGAAACGGTGAATCGTCTTGCCGCGCCGGCAGACAAATTGGTTGAAAATTATCATTGGTCGGGGAATTGCCGACCGACTGCCGAAGCAATCCGGATGACGCGAAAGCTGGAGCTTTTCAATATGAACGGAGGCGACTCGCGGTTTGACCGGGCCTCTCCGACTTATACGCGGGTAGCGCCTCTGACCCGGCAGATTGAGGGCGAAATTCAAGTGTACAGCAGCAACATGAACGAAAATATTTATACACGGGAATGGACCGGGCCTTTTGGCGGGTTTTCCCAGGTGATTGAAACGTTCCAACAGACCGAATATCCCACACTGATTCAGGCTCCGCCGCGTCGTGTCTCACCAATCAATATTTATTACCACTTTTACAGCGGTGAGAAAGCGGCGGCGCTTGAGGCGCTGGAACTGGTATACCAATATGTTTTGGATCAGGAAACAATTCCGTTGTTTCCGTCAGAATATATGAAAATTGTGAAGGGTTTTTTCAGTGCAAGCGCTGAACCGGTGGCCCAACGCGGGTGGCGTTTTTCAAATTATGGTGCTGCAAGGACGGTTCGTTTTGACAATGAAACGCGTTATCCGGATTTAATCATGTCTCAGGGGGTGCTGGGGTATCGCCGGTGGGAGAATGCTTTATACGTACACTTGGCCGATGCCGAAGAGGCGCTGCTGCATTGGACGGATGAAGCGCCGTTACAGCCTTTTCTCGAGCAGGCGGGTAATATTGTTCAAGAGCTTGAGCTTTCTGAGGAAGCAATAAACTTTCGAACGCATGGTTATTTCAAAGGGATGTTCGTATTTCAAAATATGAAACCTGAAGCTGTGTATGAAGTCACCAGTTACGACGATAACCATCTTGTGATGGAAGAAAAACGGTTCCGTGCAAATTCGGCGGGAAGGCTCGAAATCCGAATAACGGTCGAAGGTCACATCCGGGTTGAGGTGAAGCAGGTTTGATATGGGAATCGCATTCTGGAAATCCTCGCTTTTTTTTGCTCTGATTCTTCTTTTTGGAATCGGTATTTTCCCCAGTCAGAGGCAGATCGGGCTTTTTTAAAGTTACTCCGGGTTATTCAATAAGGCGCGCTTTTATCTCGCTCAGCAGTATCACCGCGACCCGGAAGATGCCGCCAATACCCTTCGCTATTTGGATTCACTTGCCTACCATGGGGAGCCGGAATTGTTTATTCGCATTGGCAATGAGTTTCTTCAAAGAAACCCGGGGAATGAGAAGGTTCATATGCGGATGGCAGATTACTTTGAAGGGCGCTTGGAATTTGAAAATGCGGCCGAGCATTGGGCCGCCATTGTACGCCAAAATCCTGAAGAACTGGAAGTTCGTGACAAGCTGGTTTCCTATTATCTTGTGAGCAAGGACCTTGAGGCTTTGCGCGGCATCTACGAATATGAGCGAAAAAAATCTCAGGCTTCGGCTGATTTGTACGAAGACCTTGGGAACCTTTACGTTATGGCCGGCGATACGGGAAAGGCTGTTGAGGTGTATCAGGAAATGGCCGCCCGGTTTCCCCGTAATGAGAGAGCGCTGACGCGGCTGCTGGATATCAGCGAATACCGCGGGGAAAGGGAAAAAGCTCTCACCTATTCTCGCCAGTTAGCCGATTATTATCCTGATAACCGGGATTATGCCCTGCGTTATGCGCAGAAAGTCATTCAGTATCAACCGGCAGAAGCAGAGAAGCTCATTCAGGGCTGGATTCAGAAGTTTTCTCAAACTCAGGACTTTTTACTTATTCTGGCGGAATTTTATATTCAGCAGGGAAAGAAGAAGGAAGCGGTTGACGTACTTCAAAGCATTCTTCAAAAGAATCCGCAAAATACGGCGGTTATCCGGAGTCTCGGTGAAAATTTGTATTCCCTGCATCAATACGAGGATGCCAGGGAACTTTTGGAAAACTATCATGCCCGCACCGGCGGCACGTATCATACTCATCATTTGCTCGGTGATGTTTACAATGCCCTCGGAAACGCCTCTGCTGGCCGCCGAGAATACGAAGAAGCCCTCCGTCAGCTCCGCGAATAGCGGGGATTTTCTGCAAAAACGCGAAGAAGCCGAAATCCTGTGGAAACTCGGAAATAAACACGAGGCATCGGAGCTCGTTGAAGAGCTGCTTCTGCGGGAGCCGAATGATCCGCAGGTGCTTGTGCTTGCTGTCTTGATTCATCTGGATAGAAACGAATGGCATCAAGCGGCCCGTAAAATAGAAATGCTGGAAGCGATTCGGGGAAGTGGCGACGACGAATTACTGGCGCTCAAGGCAGAAATGTTGCTAGGCCGGAGGGATTGGATGGGGGCAAAGGGCTTATATGAGAAGCTTTACCGGCTCAAAGCGTCTGATCCGGATGTCTTGCGGGCATATGGTCAGATTCTTTCTCGTTTGCACGACTGGCGTGATTCCCGCCGCATTTTTGGGGAGCTGACGCGCTCTGAAAAGACGGTGCCCGGGGACATTTGGCTCGCGAGAGAAGTGATTC
>CAZGID010000149.1:0-6380 GCA_964526065.1 uncultured bacterium
TGACGTATCCGGAAGACAGCGCCGGCCGTGTGATGTCGACCCAGTTTCTATCTTTCCATAACGAATTGAAAATCAAGGATGCCATTCACAAGATCCGGCAGTTGGTGCAGAAGGGGGCTCCCGCCACCTATATCTATGTTGTCGACCGCGAAAACAAACTTGTCGGCGTCATGAATATGCGGGACATGATGCTGGCGCCGGACCACGCGACCCTGCAGGATGTGATGCGGCGTGAGGTCTTTGCCGTGGATTGCTTTATGGATCGTGAAACGATTGCGCAGGAACTTTCGGGGCGCAATTTTTTTGCGGCGCCGGTCGTCGATAGTGAACGGCGGCTGCTCGGTGTCGTCAAGGCTGAACGTTTGATTGAAGATGTTCAGGAAGAAGCGACCGAAGATATCCAGAAAATGTTCGGTGCAGGCGGGGACGAGCGGGCTTTTTCTCCCATTGGATTTTCTCTTAAAACCCGGCTGCCCTGGCTGCATGTGAATCTGGTGACCGCGTTTCTGGCGGCATCTGTCGTGTCCATGTTCGAAGATATTATTGCGCGGATGACGGTGCTTGCCGTTTATCTGCCGGTGGTCGCCGGTCAGGGCGGAAATGCCGGGGCTCAATCTTTGGCGGTAGTGATGCGGGGTTTAGTGATGCGGGAAATTCCGCCGTCCAAAACCCGGCAGCTCATTATGAAAGAAATGGCGATTGGACTGGTCAATGGTCTTGTGGTTGGCCTTGTGACCGCGGGGGTGGCTTGGGTCTGGCAGGGCAATCCGTATTTAGGGATCGTCATTGGACTTGGCATGCTCGTGAATCTAATCATTGCGGGTTTGGCGGGGTCGGCCATTCCGCTGGTCATGAAACGGATCGGACTCGATCCGGCTCAATGTTCAAACATCATTTTAACGACCGTTACCGATGTGATGGGATTTCTGGCGTTTCTGGGTTTTGCGGTTCTGTTTCAGGATGTCTTGATCTAAAGGAGAAATGATGCAGCCTTTATTTCGTTATGGTGTTTTTTGGATTCTGATTCTGGTTTTTTCGAGCGGCTGTAGCGGCAGCCGTGAGTTTCAGATCGAAGGCAGTGAACGGTTAAACCGTTACACGGCCGAAGAAATTGTCACCGGTATGCCGCAGCAGGAGGTGATAGATAAGCTGGGGGAACCGGCTTTGAAAGATCCGATTTCCGGAGGCGGCGAGCGGTGGACATTTGTACGTACGGAAACCCGTGTTGAAACGCCTGCGCCGATTCAATTTGCCGCCCAGCCGCGAACCCGTTATATCGTCAATAAACTGCTCGTAGATTTTAATGAAGCCGGTTTGGTGATTCAGGTCCGTTACGACGAAGTAGGTGAACAGGGTTATCCGCGTCAGCCTCATGATCGTTTCGAAAACCGTCCGCCGGTCTAAGACTTTGCCCGCGTGAGAAAAAAATTCCTTATCCGGAAAATCAGAAGCGCTTTCGAATGCCAGCGGTGCAGTTTATGCTGCCGTGTTCCCGGCTATGTTTTTTTGAAGGGGAAGGATATCCGGCAGATGGCGGATTATCTGAAAATGGCTCCGGAGCAATTTTTGACGGAATACACCGAAAAGCATGAGGGGCATACGGTACTTAAAAACTTTCCGGACGGCGCCTGCATCTTTTTGACCGAGAGCGGGTGCCGGGTGCATCCAGCCAAGCCCGTTCAATGCCGTGAATTTCCTGCCCGCTGGCGAGAAGCCGATGCGTACGATTATTGTGAAGGGATTCTCCGTTTGAGAAATCAGCCGGCAAACGCATGAAGTTTTTTCACTGGCTGACTCATGCTTTCCCCTTTTGGGTCGTGCTTGCCAGCGGGCTGGCGCTTTGGCATCCGCCTCTTTTCACCTGGTTTTCCGGTCCTTTGATCACGGTGGGACTGGGTATCATTATGCTGGGCATGGGATTGACGCTCACAATGCAGGATTTTCGCCGGGTTTTTGAAACTCCTGGTTCGGTTGTTGCGGGGGCGCTGCTTCAGTACAGCGTCATGCCGCTGCTAGGCTGGGGCCTGGGTTTTCTGTTCGGTTTGCCGACCCCTTTTGCCATCGGTTTGGTGCTGGTCTCCTGTTGTCCGGGGGGAACGGCATCCAATGTGATTACCTATCTCGCGCGCGCCAATGTGCCGCTTTCAGTGACCATGACGGCCGTTTCGACGCTGCTGGCGGTGATGGTTACGCCGGCCTTGACGACACTTTTGGCGCAGAACCGCGTGGAGGTGAATACCGTCGGCCTGCTGTTAAGCACATTTCAGGTTGTGATTCTGCCGGTTTTGGCCGGGATTGCCATGAACCGCTTTTTGCCCCGGGTGACTCAAACGATTCTGCCCGCCGCTCCTTTTGCGGCGGTGCTTTTCATCGTGCTGATTGTCGCCAGCATTGTGGGGGCGGGCCGCGATGCGATTCTGGAACATGGCGGCAAACTGGCGGCTGCAATCTTCTTGCTGCATGCCGGGGGATTTCTGATCGGATATGTCCTCGCTAAAATAGTGTTCCGGCAAGAGCAGACGGCGCGTACGATTTCCATCGAAGTGGGAATGCAGAATTCCGGACTTGGCGTGGTGCTGGCGCGCGCGAATTTTGCCAACCCGCTTGTCGCCATTCCCAGCGCCATTTCGAGCGTGTTTCATTCCCTGATCGGCAGTCTGCTGGTGGCCGTTTGGCGTAGAAGTACCCCGGAATGATAAAATAGGGCATGGCCAAACAGCTTCTCGTCCACTTTAAAGGCATGGTGCAGGGCGTCGGATTTCGTTACACGACCCAGCGCCTGGCGCAGAAATTCGTCGTCACCGGGTATGTCCGGAATCTGGACAATGGCCACGTCGAAGTGGTAGCTGAAGGGAGTGAGGAAGAGCTGAAGAATTTTTTAAGGGCCATCGAAGGGCAGATGGCGGGTTATATCCGCGATCGGGATGTTTCCTGGTCGGAGGCGGCGGGTAAGTACAAACATTTCAGCATTGCGCCCTGAGGACTTTATGCGATTAGCAATTCTTTCGGATATTCATTCTAATTGGGAAGCGCTACAAGCTGCAGTCGACGCCGCTTCAGGAAAACGAGTCGACCGATGGGTCGTCCTGGGCGATACAGTCGGATACGGAGCCAATCCGAATGAATGCTACGATTGGGTCCGGTCGCATGCGGACGTGAATCTGATGGGGAATCATGAAAAGGCTTTAAGTGATGCTGAACTGAAAGCCCGTTTCAGTGAAAACGCGCGTTGTGCCATTGACTGGACCCGGACTCAGCTGCGTGAAGAATTCCTTTCGGAAATGGCCGGGCTGCCTTATGTGCATACGGAACCGGCCGCCTCTTTTGTCCACGCCAGTTTTCATGAGCCTGAGGCCTTTCATTATCTCTTCCAATTTCAGGAAGCGGCGCCTTCTTTTCCGCTTTTGTCCGGCGACGTCGGATTTTTCGGGCATACGCATGTACCGGTCTGCTTTTACGAAAAAGCACAAAAAATGGAACCTTTACCGCCGGGGTGCATCGAGTTGAAAGAAGGAGAGCGCTATCTGCTCAATCCCGGCAGCGTGGGACAGCCCCGTGATCGCGATCCACGGCTTTCATTTGGAATTTTTGATAGTGAAACCCGCATATTTGAATTAATCCGTGTTCCGTACGATAACCATAAGGCCGCCGATAAAATCCGGAAAGCGAATCTGCCGGCTTTCCTGGCGGACCGGCTTTTATGAAAATGAAAAAAGCAGAAGCAGAGAAAAAAATTATCCGGTTACGCGCCGAGATTGAAAAGCATAACCGGAAATATTACGAAGAAGCTCGCCCTGAAATCAGCGATCAGGAATTTGATCATCTGATGAAGGCGCTCGAGCAGTTGGAAACCGAGTTCCCCGAATTCATGACGCCGGATTCTCCGACGCAGCGTGTCGGCGGCCGGCCGCTGGAAAGTTTTCGCTCCGTTACGCATTCGGTTCCCATGCTTTCTTTGGACAATACCTATTCATTCGAAGAGCTCAGTGATTTTGACGCGCGGGTGAAAAAGAACCTTGAACGCGTCGGGCATCCGGCCGAATCGATTATTTATTATGTGGAAGAGAAAATCGACGGAGTCTCCATCACGCTGCGTTATGAAAAGGGCCAGTTGGTTCTGGGCGCCACGCGCGGGGATGGACGCACGGGTGATGACATTACCTCCAATCTGAAGACGATTCATTCGATTCCGCTGCACCTGCCGGCGGGGAAAAAATCTAAAAAAGCGGTGCCGGATTTATTGGAGATTCGCGGCGAAGCTTATCTTTCGCGGGCTCAATTTCAAAAAATTAATCAGGAAAAAGAAGAGCGGGGGGAAGAACCTTTCGCCAATCCGCGCAATGCGTGTGCGGGCAGCCTGAAGCTGCTTGATCCCCGCCAGGTCGCCCGGCGGCGTCTGGATGCTTTTGTGCACGGGCTGGCCGTTTGTGAAGGGGGCAAGCCGCCTGCGTCACATGAAGCGGCGATGGCCTTGTTGAAAGAACTCGGTTTTCCCGTGGTGGAACAAGCGAAAGTTTGCAACGGTCTGGATGCAGCGCTGAAGTACATCGAAGTTTTTGAAGCCAAACGGCACCACCTGGGATATGACATCGACGGCATGGTGGTAAAAGTCAATGATTACAGGCAGCAAGCGCTGCTTGGAGCAACGAACAAATCCCCCCGATGGATGATAGCGTACAAATACGCCGCTGAGCAGGCTGAGACCCGGCTGGAAGCGATCGAGATTCAGGTCGGGCGCACGGGAGTCCTCACACCCGTGGCGTATTTAAAACCGGTTCAGTTGTGCGGCACGACGGTTTCCCGCGCCAGCCTGCACAATCAAGATGAAATCAATCGGCTGGATGTGCGCGTCGGCGATATGGTTATTGTGGAGAAAAGCGGTGAAATTATTCCAAAGGTAATCAAGGTCTTGAAAGACAAGCGTTCGTCGAGCCTGCGGAAATTCTCATTTCCGGATCGATGCCCCGTTTGCGATGAAAAAGTGGTGCGGCTGGAAGGGGAAGTGGCTGTGCGCTGTGTCAATCTGGCTTGTCCGGCACAATTAAAAGGCAAGATCCGGCATTTTGCATCCCGCGACGCCATGGATATTGAGGGGCTGGGTGCGGTGTGGGTGGAGCAATTCGTCGATCAGGGGTTCCTGAAAGATCTCGGCGACATTTATACTATGAAGGACCGCCAGGAAAAAATTCTGGAAATGGAACGCATGGGAAAAAAGTCATTGGATAACCTGCTGGTCGGTATTGAGAAGAGCAAAAGCCGTCCGCTGCATCGACTTATTTACGGTTTAGGCATTCCCAATGTGGGAGAGCATGCGGCGGTCCTGCTGGCTCAGCATTTTGGATCTTTGGAAAAACTGCAAAAAGCGTCCCGTGAAGCCCTGGACGGGATTCATGAAATCGGGCCGGTTACAGCCGAAGCTATTTACAACTTCTTTCAGCATGAAGGAACCCATGAAACTCTCCGGCGGCTGAAAGCTGCCGGTGTTGCCACCGATCGGGTCGAGCGCGTCCGGGAGTCCGGACCGCTGGCGGGAAAGACCTGTGTTCTAACCGGAACGCTGGAGACGATGGAACGCAGCCAGGCGGAAGCGCTGATCCGCCAGGCGGGTGGACGGCCTTCGGGAAGCGTCAGTAGTAAAACGAATTTTGTGATAGCGGGCGAGAGCGCCGGCTCTAAACTGGATAAGGCAAAGAAACTTCAGATCCCCGTCCTGGATGAGCAGACCTTGATCTCGATGCTGCGCGAAAGCGGCATTTCGGTCTGATCCCAAGAATCGCCCGCGGCAGCCGATAATCTACTTATGGAATCCTCGATGCTGTCCATTCAGGCGGCCGAAAAACTTCTAATCCCCGAGTTTCTGAATTATCTTTCCGTAGAAAAGGGTTTGGCGGCCAATACACTGGATGCCTACCGCCGGGATTTACTGCGTTACCGTGCTTTTCTGGCCGCCAAGCGGGTCCGGGAATGGAAACAGGTGCGGCGGCCGCACATCACCGACTTTTTGATGGAGGAGCGGAAACGGGGACTCGAAACCGCTTCGCTGGCACGGGGTCTGGTGACCGTGAAGTTATTTCATCGTTTCCTGGTCCGCGAACGATATTTGGAAGAAGATATTACCAGTGTTCTCGAGTCGCCGCGGCTCTGGCGGAAGCTTCCTTCTTTTTTAACCTTTCCGGAACTGGAAGCGCTTTTAAAAACGCCCGATGTGAAGCGCGAAGCTGGTTTGCGTGACCGTGCCTTGCTTGAATGTTTGTATGCTTCGGGAATTCGTGTCTCGGAAATTACGGGATTAAAGCGGGCGGATGTCGACTTGCGGAATGGATTTCTAAAATGCCGGGGAAAGGGTGGAAAAGAACGCATTGTGCCGATTGGTAAAATTG
>CAZGID010000150.1:0-6280 GCA_964526065.1 uncultured bacterium
TGCCTTTAGAAACCCCTTTCCCGGAAAAAAAACTTTCAGGTTCATTAACCGGTATTCAATTGCCGAAGCCGCTTGGAAAAATTCAGGAGTTGTATCAGGGCGATCGTGAGGAAGTAGTCATCCTGATTCAGGATGCGCATGCGATTCCGGATGCGCAGAACAGCATTCAGAAGCTGATCGATTATTTCCAGAAAGAATATGGCGTGCATCTGGTTACGATTGAAGGGGCTTCGACCCAGATGGACCTTCAGTTCTTCCACAGTTTTCCGGATCAGGAATTGCTCGGGGAAGTCATGACCGAGTATCTGGAAGGCGGGGAACTCGCGGGAGCGACGGCTGCGGCGTTATTCAACGAACAGCACGCCTATTATCACGGCATCGAGGATTGGAAGCTTTATGAAGAAGGATTGCAGTACTTTCTGGATGCTATGGAAGTTCAGCCGAAAGTCGGGGCCGAATTGGAGAGTCTCGACGCAGAGCTTGCTGAGAAAAAACGAGAAACCTATTCGGAAGATCTTTTTTCCGTGGACCGTGAGCTCCATCGCTTTCATAAAAACGAACAGCATCTGGTTGCCGTTCTCCAGTCTCTGGCAGCCGTCAAGCCGCCGGAGCGCGGCAGTGAAATTGCATTGCTTCTGGAAGCGTCCGCCCGGACGCCGGGAGGCGATGCCTTTCTGGATCAGGAAGTCAGTACGGTTGCCCGCACAGTTCGTTCGCATTTGAACCGTCTGCCGCCGGAAGCCGCCGTGCGTGAGGACATCCGCCATTTCAATGCCTTGCGGCAGGAATTTGAAACACAGAAAATGCCGGCCGAAGAATTTGCGCTGCTTTTGCGCGACCTCGCCTTGAAATACCGGATCCGCATAAGAGTTTCCCAGCGCCTGAATTATCTCGTTCAGAGCCAGAAGCGTATGAAAGACATCCAGGGAACCCGCCTGTTCCGGGAATTCGAATTTTATGCCCAGTCCGTCAAGGAGATGCTCTTTCGCAATGGTCAGGAAAGGGCGCTCGACCGGCGCGGGAACCAGCTTGAAATTCTGGACCGCCTGTCGCGCCTTGAAATGACGATTCAGGACTGGAAGGAAATCAAAAGGCTCCTCGCGGAACTCAATTACTGGACCGTCACGGGAGAAACGGTTTTTCAATCCGGAGATCCGGTAGCCATTTTGCGTGCGATGCAGCCGAACCTCGCCTTTTACCGGGTCGCAGAAAAGCGGGATGAGGCCTTCTTTACCAATATCCGGAGCCTCATGGATCAATACTTCACGGATGCGGCCATTCTGGTTGCCGGCGGTTTTCATGCGGAAGGTTTGACAACGCTTTTTAAGCAGCAGGGAATTTCGTATTTGTTGATCATGCCCGAAATCGATTCGCTGCCGGAAGAAATTGTTTACCAGGATCAAATGCAGGGAAAGGTTTCCTGGAGCCGCTATTTTGAAATCGAAGACGGCCGCATCAATTTATATCAGGCCTTTGTGCGCGGAGCGCGCGACCGGCTGCTGGAGAAGGCCGCGGAAAAACCGGGCCGCCTGATTAAATCCTGGCGCGATCAGATCATCCGCGATTTATCGGGAGAGGGTCGAATCACCAAAGTGCGCGATTATGCCCGCTTCCTTGATGAATTAAGCCGCGGCCCGCGCACAGGAGATTTGCAAAGCCAGTGGATGGCGAATGTCGAACGCTTTCTCAATGGCCTTCGTGGTCTGGAAAGAGAAGGCCGGCTTACGGAAGACAATATTATGCGTCTCTTGACGTCTCCGGCTCATTCGGCCGCCGTTGTTATTGCAGCGGCCGGTTTTCCGGATCAGACCGCCAGTGAGTCTGTAATTCCGTTTGAAGGTGAGCGCCGTGTCCGCCTGGATCCGAGCGCTGTTGTCGAGGAATTGTCCGAGGCCGAGCCCGTCGCATCTCCGGCTGAAGAAGCGCCAGAGCCTGCTGAAGCATTCGTGGAGGAGGTTGCTGCCGTTTCCGCCGAACGTCCGGAAGCCCGGCGTGCGGGAGAAGCGATTGCCGATGCCCTGATTCAAAAAGGCGAACTGACGGCTGAAAGTATGGCGCAGGCTTCCCGGGTGGAATTGGATTTGCCGCGAAGGCTGCCGGCCCGGCTGCGTGCTGTCGGAATGGAAACGGTGCAAGAGAATGTTTATATCACCGGGCTTTTGATGGATAAAGGCCGGCCGGAGGGCATCTTTTATCTGACCCAGGGTGACATTGACGAAGGCCTGGAAGATCCGCTGCCGGTTTCAGATCCGGAAATTATACAGCTCGAAATTCCGGAACTGAACTTGACCGTTGCGGCTTCGGAAGAATCTCTTTTTGAGGCATTTTTAATTCAGGCGGTTCAAGGACAAACGCCTAATCTAACGAAGATCGAAGAGATTTTTCCTCAGGATCAGGACGCAATCCGGCGGCTTTTGGAAATGCTGGGTATGATTCGGGCCAGCTCAGATGATGGCGCTATCCGGCCGGAAAAAGAAAAGCGGGAATTGACGCGGCTGCTTCAGATGCGCGTTGAGCGCATTCTGGCAGAAGAAGGTCCGCAAGGAATGCTCGCGCGGGCGAATCAGAATCTTGAAGCGGTTCCGGAGCTGGTAGGGCAGACGACATTGCGTTTGGCGCGGCAGGCTTTGACCCAGTCTCTCGGATTGGCTTTCGGCAATCTGGATTTGTCCGATGATCCCGAACTGAATATCGAACTGCGGCTGAACAGCATGCCGGCCAACGACGTACTGAACATAATTACCGCTGGCAGGCAGTTTACGCTTTCTCTTGGCGAGGCCGACAATCTGGAGTTCGATCTGGGGCGGGATGCGACTTTCCGGGATCAAAATGCTTTATGGGCCCTGGTGCAGTCGATTTACGAAGTCGTTGAAACGGATTTTCAGGGCAATCCGCGCACGACGGAAGCCCGCCAGCTAGTGATGGAATTGATTGCCGGGCGTCTGAATCAGGTTTATGAAGCTTCGAATCGCGGTCCTGAGGCTCTGCTGGCAGTGGGCCGCGCGGTCGAAGAGCGGCGTCTGACGCCTGAAGAAGCGGTGATGGGCCGGCATAATGCCGATGAAAATATTGCCGGGCTGCTGGATGTTCTCGATATTACAGTCCGGGAAATTGAGGAGCTTACCCGGCCCGCTCCCGTCGATAATGAAATTCATATCGGCCATGATTTGTTTTTCGAAGTCAAGCAACTGCTGGCGTCCGGACGAAAATTCGAGCTGCGTTTTCCTCATCAGGATTCCGATGAAAACCCGATTGAAGTGGATCTTGGTCCTTATGCCAATGAGATCACGCGCGGGAATCTTGAATTTCTGATCCGTATCATTCAGTTTTCTTCCTCTTATGCCATTGATGAAAGCCGTGGCCGCGGCCGGGAGTATGTCGTCCGGAATGAATCAGGGCAGGAGCGGATCAGCCGTTTGATGCAGGCACAGCTGGCCGAATTTATTCAGAAGAAAAGGGGAATTCGGGAAGCGGTGGAAGCGATCGATCGTTTTCGCGACAGCCGGGGATTCAATCCCCAGAACTGGTCAGAACATGTCCGCGCTTTTCAGCGGTTTCTCGTGGAATCGCTACAGAATGCTGATTACACGATGGAACAGTTTAATCTGCAGCCCGGAGAAGAGGAATTGCCTTCTGCCGATCGTCCGGAAGCCCGCCGGTTGGGAGACATCCCTCCCGCCTATGATCTCGACCGTATTGAGGATGCGCTTCGCCGGGGCAAGGTACCGGCTGAAATTGATGCCATTGAATCCGAACGCGTCCGCCAGATTGCGGCCGGGTTGTGGCTATATCAGCAGGATCTGATGGATGCGAAAATTGAAGAAGAAAAACGGATTTTCAATACCATGCTGGAGCGAGTCAACATTCCTTATGGCGATCCATCCCGTCCCGATTGGGATCTACTGGACAGAAAACGGGAACATTTGCAGGAACGCATCGCGGAATTACAGGATCCGCAAGGGATGCGCGTCCGTCTGGATCGCCGCATGACGGACCATCAGAGAACCGTCACGCAGCTGGTGAAGTTGGTAGAAGAAGCGTCCGGGTGGCAATTCACGGACCCCGACACGCTGGTCGCAGCCGCTCTCAGTCATGATATTGCCCAGATTCGCTGGCCGCTGGATATCCGGTTCAATGAGAAGAATTATCAGGACCTGACGGATGAAGAACTGGCCGACCGGATGTTTCTGGTTTTCGCCCGGGACATCCGCGGCGATCTGGCGCAGGCCCGGAAAGATCTGGCTGCCGAAGGATTGAATCCCGATGAGGCAAGAAAGCCGTTTGTGGGCGAGTTGATGGGGCGTCTGTTCCGGCATTTGCGAGGGCATGTCACCGAGGGGGGCGAGCTCTTCCGTGAATTTTTGGATAATTTTGAAGACGGGATCCAAGCCCGCGGACTGGAAGCCACTGACGGCGTCATACGGGAACGCTTGCTGCAGGGACTCGATGACCATCATGAAAATTACAATAATGCCCAGCGTCCGGGGTATCCGGCAGGAAAATCCGCCGTGGATCTCGAGGCGATGGAAAACAATGGGGTGATTTCACCTGAAGGGCAGTTGATGCGGATTGCCGATGCAATGGCAGCAATGTCGGAAACGCGTCCCTATCAGCTCGAAAAAGACCGGCCGTTCCAGAGAGAAGAGCCTGTTCGCGATCTGGACGGACGCATTCAGGTAAATGAGGACGGAAGTTCCCAGATTCAATACCGGTATACACCGCGCTACATCTTCAGCATTTTGGCCGGCCGCGTGCCGTTGACCAGCTATGAAAATTTTATCCCCGCGGAAAATTTCAATGTGGACGTTGTCAACGGCTTTTTGGAACAGATCCGCGACAATGACGTGTTTGCCGACCGTGTGGCCGAAGCGGTGGGCCGGGTTTATTCGACCCCCGAGCTTCGTGAAGCCGCCCGACAAGTGCTGCAGGATACATCGGTTTTTGCAGCGGCTGCAGACCGGCCGGAATCCCGCATGGCCCAGTCTTTGCTGGAACAAATGAATGCGAAAAGAACCGCGGAGAATCAAATTGAACTGACGCCCGAAATTCTCAAGGCTGCTTCCGACGGACTGTTTTTTTTGCAGCAACAGGCGGGGAACATCCTCTTTCCTCAAATTGATTTCAAACCAGCGCAATTAAAGGCGCTGGCGGAAATTTCAGAAATGGACGTCTCGCAGGAAGGTCATCTCAGACTCATCCTGAAACGGGAAGATGGAATTCCATTACTTATTTATCGTCTGCCGGTGGGTGAAAACAAACAGGCTCAGCTTCGGCGCATTCATCCGTCGACTGCATTGGCTTTTCTGGAACGCGGCGAGACCGGAGAAAAGGTGGTCCATGATGTTTACAGTAAAATTCCGTCGCAGGATCGCATTCGTCTGATCGGTGAAATGGCAAGATTTGTCCTGGAAGATCAGGTGGGCGACACCCGCCGCGCGGCCCGTGCCACACGGGCTTTTGATTTCATGGAAAGATATACGGACATATTTCCATCTCAAACCCTTCCTCCCGATGCCGAGCACGCCATTTCCATCGCTCGCATTTTGGCAGGGCGCATGCTTTTCGGAGCTCAGGAGGCGGCCGGAACCCGCTTTTTCCGCGATGCGGAAGTGCTGGAAAATAATCCGGACGCCTTTGTGACTTATATAGAACATTTGACCCGCAATGGCAGCAATGATCTGATTGACCGGATTCCCAGCCACCGGTTCCAGCGGCACGAAGAAGCCGATGTTTCTGCCAGTGCACTGGATGAGCTCGCGTATCGTTTTCGTCCCGGTGAAACCGAAGATGCAGAAAAGAAAACCCGGAATGCGCTGATATTAAAAGAACTTCTGCCGCTCTATAAAAATGCGAATCTGGCAGGAAAGGTTTTGATACTGCACTTGATCCAGGATAATGCCCGCGCCTTGGAATTTGTTTTCTCAAGCAAGTCAGAAAATGTTTATTTGCGTGTGCTGGCATTACTCTTGCTTTCCAAACACGGCCAGGTAAGAAGCGAAAATTTGATGAAAGCGGCGCACCGGTTTATTCGGGAAGCCGCTTTTCGGGGTGAGTTTAAAGGTTGGTGGGATGGCCAAAAACTGGAGGGAGAAGAAGCGCTGGCCGAAGGACTTCTGGCTTTTGCCAAAGCGAAAGGAATTCCGGCCAATTTGCTCATCAAGGTTCATTCACTCTTCTTAACGCTGGATGGAAGCGAGCGTCTGGGCATCCATGAGCAGGCGACACGAAAAGGCATTGGGCCTGATTATCGCCGCCCTCGCCTGATCTTGCAGCAGGCCGC
>CAZGID010000151.1:0-6275 GCA_964526065.1 uncultured bacterium
ACTTGCCAATTTTCAGCAGCGCGTTGTGGATGCCTTCGGTTATGACGCCTCTGTAGCGGAAACGAGCGAGGGAATCAATCCGTCAGAAGAAGCGGTTCTGGAACGGCGGATTCGGCGGGCAATTGCGCAAGGCGCTGATTGGGAAAATGCAGCCGTTTATTATGAGGAAGCCTTTGCCCGCGGCTTGATCCGCGAATTGTCGCTTGCGTTTGATGATGTTCTTCTGGAACGGGTCTTGGTGCGTTTTGTGGAACGGGCGGCGGATTGGAACGAGCCCGGTTTCCGGACGGGCTTGCTGGCCGAGTTTGTCGGTGATGAAGATGCTGATGAAATCGAAGATTGGATTGAGCTGACCCGGCGCCAGTTTCAGTCCGAGCAGGTAGCGGCTTCAGGAAATGTGCCGGAGCTTCAGGCCATTCATCTTGATATGGCGCGCCGGATCGGGAGCGTGCTTCAGGAAAAGTTCCCGCACTATCGAAGAGCCGGATTTAATGTGGATCGATTAAAAGATAATCAGGATGGCACGTGCGGTCCCAACTGTGTTGCCTATTCCATGATGTTTTTTGCGCTTGCCCGTGAGATCGGGCTGGATGTCCGAATTATTCAGCCTACATCCAGTTATGAAGGGCGGGATGCCGCAAACGAGTGGCAGATTTCTCATGCCGCCAATATGCTCTATCTTCCCTCAGATTCGCGGGAAGAGATCTACGCGGTGGTTGATGTTACCTGGCGCAATTACGTGTCGGCGCCGATACCGTCCAGTGAAATTGAGGTTTATGAGTCGAACGGGCACTATCGGCGGCTGCTTTTCCCACGAGGGATATCGGTTCATAAACGGATTACCGAATATGAAGATCCGGTGAATGGCCCGCTGAGCTCAATTCTTTCGTGGGCCTTCGAGGGTATCGATGGTTCTAAAGAAGAACGCGCTGTCAAGATCAACGCGATGTCGGAAAGAATCCTCCAGCGTTTTCCGCGCCATTTTCATGCGCTGGGTCAGCTTGGCCAGTATTACATGGAAATTGAAAATGGCGTTCGGAGAGATCCTGCAAAAGCTCATCAGATGCTGAAGGCCTCTCTGGAAATCTCACCCCATCGGCACCGGCTGGTCTTGTGGGATGAACTTGCGTCAGAGCTGGGACGCAGTTCTGAAGTGGAGGCGTATGTCCAAAACTTGATTGCCCAGGTCCATGATGAGCGGAATCCCGAACTTTATTACATCATTGATGACTATTACGACCGAAAGAAAAATCATGAGCGCCGGTTGGAAATCCTTGAAGAGGCGGCGATTAAATTTGAAGGGAATGAAACCGTGCAATGGCGGCTGGGTGAAGTTTACCGGGTGCTCGCTGAAAAATCAGAAGATGAAAAAGCACGAAGATTATACGTGGATAAGTTTCTTTCGATACGGGAACGAGAGATGGGCAGGGGGAATTCCACGGGAGCAGGTTTGACGGAATATGTTCACTTTGCAATTCAGTATTCAGAGCGGGAGCGTGCCCGTGAATTTATAGAAAATGTCATCGATAAAATAAGGCGGGAGGGGAAATTTTTTGACGGAGATCTGGTGACCGCGCTTGTCCAGCTTTATGTGCAGTATCAACGTCCCGGCCCCGAGGATTACACGAACGCAGTTTCCATTGCTATGCGATATTTGGAAGATCCTTTAGTGCGTGACCGGCTCAAGATTTACCGTCATTTAAGAGAAATTTTCACAAAATTCAGTCACGAAAAATCGCCAGGGGATTCTTATTTTTCGGCCAGGAATCCATTTTATTACAAACGCGATACGGAATTTATTCCTTATTTGAGAAAAATGCTGGGACTCTTTCCCGATTCAAATGCGACGCGCTATATCCTCGCCGAGGAATTACTCAAGTTGAAAGAGTACAAAGAAGCATTTGAACTGTTTCAGCAAGTGCCTGCCAGTCCTGGATATTCGGATCTTAATGAAAATTTAATGCAATCGTCGGCCGGACTTCGCCGCTGGGATGCTGTCATTCAATATGCGGGATTTGTTCTGGATAACGCATTGGGCCGGACAACTGCAGCAAGCAGGGCATCCTATATCCGCGGGATTGCCCACGAGGAACTAGGAGATTGGCCCAAAGCGATTGAAGATTTAGAACGGTTTATTCAATGGGAACGGTACAACACGCTGGTAAGAAGCGCTGTGGAGGATGCGCGCGCAAGGATCGAACGTATTCGGAATGCTCAGGAGATTGAGAACGAACTGGATGAACGATCCGAAGCCCGGGATTCCGAAGAACAACTGCACTATGTGCTTCGGATGTATTTTGAGTCCGATCCCTATCGGTCAGCATCGGAAGAAGCGCTCGATAAACGTCTTGATGAGCTTTTGAGCAAAAGCTCCTATTTGCGTTATGAGCTTCCTTCTATTCTGATTCAGTATCTCAAACAGGCCACGGACTACAAAATCGTCGATAGCCGGACGGATGTCCAGCACCGCATGGCGGTGCGTATGCTGGGACGGATGCTGGAAGGGCTTCCGGAAATTCCCGGCTGGAGGATCAAGGATCATATTAGTGATTATTCTCTGAAGCAGGCGATTGCTTATCTGATTGTAAATACCGCACGAGCCGGAGACCTCGGAGATAAAGTGGCGCCGGAGGCCCTGGAAAAAGGATTGGCGGCGCTTGAGAAGGCGGGATACAGCGATCTGATTCCCGCAGCTTATCTGGAAGCGTATGAGGATTTGATCCGCTGGAGCGGGAAAGCGTCACCGGAACAGCGGCCGCGCATTCTTGAAGTTCTCGACGGGACTGCCGTCCGGATTCGGGAATTATATCAGGCGGAAAATCTGCAAAGATTCAAAGCGGCCCGTGAAGCGCGGGGAGTTGAGGCGCCCGAAGAAGAGCCGGTCCCGGAAGATGCAGACAGGCTGCTGCAAGACCGGCTGAGCAGCAGTTTCGGTCAGGTGCATGGCTGGCTTCCCCGGGATGAAAGCTTGCCGCTGGATTACACACTGCCTTGGGATGCACCCGTCGGTGACCAGTTGAGCTTTGAGCGCGAGTTGATCCGCCGAATGGGACCTCAAAATGAAAGTACGCTGCAGGGAGTGCTGTCTCATTACTACGTGGCTTTATCCAGCCCGGATGCGGAAGTGCGCGCCCAGGCGGATCAAAATATTCAAGTGGCGGAGAGCATCGTTCAGGACGCCGGGAAGCGTCAGAATGCTTATGAACATGCGATTACCATGCTGCTTAAGCGCAGCGTTATGGGGAATGATCAGACGGAAGAAGTGTTACGGCAGCTGGAGGCTTTGATTGATACGGAAGGAAGGCAGGATGCTTACGTGCAGGCGTTTGTTGATTTGCTGAACCGGCAGTTTGATTTGCCCGGCAGTATGCCGCAGGAAGATTTTTCAACTGTGCAGGAACGGCGCGATATTCTGATTGATGCGATGGATGCGCTGGAAGACCGGATTGCATCTCAATTTGATGGAGAGACGGCGGATTTCATCGTCTCCGAATCACATCATCGTGCGCTTCAATGGATGCATATGGGAGTGACCAGCAATTATTTCGACGGCCGGCCTGTCGCGATTGCCTTTCAGCGTCAGCTGGTTCTGGAGTCGCTCCGGAATTTGAATCCCCGTCACGCGAAAGCGGTTGAAGATTTTCTGGCCGCTGTACGGCCTCATTATGAATCGCAGCGCATTCCGAAGAAAGAACGGTATTCCAGTTCTGCATTTCAAAGGCAAGAGACGGATGAAGAACGTGCATTCAGACGGGAAATAGCGCAATCCTATCTGGATTTTATCCGTCAGGTAGAAGGCTGGCTGGATGAGAATCTGGAATCAGAAGCCGTCCGGCAGCACCGCATCCAGTCTCTTTTTCGCACGCTGGCTGGTTCTTTCCAGAACCGCTTTAGTGTTTATTATTCCCAATATTCTAATGAGGACAGTATGTATGCCATGACCGTTGCCGACAGCTGGGAAATGAGAGATCGTCTGAGAGAATACGAGCAAATACTCAAAACCAATCTGGATGAAATCAATCAACTGGCTGGGGAAGGAGATATTGGTTCAGGAGCTTTAGACGCTTTTGAGAAGATTGTGGCCTATACGACAGAACATTTGTCCCGTTCCGCTAACAGCCCCACGACAATGCAGTTGTTATTTGGCGCCCGCCGTCTTGCAGAAGAGAATATCGGTGCATTCCTTGATCCGGACAGCGTGAATGCTTCTCTGGCGGAAGCAGACGTGCGCATGACAGAAGAGATCATTGCCTCGCTTAAGGCTTATGAAACGGAAGACGGGGTCAACCGGGTGATGCAATCCGTCCAGAGTCTGGTTCAGGATTTAACAGCTCGGGTGGGAGCTGAGGCGGCCACGGAGATGCTCCGTGAGCGCTTTCTGCAGAAATATAGCGGCCTGGTTCCGACCTTGATCCGGAGTAAAAATGACTATGCGCGGGATCAGGCGGCGGCGTTTCTCATGAATATTCTGGATCCGGATGGAGCGATCCGGTCGCGCCCCTTTGCTCAGAACCTGTATCCGATGGAAGTGTTGACGGTGTTCGACTACATTTCCCAGATGCCCGAAAGCATGCCGGAGGATGATCACGAGTTGCATCTAGCGGAAATTACACGGCAATTGAGTGAGCGAAAGCTGTGGACCAAAGATGAAGCCGAGTTCTATCACATGGTGGAAAAAACCTTTGGACATGGAACGGCCTTGCGTCTCAGCTCCGGGCCGGACAAACGTTTGCATGACAGACTGAAGCTGATTGCCGTCACGCTTTTGCCCGCCATGGAGGGGTGGGGGACGCAGGAAGAAAAGAATGTGTTTGCCGGTGAATTGCGGCGCCTCGCGGATTCTCTTGGGGATGCGGTTAATCTCGCCTGGGGGCAATTGATTCCGGATTTAATCAAGCGCATAAGAAACGAAGGTGTTCCGGACCTTTTGCCCGAAAACGCTAATTTGTCGCATTTAAACCGCTATCTGGGAGTCATTAATGACATTCTGGAGCAGTCCCAGATCCCGCAGCCTCAGACGAGTGAGTTCGACAAGATCAATCAGGATGATCTGGTCAGCATGTCGACCTATTTACTGCGCAATCCGCTTCGTTCGGAACGGCTGCGGGCAATTTTTGATGTTTATTTCAACTCCTCCGCTGTGGATCGCAGCCGCGATATGAAGCCATTTGCCCTGGTTTCAGGAAGCCCGGAAGCTTTTTATGAAACCATGCGGCCCAATCTGCTTCAGATCCATGAAGAACAGCCGGAGCGGCTTGACTACCGCTTTCTGGTTCCGTTTCTCCGGAATTTTGTAGATCCGGAGAGCACGATTGTCCATCCGGAAGCGGATCTGTTTTACAAGGTATTCATTTCACGGCGCATCCATGCCAGTCGTGAATTCAAGCAGGCCTTTTTCCATAAGGAAGGTGTTTTGGCTCAGGCGGTTCCGCAAGGGGAATCCGCCGTGATTGTCCGGAATATATTGAAATACTATGACATGCAGCATGACCTTTTTAATTTGTCTTTGTCCTACAAGGCCATCAAACGGCGCATTCGTGAAATCAATGATGAGCTGGATCTTTTTATAGAATTGTCGGCGGCTAAAAAAACGGCGGCGGCCGTGGAAGAAGGCGATGAAGACTACTTGAAGTGGTGGCGTTCTGAAGTTTATCCCCGGATGACCCGGATTTCCCGTGCCGCGGAAGAATATTATGCGGCGGAGCGGGAGGTGGAAAGGCTAACCGGCGCTTGGAAAAAAGCCGGCGGTCAGGAGAAAAAGAACCTCCGTATCGAAAAGGACGAAGCGGCGTCCCGATTGCTGGAACAGCGCGAGCAGTTAAACGCCTTAATCGAGAATTATCAGACGGCACGTGCGCAGTTCCGCAATTTTTACCGCCGTAATAATTCCAGGATTCTTTACAACATGCTGCCAAAGCCGGCTGCGTGGCAGGCGTTGTCGGAAGAGGAACGAAAGCAAAAGAAGGAAGATGATATCCGGGATCTGGTCCGCTTTCAGGCGCGTATCCCGAGAAATCAGGTGGGGCATACGCTGCTGGATTCCATGGTGCAATATGCGCAGGCGAACAGCGCGCATCCCGAAATTCTGGCAACACTCTATGAATCCCTGATGCATACCGCGCGGGGAACCTTTTCGCCCTGGCGCTATCGCTCAGCCGATTATCAGGCCTCTTTGAAATACTGGGAAAACCAGCTGAAAAACGAGACCAGTGCAGATCAGGCCGAAGAAAGAGTGCGGCAGGCCCGGGAGGCATGGGAAGCGAATCGTTATTACC
>CAZGID010000152.1:0-6273 GCA_964526065.1 uncultured bacterium
GGCCATTTCCAGAACTTTCTCCACAATTTTCTCGGCAAAGTCTTGTACCGGACTCATGGCAGCACCGCATACCGGACACTTGTCACGAGCCAGCGGCTGCAGGTATTCGCACGCGCTGCACTCCGAGCCGCGGGGGGCCAGCTTCTCGTCATAGACCAGCCGGTGCACCTGGCCGTTACATACGGCACTGAGAACGCGGTCCATGCCGGCCACCGCACGGCCCCGCTTGGATGCCGCCGTCAGAAGATTCTTCAACGTGGTGAGCTCTTCCTCGGTTTCCGCCGTATCCACCGCATGCAACATAGCTTCGAGAACGTCTTTTTCAGTGGCATGAACATCCAGGGAAAGCCTTCCTGAAATACGGTCGTGCACCGGTTTGGGCAGCTGCCTTTTGAGCTCTTCCACCGCTTCTACGGTTCCGCCGATAAACAAACGTTTGAAATGCTTCTCGTTGTAAAGACGGTTAAGATGATCCGCCACTTCTTTAAGATGCCAAAGCGCATGGCGGTCACTGCGCCGCTGCAAATTCATCTGCGACCAGAGTTCATCCGAACCCGGCGCATCCAGATGGCGGACACCCAGATTCCGCGCACCAGGAACCGCTTCGGTTTTTTTTTCTTCTTCAATCTCGTGAAGGAAAATGGAAAAAATCCGTCCATGCCCGCGGTTGACCAGAACGGCTGCGTAGCGGTCATACTCTTCCAGCAATGCAATGAGCGGCCGGACAAACGTGTGAGCCTCCCACACGCCTCGATTTTCCATCGGAACACGAAAAGAGCGCACCCAGAAGAATCCCCGGGACACATTGGAAAAAAAGACAAGACTCCGGTCCAGCACTTTTCTTTGGGCGAGATAATTCCGGACCGGCTCGGCGTCCTCTTCCAGCTGCCGTCGTTGCTGCGGGTTCAAATCCTGCCGAAGTTCGGCGAGAAATGACTTCAAAAGCACTTCGGGATACCGAACGTCATAGGTTCCGGTTTTCTGTTCTGTATTAAGGTAGAGACTCAACACAGGATCATCCGCACTTCCTTTTTCTCCCATGATATCCGCAATCTGCTCTTTACGAATCATCACTGCCTCCTTTCGATACTTCCGTTAAAACAATACAATCACGACCCCGGCGGCCAGAACAACGGCCAGTCCCAACAAAAAGGAAAGATGCCGGTTCCACCAGAATTGCCGGCTTTGTTTCCGTTCCTGTTCGGTAAAAATGCCATGGGCGCTGTCAAAGCCGCTGACCGGCTTAAATAAATTCGAAGCGCGGCCGGCTTCCACTTTCTCTTCCGTCTGCTGACCGCTGTACGCGGATTTCGCAAGCATCCGGTCCAGATAACCTGGTAGAAACTTGTTCCCCAAAATCGCTTTGAGACTTGATAATCCAACCGTCCATTCCCGCCTCCGGTGATAAGACGCCCAGACAATAGCTTCCGCTGCCACTTTGGGACTGTAAATCGGCGGCACCGGCTGCGGATGATGCGGCAGGCGGGTGCGGCACCAGGAAAATTGCGGCGTGTTCAACGCCGGCATCTGAACCATCGTGATGTGGATATTTTTCCGGTCATGAATCAGTTCAGAACGCAAAGAGTCGGTGAATCCCCGGATGGCATGTTTGGCGCCGCAATAGGGAGACTGCAGCGGAATAGAACGATAAGCCAGTGCGGACCCGACCTGCACAATCACACCTTCATTGCGGGGGTACATCCGGTTCAAAGCAATCCGCGTCCCGAATACCGTTCCCAGATAGGTCACCTCCGTGGCCCTCCGGAACTCTTCCGGCGTGATTTCCATGAAAGGAGAAAATACGGTGGTCATGGCATTATTCACCCAGATGCCGACCGGCCCCAGCTCGGCTTCAAGTTTTTCGGCCGCGCGTTCCAGTTCATCATAATCAGCAACATCCGCCGATGCCCAGGCAGCGGTTCCACCGGACTCGCGAATCTGATTTTCAGTACTTTTGAGGCGCTTCATGTCCCGGCCGACCAGCCCAACCGGATTCCCCTGCGCGGCATAGGCCAGTGCGGCCGCACGGCCGACTCCCGCTCCGGCTCCGGTAATAATCACTGTTGTTTTTTTATCCGTCGTCATAACTTGTAGCGGTTGTTGGAAACAATTTTATAAAAAACCTCTGCCATCAGTTTCCATCCGGGCAGATGCCGGTAACCCCATTCCATCCAGCGGCATCCGGGAGTAAACCGGAGAAGACTGTGAATGGCTTCCGCGCCGGCGTAGACGAAACCATCCGTTTCAATCAGCTGAACAAATTCCCGGAATTTCTGCTCCGGAATTTCCGGAAACTGGACCTGTTTGGTCTGATACGGCGCAAAATCCACCCCTCCGCCCGTCCACGCGGCAAATCGCTGAGCCCATCGGCGGCAAAAAGCACATTCGCCGTCATAAAGAAACAAGGGCCGGGTCGGCCGGTATTCCACAAAACGCACGGTTTGCCTCAAAACCTCGTTCCGTACCACGCCTTCAGCATAACGGCGCCTGGGCCTGATCCCCATCGGGCCTTTTCGCAATCCCCTCTCCGCGTCTTCCTGACAGGGTCCGGAAAGTCACACCGAAAAAAAAGGCATCTTCCTGATACTCCGGGAAACAGGCCCCTTTATGATGGAATCAGGAGGCTGGGATGGCAGCAAAAAAGAAATCAAAAGCCGCTCCCGCAAAGAAACGGGAAAAGAAAAAGAAAGGCGGTTCGGCTCTTCCCCGCTCGATGTGGAAGGGATCGATCAGCTTCGGGCTGGTACATATTCCGGTACGGCTTTACAGCGCATTAAGTGAAAAGCGGGTGCAGTTTCACATGCTGCATCGCAAGGACAAATCCCGCATTCGCCAGCAGTTGATGTGCATTGCTGAAAATAAACCCGTCAAACGCGAAGATACCGTGCTGGGATATGAACTGAGCCCGGGACGTCACGTCGTCGTCGAAAAGGACGAATTAAATCAGCTTCAGCCCAAGGCGGAAAGGACCATTGAACTCATGCAGTTCAGTGATTTAAAGAGCATTGATCCGCTCTATTTCAGCCGCCCTTATTATCTGGGACCGGAAGAATCCGCGCGGAAGGCCTACGCTCTTCTCGTGAAGGCGTTGGAATCCACGGGCAAGGCGGCCATTGCGCGGTTTGTGATGCGGGAACATGCTTATTTGGCAGTGCTTCGTCCGGTAGAAAATATACTCTGCCTTGAGACGCTTCACTATCACGACGAGCTGCGCCAGGCGTCCGAGTTTTCAATTTCGGCGGACGACTCCGCCGTCAGCGATAAAGAAGTCAAAACCGCAATGCATCTGATCGATTCTATGACTGAAGTTTTTGCGCCGCAATCTCTCACGGACGACTATCGCGAAAGGGTCATGGAACTGGTGGAAAAGAAAGTGCAGGGAAAAAAAGTGGCAGTGGCTCCGGAAGCCGAAGAAGAAGGGCCGGAAGTTGTGGATCTGATGGAAGCGCTGCAGGCCAGCCTGAAGCAGTCGCAGAAGAAAAAGAAAGCCGCCTGACTCTCAGGCGGGATCGGCTGTCACCTCTTCAGGCCGTTTGTCTTTTCGAAAACCAAGAAACGATGCCTGACGCACTTTGCGCTGCGCCGTCCAGGAAGTGAATTCAATTTCCGCAACAAGTTCAGGAATCACAAAATGGGCGGCACGATCTTCCACCGGCTCCTGAAACGGCGAAACTCGCCGCTGGCGCGTTTTCAGATGTTCCCACAAAGTGCGGCGTTCGGATTCACGGAACCCCGTGCCCACATTCCCGGCATAATGCAGCTGCCGTGGACGGCCGCCGTAATAACCCAGTAACAGCGAACCAATCCCCGATTCAGCCGTTCCCTTGCCTGGCGTCCACCCGGCCACGACAAATTCCTGACGCTTGCGCAATTTGATTTTGAGCCAGGCATCGCTGCGCTCTCCGGGATAATACGCGCTGTCGAGCCGTTTCGCCATCACCCCTTCCAACCCATGCTGGCGAGCCGTCTTTAGCATCTGTTTGCCTTTACCGGCTGCCCATGGAGAGAGTTTCCAAGAGCGGTTTTCTTTCACCGCGCTTTCCAGAATTTTTCGCCGGTGAACCAACGGCTCTTCGCCCAGCCAACGGCCGTCGATAAACAGGACATCAAAAGCAACGAACAGGATGGGGATGTTTCCGGACTCCGGATGCCGCCAGCCCATAGCCTGTTGCAGACGGTCAAAACTGGGGTGTCCTTTTCTATCGAGCGCAACCAGCTCGCCGTCCAGGATGCAGGACTTCCGACCGAAAACCTTCTCCGCCGTCGCCGCCAGATCGTTCAGCTTGCCGGTCAAATCCTGTTGATTCCGGCTTTCGACTCTCAGCGTCCGGCCGTCCCAATAAGCCAGGGCGCGATAGCCGTCCCATTTCACTTCGAATCCGTAAGCCGCTTCCTGCACCGGGAGTTGCGCAGAGAGAACGGCCAGCATCGGCCGCACAGCCGGCAGCCGGTTCTTTTTAGCGCGATTCTTTGCCGCCACGCGACTCCGCTCCTGAAAGGGCCGCCTGACCGTTCCCTTCAAAGGCCACACGAATCGGCGGCGCATGCCCTTCCTTGGGTTCTCCGGCATACAAGGTCATGTGAGGGAAAGGAATTTCGATATTCCGCTCATCAAATGTTTTTTTCAGCCGGCGGTTGAACTCGCGCTTTACGCGCCATTGCATAATGGGTTTGGTTTTGGTCCGCGCCTTGATGATAATGGCCGAATCGCCAAATTCATCGAGCCCCAGAATTTCAATCGGCTCCAGAATGTCGTCCTTGAAGGCCGCATCCGAACGAAGATTTTCATCCACCTCCTGAATGATACGAATAACTTCATCGACGTCTTCACGATAGGCCACGCCGATTTCAAAAACATAACGGGAATATTCTTTGGTCATATTGGTCACGACATCGATTTGCCCGTTGCGGACAAAATGGACATTCCCTGCAAGATCCCGCAGAGTGACCATGCGCAAATCGACGCGTTCCACGAGACCGCCCTTCCCCGCAATTTCGACCACATCGCCGACCCGGATCTGATCATCCAGTAAAATGAAAAAACCGCTGATCACATCTTCCACCAGCTTTTGCGCCCCGAACCCGACAGCAATGCCGATCACACCGGCTGCAGCAAGAACCGGTCCGATTTCAATCCCCAGTTCTCCCAGAATCATAATTAAAGCGACCGCAATCAGAACAACCGTTAATGTCGTTTTCACGATTTGCTTGAGGGTATCCGCCCGCTTCTGAAATTCGACATCCACCTGCACCTTGTTTCGGAACACCACGGCAATCAAGCGCTTTGATAATAAATCCGAAACTTTCAGCGCTACCATTAACATGATAAAGATGAGAAGGATCTGCAACCCGCTGGTTAAGAGCCAGGCCCCCACCGTTTGCAAATATTCTTGAAAGTCCATATTCACCTCCGTAAATTTGGTTCAGCCCCAAGTTTAAACCGATGAAGAGAGGAGGCTATCCGGGAAACCCCGATAGCCGTCATTTTTCATTTATGCTTTTCTTACTGGATGAAATCCTGCGATGTAGTCGTAATTGGTGCTGGCTCCGCCGGTTTGACGGCGCGGCATGAAGCCGAAAAAGCCGGAGCCCGCACTCTGCTGGTGGAATCCGGCGCAGGCGGAACCACCTGTGCCCGCGCCGGATGCATGCCCTCCAAACTGCTGATTGCAGCCGCCGGCACCGCGGCAACCCTTCAGCGGGCCGAGCTGTTTGGGATCTCTGCCACCGCCCGCATTCACGGACCGCAGGTCATGAATCGAGTACAGCGCGAACGCGACCGTTTTACCGGGTTTGTGCTGGATTCCATGAAGACACTCAAAAAGCGGAAAAAAATAGTATCCGGCCGTGCGCGGTTTCTCGATGCCCAGACGCTGATGGCCGGAGGACAAAAAATCCGTTTCCGGGCAGCTATCGTTGCGACTGGCGCCTCGCCCATTTTGCCGCCGCCTTATGACCGGTTTCAATCCCGGATCTGGACCACCGACAATTTTTTTGAAATCAAAAAACTTCCCAAAAGCATCATGATTGTGGGCAGTGGACCGGTCGGTCTGGAACTGGGCCAGGCATTGCACCATCTGGGAGTGGAGGTTCACCTGCTCGGTCTGCGCGGGGAACTCCCTCCGTTGAGAGATCCCCGCGTATGCCGCCACGCCATGCAGCTTTTCTGTCGTCAACTGGATCTCAATAGCCCGCACCAATTACTCGATCTTCAATACTGCAACCGGGCTTTTCATTTCCGGATTCGGAATGCCAAAAACCGGCTCCGGAAAA
>CAZGID010000153.1:0-6248 GCA_964526065.1 uncultured bacterium
GGCTTCACACTGCCGCCGTACAAAATGGAAATCTTGTTTCCGATTTCCTGACCATACTTTTCATTGAGAACCCGGCGGATATAGGAATGCATCTGCTCGGCTTCTTCGGGGCTGGCCGTGCGTCCCGTTCCAATCGCCCAGACCGGTTCATAGGCCAGAATCACTTTCGCCATATCCTCTTTCGGAATTCCGGCAAAAGTCTGATCCAACTGCCCTTTCACCACTTCGAAATGACGCCGGGATTCGCGCTCTTCCAGTGTTTCACCCACGCAGGTAATCGGAATTAAATTGTACTTAATCGCGGTCTTCACTTTTTGATTGATCACCGCATCGGTTTCACCGAAATGCTGGCGGCGTTCCGAATGCCCGAGAATGACATAACGGCAACGCAGATCTTTAAGCATCAGCGGGGAAATTTCTCCGGTAAAAGCACCTTCCGCATTGGCATTCATGTTCTGGGCGCCCAATTGAATCTGGCCATCCTGCACCGCAGAAGCCACCGCTCCCAGCGCCGTAAACGGCGGACAAATGACGATCGTGCAATCGCTGATCTTGTGCACACCGGCCTGAATGCCCTGCACCAGGCTGACCGCCTCTTCTGTGGTTTTAAACATTTTCCAGTTGCCGGCGATAGTGGGTTTACGTGACTTTCTCAAGAGACTTTCCTTTCCGTTCAGGTCCGAGCCATTCGATTCTGCAAAGCGGCAATCCCGGGCAGGGTCTTGCCTTCCAAATATTCCAGTGACGCCCCGCCGCCCGTTGAAACGTGCGACATTTTTTCTTCGAGGCCAAAAAGTTTCACGGCTGCCGCGGTATCGCCGCCGCCGATAATGGTGGTAGCATCCTGACGGGTTGCAAGAAACTCGGCCAGGCCGCGCGTGCCGCGGTCAAACGGCTGCATTTCGAACACTCCGACCGGACCATTCCAGACAACGGTCTTGGCTTTGGCGAGGATTTCTTTGTACTTTTCCACGGTTTTCGGCCCGATATCCAGTCCCATCCAGCCTTCCGGAATATCCCCTTCAACCGTCTGGGTCGGCACATTGGCCGCGAACTGTTCGGAAATCACCCGGTCGACGGGAAGCAGCAACGGCACATTTTTCGCCTTGGCTTTGGCCAGCGCTTCCTCCGCCGCCTTCACACCCTCGGGTTCAAATTTGGAAGTTCCGATTCCGATGCCCAGCACCTTGTAAAACGTGTAGGCCATGGCCCCGCCGATCAAAAGGTAATCCACTTTCTCCAGCAGGTTGGTAATCAGTTTCACTTTGTCGGAAACTTTGGCCCCGCCGAGAATCGTCACGAACGGCCGTTCCGGATTCGTAATGGCGCGGTCAAAATATTCCACTTCGCGCGCCACCAGCAAACCAGCCACCGCCGGAAGATACTGGGTGACCCCCACGGTGGAGGCATGAGCCCGGTGAGCCGTTCCAAAAGCATCATTCACATAGAGATCGCCGAGAGCCGCCAGTTTCTTGGAAAACGCCTCATCATTTTTTTCTTCTTCCGCATGAAAACGAAGATTTTCAAGAACGGCCACATCGCCGTCTTTCATCGCGGCCACGTGCTTTTCCACTTCAGGACCCACGCAATCCGGCAGCAACGCTACGTTTTTTCCGATCAGCTTGGAAAGCCGTTCCGCGGCCGGTTTGAGGCTCATCTTCGGATCCGGCTTGCCTTTCGGGCGGCCAAAATGGGACATTAAAATGACGCGGGCGTTTTTCTCGAGGCAGTATTTGACGGTTCCCAGAGACTTCACGATGCGGGCATCGTCGGTAATCTCCCCCTGGTCATTCAAGGGAACGTTATAATCGACGCGCATTAAAACGCGCTTGCCTTGCAAATCAACATCATGAACAGTCTGTTTCTGCATGATTTTCCTCGCTGTTAGCTTGGGGCAGAAGGGTGCAGGTATTTAAAAGGTCGTTAAATAGGGAATTATATGCATTTTACGCCGTTTGCCCAAGCGATTTTTGCCTCCCCGGACAGATTCTGGGCCGGCTTTACCTCTCAAGCCCCCTCCCCGTCCCGCCGTAATAGACAGTCGGGACAGAAATCCATACAATACTCGCGAATCAACAGAAAAGGAGGGCTTGATGGCTCTTTCGGATCTCTTTAGCAATACGCACCTTTTGGTGCGCTGGATTCATGTGATTGCTGGAATCACCTGGATCGGCCTGCTGTATTTCTTCAATTTTGTGAATATTCCGCTGCAGGGCTCTCTGGATGATGCAGCGAAAAAATCGGTCAATCCGCAGTTGATGCCGCGCGCTCTCTGGTGGTTTCGCTGGGGCGCCATGATTACGTTTCTGGCGGGGCTGACACTCTTCACGATGAATTACATGTACACGCCGGGTGAAGGATTTGGCCCTTCGTCGATGTTTTCCACATCGGACGGCGCCCTCACGGGTCGTGCCCTCTGGATTCTGGTCGGCATGGGCTTTGGCACCATGATGTGGTTTAACGTGTGGTTCATTATCTGGCCAGCTCAAAAGAAACTGCTTTCCGGCCAGGCGGGAGACCAGGCCGCCGCAATCCGGACCAAAGCCACCAAGGCTTCCCGGGCCAATACCTTTATGTCCGGCCCGATGCTCTTCGGCATGCTGGCACCGGCGCACTATGGCGCCGCCAATGCCGTTACGATTATTGCCGCCATTGCAATCGGCATGGTAGCCATTTCGCTGGCTTACCAGACTTCCACAAAAGTCGGCAAATCCGTTTAACCCTTCAGAAATGAAAAAGGGGACAGGTTTTTTACCTGTCCCCTTTTTTTATCAGACGGCCGCCCGCGCCCGCTGGTGCCACTCAATCAAAAAATCGTAGAGCTTGGATGCCACAAACCGGTGGCCTGCTGCTGAATAATGTTTCCGGGCAAAGGGAGCATTGGGAACGTCTTCGCGCGTAAGAAAAAAACGCTCGGCCTGATCTCCGGGGATTTTCTGCATTTCTTCTGTCAGATCCACATACGTGTAACCGCGCGCGGACAATTCTCTCTGCAAAAAATCGCGTATCGGACGGAACGGGTCAAAGGCATAATCTTCAGCCGTCGGCAGATAAACGAAAATCGGTGTCACCCCCTGCTCACGGCCGGTCCGGACCAGATCTTCAAAGACCGCCAGCGCCACCGTCAGAATCTGCGGCATCCCGCTCGAACTTTCTTCAGATCCGGATTCCGTCTCGACCTTCACCGCCGGACGAATCCAGAGACGCAGCAATTCCAGAACCCGCAAATCCTGAAGCACCGCGGGATCGAAAAACTTCCACCCGGACTCCACCTCAAATGGCGGCACCGGCGTATTCCGGACGATCAACTGGCCTTCTTCCAGATCCAGAAACGGTTTGCGGGCATTCGGCAGTAAATCCGCATCCATGCGGTAAAAATCTCCGGCAATGAATGCAAAGATCAAGACATCATGCTTCAGCGGCAAGCCCTGAAGTTTGTAACGCAGATACATCTGATCCACCCCGTAACCGCCATGTCCGAGATTGACCGTTTCAAGTTCCGGGTCGATTTCTGAAAGCAGCGAACACCAGGTTTGATCCCCGCTCACGCCTTCCCCCACGGTAAAAGAGTCGCCGACGCACAACATCCGTGTTTTTCCAGCCGGAACCGCCGCCGGAATATCTTCCGCTTCGCGCATCGATTGCGAATTCGTTTGAAAGCCCACCCCCGGTGCAAAAAAGTCGGGCAAATTTAATCCGGGTTTGTAGAGAACGCCTAACTGCGGATCGTATTGAATTATGGCATCCGGTCCGACTGTTTTTTCACGCAGCCGGACGGCATGATAAGTGAGCAGCGCAAGGCTGCTGATTCCTTCGAGAAAAATAAAGAGGCAAAGTGAAATCGCGGCGATCTTGACGGCATCCTGAATCCATTTAGGCATGCGATTCCGATCTGTTTTTGAGCGGCACCTGATAAACGGCATTCCCGGCCGTCACATAAAGAACCGTCTCATCCGGACTGAGTGCGCAGTTCCGCACGCGTTGCTCGGGAATCGGGATTTCTCGCCGGCGCTGTCCGTCGGGCGAGAGAAGCACCACCTGCCGTGCGCCAAATTCCGCAACATAGATATGCCCGTCCGACGTGACGGCAAGCCCGTCGGGAGAGGCCGCGGGAATTGCCGGTAAATACGGCGTCACCCGGCCGTCCAGTTTTAGTTCATATCGGCGAATTTCATGATTTTCCGTATCGGCAACGTACAGCATATTCCCGTCCCGGGAAAGCGCGATGCCGTTCGGAAAGCGTAAATCGGCGGCAATTCTTTCAACCCGCAGATCCGGATGAATACGGTAAACGGATGCGGGCAAAGCTCCTTGCGGAGGATCCGTGAAGTAAATCGTCCCGTCCGCCGCCACCGCCACATCATTGGGACGGTTGAATCGCTGGTCTTCATACTCGGCCGCAAGCACCCGAAGACTTCCGTCTTTTTCCAGCCGCGAAATGCGCCGGGCCCCGGATTGACATAATACCAGCCGCCCTTCGGAATCCACCGCCGTGCCGAAGGCCTGCCCGGTTCCCGTCAAAAACACCTCGAGTCCCTCCGGGCGCCATCGGTAAAGACGATTCCCCGAGACATCCGCAAAGAAAAGTTCTCCGCGTTCATTCAGCGAGGGACCTTCGGTGGCTCCGGTTCCGGCGACAATTTTCTGAGGCAATTCATCCGCCGCAAAAAGCGCAAAAGCGGAAGAAAAGAAAACCAGCATGGCGGAGAAAACAAAAAGCCCGCTCCTTCCGGAACGGGCTTTTTGAAAATCTTTGAAAGAGGCGGCCGTCAACGTACGGCTCGAAGACTGCTTACTTGGCAGCCTTGGCAGGAAGTTTCTTCCCGACCAGAACGGCGAGATCCACCGTCCGGTTCGAATAGCCCCATTCGTTGTCGTACCAGGAAACCAGCTTGAAAAAGCGCTTCTCGCCTTTCAAGTTGTTCTGCAGGGTCGCCAGCGAATCATAAATGGACGAACGATTGTCGTGGATAAAATCGGTCGAAACCAGTTCGTCTTTGGCATAACCGAGATAACCCTTCAGATAAGTCTCGGACGCTTTCTTGATCAAGCCATCGATTTCCTCGATGGAAGTGTCCCGCGTGCTGCGAAACGTAAGGTCCACCACGGAGACGTCCGGAGTCGGAATACGGAACGACATGCCCGTCATTTTTCCTTTTACGGCCGGCAGCACTTCACCGACGGCCTTCGCCGCTCCCGTCGTCGAGGGAATGATATTGATGGCTGCCGCACGGCCGCCGCGCCAGTCTTTCTTCGAAGGACCATCCACCGGCTTCTGCGTCGCGGTATAGGAATGAATCGTGGTCATTAAACCGCTTTCCACTCCGATTCCTTCCTTGAGCAGCACGTGCACCAACGGGGCAAGACAATTGGTCGTGCAGCTGGCATTCGAAATAATGTGATGCTTGTCTGCATCGTACTCGGCTTCATTGACGCCCATAACCACCGTCTTGACGTCGCCCTTCGCCGGAGCCGAGATAATCACTTTCTGAGCCCCCGCCTGAAGATGACCTTTTGCTTTTTCACTGTCTGTAAAAAGGCCGGTGGATTCGATTACGAGATCCACGCCCAACGCCTTCCAGGGCAATTCCGAAGGGCTTCTGGTGGCCATCACGCACTGAATCTTGTGGCCATTGACGATCAGAATATCGTCTTCTTCTTTGGAAGGATCGCTTTTGGCGGTGGAAATTTCGTGTTTGAATTTCCCGTGAATAGAATCGTACTTGAGCTGATAAGCAAAGTAATTGGCGTCTGTCGAAATATCGACGACGGCAACAACGTCGATCGTTTTTCCCAGCAAACCTTGATCACAGAGGGCCTGAAATACCAGACGGCCAATGCGGCCGAAACCATTAATCCCAACGCGAATTCCCATGATAATTCTCCTTTTGTGCTTATTGAATAATTGCGTGTAATTACGTACGAATTCCCGGGGTCAGGACGGGAAAGAGCGATTATAAGCGAGATTGAAGGCCTGTCAAGCGCCGGCTGTCCCCGTCACCGTCACCGACTCATAGACACCGGCAATCTCCCGGGCCATGCGGTCGAGCGAGAAATTGGCGCGTGCCATGGCACTACCCTGCCGGCAAAGACGGTCACGAAAATCCTTATCTTCCAAAAGCCGGGCGATTGCTTCGGCCAGAGGCTCCACCTGCCGCGGTTTGACGAGAATGCCCGTCTCGCCATTCTGGATCAAGCCATTTAAAGCCCAGATGTTCGTCGCAATGACCGGCTTTGAGCACACCATG
>CAZGID010000154.1:0-6199 GCA_964526065.1 uncultured bacterium
AACGGAAGTTCTTCACCCGTGCTGCGACGCACCCGGCCGCTCAGAACATGCGTTCCGTTGGCCAGCGCAAGCGTATCCATCGCATAGGTAAAAGGAGCCTGGGAGGAACTTCCCACCAGGGTTCCATTCAATTCATATTCGACGCTGATCGCATCCGGAACAGAAACCGGATCCAGCGAAATATTGACGGTTCCGCTGAGCGTCGAATCGGCCGTAATGCCTTTAAGCACCGGTTCAGGCTGCGGCTCCGGATCCGTATCGCCGTTGCGGCGGGCCGATTCCGGCTCACCCAATCCCTGGGGGACGAAGGCGGCATCCTGAGCGACCATGATTTTGTAAACAATCAGGCCGTCTTCACGCATCCACAGTTTGAGCGTAAGTTCGCCCGGTTCCGTCACGGTAAAGCTCACGCGCTGACCATCCATATTCTTGGATGTCCAGCTGGAAGCCGACCCGTCGAACAGGAAACCGCTCATGCGCGAACCACCGTTGACCAACTGGCCGTTCAAACCCACATGAAGCGAATCACTCGCACCGTCCTTGGCAAATCCGCGCACCCAGACATAATAGGTGCCCGGCGTATTGAAATACATTTTGTAATCCGCCCGCGGACCGGTATTGCTGTTATTCAGCTTACCGGTGTCGGGTCCCGCCTGCAGCGCCTTGCTGCCCGAATCCTTAGCGGCATCGACAGCCGACCAGGACTGGCCGTCGACAGAGGTCGAACCGAAAAAGCTTTCGCCTTCCATCGTCAGCTTTCCGGACTTCTCTTCAAATGCTGCCTTCGGATCCGGTTCGGTTGCGGGATTATCGATATTGAAATTAATACTGAAGGGAATTTCTTCCCCGGTTAAGCGGACCACTTTACCGCTCAGCACATTCGCGCCGTCGGCATACTGCGTGGTATCGATGGACTGCGTAAACGGAATGACGGTCTGGCTGCCCAGCGCCGTTCCGTTGAGTGCATATTCCACACGCACCGCGTCCGGAACCGACAACGGATCGAGAGCAACATCCACCGTGCCGCTTACCGTCTGATCCTGCTGGATACCCGTAAACACCGGCGTCACATCCGGAATCAGGTTATCCACATCAAAATTCAGGGAGAAAGGAATTTCCTCCCCGGTTGAACGCACGACCTTACCGCTCAGCACATGGCCGCCGTTAGCCAGCAGCAGTGTATCGAGCGCATAAGTAAACGGCGCCTGGGAGGAATTCCCCACGACGGTGCCGTCGATGGCATATTCCACGCTGACCGCATCCGGAATGGAAGCCGGATCCAGCGCGACGTTGACGGTGCCGCTCAGGACCGAGCCCTCCGTAATCCCGTCAAAGACGGGCGTCGGCGACGGATTTTCATCCGTTTTCCGGCTGGATTCGGCCGGACCGGTTCCCTGAGGAACAAACGCGGCATCCTGCGTTAGCAGAATCTTGTCTACGATGAGTCCGTCTTCGCGCATCCACAAATTCAACGTATGCGCACCGGCTTCACTGACGGTCAACTGTGTACGGACCAGGTCCATATTGCTGGAAGCCCAGCTCGAACCGGACCCGTCAAACTTGAAGCCGCTCATCCGGTCGCCTCCGGTCACCACCTGACTGTCGAGGCCGACATGCAGCGAATCACTGCCGCCGTCTTTCGCATACCCGCGAACCCAAACGTAGTAGGTTCCCGGTGTATTGAAATAGACGTTGTAATCGGCACGCGGACCGGTCGCCGAATTCTGCATCACACCAAAATCCGGTCCGGCTTCAAGCGCGGTATTGCCGGAATCACCCGCCCGGTCCACTTTCGACCAGGACTGGCCATTCACTTCCGTCGTTCCGGCAAAACTTTCACTTTCAATAACCACACTGCCCGCCTTTTCTTCGAAGGGGGTTTGATCCGGTTTCGGATCCGGCACATTGTCCACTTTGAATGTCAGGCTGAAAGGCAGTTCTTCCGCGCCGGACAGCGTCACAAGGCCGCTCAGGGTATGCAGGCCGTCTTCCACCGTCGTTGTATCAATCGACTGTGTGAAAGGCGCCGTGGTCTGCGTACCCAGCACCGTTCCGTTTAGTGAGTATTGAACACTTACGGCATCCGGCGCAGAATTCGGGTCCAGCGACACATCAACCGTTCCGCTGACCGTGCTGCCGTCTTTGAGTCCCGACAAAACGGGATTTCCCGGTGCCGGCTGACCACCATATTCATAGGCACCGTTATCCACATTGTCACCGAAGACACGGGTATTGCCGTCCAGATCGGTGGAAGCAATCGAAAACGCCTGATTTCCTCCATTGATCGCCGGACTGTTCTGGGTCAGGTGAAAATCATTGCCGTCCCAGTTCACAAACTGGGGATTACCCCAGAAACTGGTACTGTCAATCGTGCGGCCCGGATCACTGTGTCCTTCCCAATACCACAGATTGTTTTTGTCCGTAAAAGAACCGCCAAGATTCTGAAAAATCTGTCCATCGCTGCGCTTGCGCGCAATGATGCTGTTCTCGAACGTCACATTGGCGGGACCGCCGTCATTGTCGACTTTGATATCGAACTTGTCATTGTCGACGAAGGTGGAGTTGATGAACTTCACCTGTCCCTTACGGGCATTGACGCCGTTTCCTTCCCCGGCCACCGGATCATTCTCAAGATAGCGGGCACGATAAGACAGCGCGTTTTTCACCGTAATGCCGGAACCCCAGATCTTGAAGTTGTTTTTATTTCCATAGGAAATCACGTTTTCAAGCAGAACATTGCTGGCCTTGATATCAAAACCGGCATCCCAATGTCCGGAAGAAATCGTATTACGAATGGTGATGTCATTACCGGCTTCAAGAATGAATCCGTCGCCATTGCGGTAACGGGATTCATAGCCGTTGTAAATATCTTTGGAATCGCGCGCCTCAATACTCTCAAAAAGAATATTGGAGGGCGTGATGCCGCCGTTGTTTTCCGTGCGGAAAGCATTACGGCTGTTGGTCGCCACCACATTGCGGACGGTAACATCCGTACCGCTGTTGATTTTGACCGCAAAGTGATTTTTGTCCGTGCGCAGGCCGTCCACGTTAATGAACTTGCTGCCCGGGCTCACTTCGACACCGGCGCGTGAATTATTGACCGTCAGATTCTTGAAATTGATGTAATCAAATCCTTTGGTCTCAAAGGCCGGGTTGTAGGCATCCATGCCGGAATTATCGATCACCACATTTCCAATCCCCTGGATTGTGATGTTCTTCTCGGCGGTTCCCGAGGACTTCAGGTCCACGGATTCCTTGTAGGTACCCTCATTGATAATGAGCGTGTCGCCGGCCTGGAGTTGATTCACGGCATTCTGAATCGACTTCCACGGGCTGGTTTCACTGCCATTTGCGCCGTCGGAACCCGTGGGCGAAACATAATACGTTTTGCCCGTCGTTTCCGCGGAGGCCAGTGATAAAGGACTGTCGTTATAAAATTCCGTTTCGGAGGAGGTGATGGATGTGGTTTCTGTCGTTTCAGTCGTCTGAAGCGATTCTTCCAGAGTCACTTCCTGAATCGGAGTCTCATATTGGTCCGGGGAAGCCATAAAATCGGCCGCATAGGCGGTCCCCATGCCCGGCTGCAGAAACAGCGCGGCCAGAAGCACCCGCAGGGCCTTGATGCTCAATCCCGCGAACCGGAATAAAGCCGTTGTGAAATGGAACTTCGTTTTTTGCATGACGTTTTTTCTCCTTGTTGAGATTTAAATTCTCACGAGGAGAGAACAACGTGCCTGAGATATGGTAGGGCGTAAGATATGAGGATTTGCGAAGGTGTGTCAGGAAACCTGACCGCGAATCATCCCGCCTGCCGTGACAACCAGTTCTCTCACTGCTTATTGCCTGGTTTGGCAAGCTTTCGGTTCCGGTTATTCCCTGTCGGGGATTTCCCGGCCCGATTTACAACGAAGACTACTCGACGCGTCAGGGATTTGCAACCCGAAATGTAAAAAAAATTCCTACAGCTTGTAGGGGCAAGCCGTTAATGTGCCCCGTACAAACAAGTTAGCGACAAAAAATTTTTTGGATTATTTTCTCTTGGAAAGCTAAAACGGGTTGGAAATGCCGGCAGATTGTCAGGAAATTCCGGAGGATACCTCAGAAAAAGAGGGCCGGTGAGACCGATTGGGAATCGCTTTTCCGTTTTGATGCAGAATATGGCGGAATAAATCCAGCAGTTGCGTAATATGCCGTTCTTCAGAATACTCCTCGGCCAGGATTTTCCAGGCCTGCTCCCCCATTTTTTCACGTTCCGCTTCGTGATGAATCAGATATTCCATTTGATTAGAAAAATCCACCGGGTCCTGGAACCGGTAGAGTAACCCGTTCACACCCGGGCGGATGACATCCTGCAGACTGCCCAGAGATGTCGCTAACACGGGCCGGCCGCTGGCAAAGGATTCGAGAATAGTGTTGGGAAGATTCTCGTAAAACTGGGATGGAACCACGGTAAAAAGCGCCTTCCGGTACCACTCCATCAAGCGGGCTTTATCCCGTTCGAAAGGATGAAAATGAATCCGGCGGCCGCCCAGATTCCGGGCCAGCTTTTTCAAGCGCGCGGACTCTTCATCCCCTTCGTCCCCCAGAAGGTGAAAATCGACACCGGGATTCTGGCGCATGGCCACAAAGGCCCGGATTGCTTCCTCGGCGCCTTTATATGGCACAAAACGCCCGACAAAAAGCATGTACGGCCTGTCCTTTTCCGGCTCTTCTCTGGTGAGCGGGCGGGCAAACGTGTTGATATGGTGCACCCGCGCGGGCTCGAATCCCAGTTCGATCAGGTCCTTCCGCATAAATTCCGTTGGCGTGACAAACGCACTTACCGACCGGTAGAAACCCGCCATGCGGTGAAACGAAGTCGCGACCGTACTGGCCAGCGACCGGGCCAGCGAGCCATGAACACAGCGGTTCAACACGGCATGATAAAGCCCTTTTTTACAATCCGTGCAGGGATGACCATCGCGGTAGTACATATTCGAAGCACAAACAAGATTGAAATCGGACATGCGCATGACGACCGGGATTCCCAGGCGGGTGCAGGCATCGATGGCGCTGGGCGAAATATGATTATTGAAATTCAAAAAATAGGCGAGGTCCGGCCGGTGATCTTTCCATATCCGTTCTACCGCGGTCACTGCCGGCCGGTTATAAATAGCGCGGCCCGCCATTTCCAGCTGCTGCCGCAGCCCGGGTTTGAGATGCCGCATCTTGTGTCCGTTTTCCGCTGAAACCGGCGGAATGAAGTACGATTGATAGGCATTCGGCAAGGTGCGGGCATAATTGACCGAAAGCGGAATGGGCTCAATCCCCCGCTCTCGCATGGCTTCCATGATCGAAAAGAAATAGCGCTCGGCGCCTCCGGAAATGAAATGGTATTTATTGACCACCAGAACTTTTTTAATTTCTCTTTTCATGCCGTTCCTATCCCGTTGCCAATTTTTGGGAATCCCCTTGCTGTTCGAGATCCGTCAAATTTTTGGCCAGTGCCACGAAAAACCAGAAATAAATCATGACGACAGTGTTGCGCATCGTGTTATCCGCAAATTCCCGGACCAGAATTCCCAGCGTCATGGCCAGCGTGGCTGCCAGAAAACTTTTAACAAGCGGTGAGGAACTTTTCCGGAAAGCCTTCACCGTATGCCAGACAAAACCCAGCATCAGAATCAAATAGGCCAGCAAACCGAGAATTCCTGTTTCCGCCAGGAGATTCAGGTAATCGTTATGCGTCAGAATTCCAAATTCGCGTTCGACCATCGACAGCCCATGCCCCGTCCACGGGCGCGTTTCAACCAGCGCTCCGATTTCCGACCAAGTATCCAGACGCCATTCCCAGGCAGAGCGGCCCCGGGAGTAATCGGAATCCAGCGCTTCCATCATGCGTCCCATCACACTCGGAATCATGACGACCACTCCGGCCAGCACCACGGGAAGAAAACCCAATATTCTTTTGTACCGGATCACCCCCAGAATTCCCATGCTGACCACAAAAACAATCCAGGCCCCGCGGGAAAAAGTCATCACAAATACTCCAAAGGTCAACACGGTCAAAAGAATCAGAAACGGACGGGGCACAAAGCTGCCTCCTTCAAGCCACCGCACGACACAGAAAAGCAGAATAATCAGGAGATAGGTGGCATAGGCATTGGGATGCAAAAACGTGCCGACAATGCGGGCATGCCCGCCGTCATAAACCGTTCCC
>CAZGID010000155.1:0-6195 GCA_964526065.1 uncultured bacterium
GAGTCCGATATCATTTAAAAACCGGGTTCGGTTTATTACGCTAGGCTGCAAGGTGAATCAATATGAAACCCAGGCCATGCGGGAGTCCCTGCATACGGCGGGATTTCATGAGAATAGTGAGTCCAAGGACCCGGTTGATTATGTCATCATCAATACTTGCACCGTGACAGCGGCGGCAGATCGCGAGAACCGTTACTGGATGCGCCGCGCAAGGCGCGAACATCCGGATGCCCGTATCGTAGTTACGGGCTGTTATGTGGAACGGAACCGGCGTGAAATCGAGGCCCTTCCAGAAGTGGATCTCGTGCTGGGAAATCAGGAAAAAGTGCAGATTGCCGAACGCCTGCTGGAGGCTTGCGGGCATCCGGATTTTCAGGATAAAACAATCCCGGCCTTTCCCCGGCAGGTTTTTATGCCGCTGACGATCTCCGGATCCGAGGGCCGCACACGCGCCTATGTCAAAATTCAGGATGGATGCAATCATGCCTGTTCGTTTTGCAAAGTGGTCATGGTCAGAGGGCGTTCGCGCAGCCGCCCTCTGCAACAAATCCGGGAAGAAGTTAAACGCCTGACGGATCACGGATATTGTGAAATTGTTCTGGCCGGAATCCAGTTGGGTGCTTACGGGTTGGATTTGGAGCAGTCGATCGGACTCCATGATGTTATGGAGGTCTGTGCCGGCATCCCGGGAGTCGAAAGAATTCGCTTGAGTTCGATTGAGCCGACGGACGTGAAGCCGGAAGTGATTCGAGCGCTTCGGGATATTCCGCAAAGCTGTCCGCATCTTCATATTCCGCTCCAAAGCGGGGATGATACTGTTCTGGAGGCGATGAACCGCCGCTATACAAGAGCTTTTTATCGGGACCTGATCGAAAAATTACGCACGGAAGTGCCGGATTTCCAGTTAACGCTCGATGTTATGGCAGGATTTGCCGGTGAAACCGAAGAACAATTTGCCAATACGGTGGATTTGCTGGAAGCGGTTCGGCCTCTGAAATGCCACGTGTTTCCGTACAGCCCGCGGGAAGGAACCCGGGCCGCCCGTTTGACGGATGACGCCGCTTCAGTGCGGAAGGAGCGCGTGACCCGATTGATGAGTCTGGGGGAACGGCTTGGACGGCAGGCGGCTTTTCCTTATGTAGGCCGAAAACTGCCCGTTTTGGTCGAAAGCAAACAGGGACGCAGCGGTCTTGTTCAGGGGATTACGCGGAATTATCTTAAGGTTTGCTTCCAGGGATCGGAAGCCCTGAAGGGACAGGAAGTGGACGTTCGCCTGTTGTCGCTGCAGGGCACTCTTTTTCTCGGCACCGTTAATGAACAGGAGGCGGCATGTTCGATCGATTGACCCAGTGGTGGGACCGTATTATTCAAAGTATGGTTTGGCAATCGCTCTTCGGCAGTTTTCAATGGCTGGACTGGGTGTGTCTGGTTTTTCTTCTCTTCAGCATTTTTTATGGTATCCGCAAGGGACTGTGGAAAGTTTTTTCCGATGTGGTCCGTGTCTTGCTCGTCATTGTTTTGACGCTGGAACTGGACGGCCGTCTTCAGGAATATTTGAAAGGTTTTCTTGATTTCTTCTCTCCCGGCATGCTGGCCTTGATCACTTTTCTATTATGTGCTGTTGCGTTCTGGTTTTTGGTCAGTTTGATCATCCGATGGTTCCGGAAATTATTTGCAGCGGGCGCTTCGACGCCGGTTCATGTCATCGGGGGCATGCTTTTCGGCCTGATTTATGGTTTTTTGGTTTTAAGTTTTTTGTGTCAGGGTCTTTTAATTTCCCCGTGGGGTAAAAATTTCAAAGTTTTCTCTGACGGTGGTTCGGTAACCGGTCCGATGCTGGCTAAGACAGCTCCCTCGATTCATGAGCGCGTCATGGAACCGATCCGTCCGCTGATTGAGAAAATCTAACGGGATTTTCCGTATGCGCTATGACGATCAAGTAATTCGCGATGTTCAGTCCGCCAATGACATTGTGGATGTGATCAGCCAATACATTCCTCTCAAGCGGGCCGGTCGCAATCTTAAGGCCCTCTGTCCTTTTCATTCAGAAAAGTCACCTTCCTTCATGGTGCAGCCGGAGAAGCAGATTTTTCACTGTTTCGGCTGCGGAGCGGGAGGCGATGTTTTTAGTTTTGTGATGCGTCATGAAAATCTGACGTTTCCCGAAGTGCTTCGTATGCTGGCCGATCGTGCGAATGTCCGGCTGCCCGAACCCGCGCGGCAAGCGTCCAAGGATACGGGTGAGACGGAAAAGCTGTATGAAATTTACCGCCAGGCCGCTGAATATTACGAAAAAATTCTATGGTCCGCCAATGGAGCTCCGGCACGTCAGTATCTGAAACAGCGCGGGATCTCCGAAGAAATGGCACGGGAATTCGGCATGGGATGGGCAGCGGCTGAATGGCAGGGCTTGCTGGGGTTTCTGACCCGCCGCGGTTATAAAGAGGATTTTCTGCTCCGGTCGGGTCTGATTCACCGTTCGGCCAAGGGGCGGCTTTATGATGCTTTTCGCAGCCGTCTGTTGTTTCCTATCCGGAATCTTCAGGGAAAAACGATTGGTTTTGGTGGCCGGCTTGTGGGGCAGGATGAAGGACCGAAATATCTGAATTCCCCTGAAACCGCGATCTTTCGGAAGCGCCGGGAGCTCTTTGGGCTGGATAAGGCGCGCCGGCATATCGACCGGCAGCACCCTCGTATTTGCGTGGTGGAAGGCTACATGGATTTTTTGAGTTTGTATATCGCGGGATTTCGCGCTACGGTGGCCACGCTCGGGACTTCTTTAACGAATGATCATGTGCGGGTTTTGAAACGTTTTGCTGAAGAGGCGATCGTCATTTATGACGGAGATCCGGCTGGAGAAGCCGCAGCGCTGAGAGGACTCGAAATTTTTCTGGAAGAAGGGATGAACGTGAAGCTGGTCCGTCTGCCGGCCGGGCTGGATCCGGATGATTTGATTAAAAAGCAGGGGAAGGAAGCCTTGGCGGCTTTGCTGGATCAAGCGAAGGACTTTTTTGATTATAAGCTGGAGTCTTTAAACCGGCGGTATAACAAAAAAGAATCCCTGGGGCTGATGAAGATGACCAACGAGATTCTGGAAACGCTCAACAAAGTGCAGAACCCGATTCTGCTGGATCATTATATCCGGCGGTTGACTCTTGAGCTGCAACTGGACGAAAATTCTATTCGCTCGGAACTGAATAAACTGAAACAGAAAGGCCCGCAGCCGCGGGATACCCCGTCAGCGAAACCCTCGCCGCCGCGGATATTCAACCGGGAGGAAATTTTATTACTCGCCTTTGCGGCGGAAGAATCCCGGTTTCGTGAATTGCTATGCCGCTCGGTGGGACCTGATGATTTCCGCGAATCTGCCACACGCGATTTTTTTGAAACGCTGAAGCAGATGAAACCCGATTCAACGCAGAGCGGATTAAGCCTCGTCCGTGATGAAAGTCTGAAAAATCTTATGGTATCCATGCTGGTGATCGATCGGGATGCAGAAGCGCGAGACCAGGCATTCGAAGATTGTCTTGATAAGATCAAAAAACGGAATCTGCAGGACAAATTATCGTCGCTGCGGCGGAAAATTGCTGAAGCCGAAAAAACAGGGGACAGCCGGCAGCTGGAAGCCTATCTGCGGGAATATCAGGCCTTGCTGGGCACGAAAGCTTAAGCAGGTCCCTTGCCTGCCAGTTTAAAATATATAGCAATCGCTAACAAGGCTGAAATGTGTTATTGTGACACACAGATTTCCCTAGATAATTCTCAATAAAAGAGTATAATTTTCGGTTCATGACCACGATGACAACTCGCAAGAAAAACGCCCAGAAAAAGATTAAGCCGAAAGCCGTTAAGCGCGCGGTGCAGGAAAAAACTGCGCGCAAAAAGGGTAAGGCTGCATCTCCGGAAAAATCTGCGGATGCAAAAAAGCTGGAACCCATTATTAAAAAACTCATTTCTACAGGAAAGAAGCAGGGGTATCTCACCGTGGCCGAAGTGAATGCAGTTCTTCCGGAAGAAATTTCCGCAACCGAGCGGGTTGAAGAGATTCTCAAGCGGTTGAATGAAGAGAAAGTGGACGTCGTTTCGCAGGCTCCCAAAAAAGCGAAATCAGAAACCGGAAAACCCGAAAAGGAAGAATCGGAAAAGGAAGCTATTTCCGAATACGAACGCGCCCGGATGGATGACCCCGTCCGGATGTATTTGCGCCAGATGGGGCAGATTCCGCTTTTGACGCGCGATCAGGAAATTGCGCTGGCCAAGCGGATTGAAGCCGCTGAAGAAGATTTGAAACGCGCCGTGTATCAGACGAAAGCCGCGCGTCACCACGTATTGAAACTGGCTCGAGATATTCTGGATGGGAATATCAACCTCGAATCGATCATCGAAGAAGAGCAGGAATCCAAAATTGCCCAGACCAAGAAGAAATTGAAGACGCTTATCCGCAAACTAAGAGCGTCCCGAAAGAATTCCAACCTGGTCGAGCTGCTGGTTCAATTCAATCTCAATATCGCGATTGTGGAAAAGATTATCGCCGATACGCGGAATGATATTCACAAATTACGTGCAAACCGGGATGAGATTACACGTCTTCGCCGTAAAAAGATCCGCGACGGTAAAATCGGAGATCTGGAGACGGAGAACAAGGCGATTCTTGAGGGTTTTGGGGAAACCGAAACGAAATTGCAGGAGCACTTCAAGGCGATTGAAGATCGGGAACGGGAACTGTGGGACGCCAAAAAGGCGCTGTCGGAAGCAAACCTTCGCCTCGTGGTCAGCATTGCCAAAAAATACACGAATCGCGGTCTTTCGTTTCTGGATTTGATTCAGGAAGGAAACATTGGTTTGATGAAGGCTGTCGACAAGTTCGAATACAAGCGCGGCTATAAGTTTTCTACTTATGCCACGTGGTGGATTCGCCAGGCGATAACACGCTCCATTGCCGATCAGGCCCGCACCATTCGTATTCCGGTGCATATGATCGAAACGATCAACAAAATTTTCCGTGCTTCCAGACACTTGGTCCAGGAGACGGGCCGCGAACCGACGCCGGAAGAAATCTCCCATATCCTCAAAATGCCGGTGGACAAGGTGAAGTCCATTCTGAAAATTGCGCAGGAACCTATCAGTCTTCAGACGCCGATCGGAGATGACGGAGATACCAGCTTCGGTGACTTTATTGAAGATAAGTCCGCCATTTCACCGGCGAATGCGACGGCTTACAGCATGTTGAAGGAACAGATGGATGACGTGTTGTTATCGCTGAATGAAAGAGAGGAGCGCGTGCTGCGTTTGCGTTTCGGGATCGGTGATGGTTATCCCCGCACTCTTGAAGAGGTGGGGCAGATTTTTAATGTGACGCGTGAACGCGTCCGGCAGATTGAGGCCAAAGCCCTGCGGAAGCTCCGGCATCCCACCCGTGCCCGGAAGCTGAAAAATTTTCTGGATATGAAATTAAGCGATTAATACCTGCCTCTCTTATATCACGTGAAGGCCACCCCCTTTTTTGACGATAAAAAAAGGGGGTTTTTTTTGCCCGGGTGAAAAATCTTGTTCCAAAGCTTCCGTATAAGAACCAAACTCATTCTTGGCTTCGTTGTCATTGCCTCGCTCACGGGGTTTGTGAGCTCGCTTGCCTTCGTTGAATTTAACCGCCTGCACGCTCCGCTTAAGAAGGAAATTCCAGATGCGCTGAAAGAGATCGAAATAACTTCTTATCTCGATAACCTGGCGCAAAAAATCCAGAATTACGAACAAGTTTTGACGGAATCGGTCCGCAATTATGCCCGCACCGGTAACCGCAAGTGGAAGTACCGCTATTACGACACAGAGCCTCGTCTTGAGAAGGTAATTAAGGAGGCCATTGAAAAAGGGGATCCGGAAGATAAGGAAATATTTTCCGAGATTTACAACACCAAAACCCTGTTTGATGAAATGGAAAAGAAGTCCATTCAAGCCATGGATGAGGGGAACGGGGTTCGTGCCATGGAGCTTGTCGAAAGCGTTGTGTACTGGCAGTTAAAGGAAAAATACAAAGATATATTGAAATCCTATGCGGAGTTGCGCGGTAAAAAACACGGCGAATCGCTTGTCATCACAGCCGGTAAAGTGGATACCCTTGTAGAAGGAACCCATTCGCTTGTTCAGTCATCCATCCGGCTGCTGGTGATGGTGAGCTTCCTGGCCATTTTTTTGGCA
>CAZGID010000156.1:0-6054 GCA_964526065.1 uncultured bacterium
TACCACATGCTGAAATCCGTCATCGCGGATCTTATCCAACATGGCTTCCGTCGGCGGCTCCAGTCCGACGACAATATCAGGGCCTAATTCAATCCAGTTTTCCATAAGGCCTCAGTCTAACGAAGGATAAAATGGCGGCTATCGGGAAAAAAGCGGTTTCGGTTTCGGGGCGCCCCTCTCTCTAGAGCGCGATATGTCCCAGCAGCCAAGGGCGGCTGTTTTGCGAAGAGGCGGCCCCGGAGGAGATACCGGTTCCGGAAGACTTCGTTTCCATCTGGTAACGCTTCAGGGGCCAGAACCGGTTTTCTCTCAGCCGTTCGAGATGAGAGGCCGCGACCTGATCCAGCCGCTCGCTCGACAGGCGCATCTGCTGAAACATTGCAAGCGTCACACGGCCGGTATCGTGGATATCATCATAAAAGTCTTCATTACTCGCATCCAGTTTGCGAGAATCCATAAAGTTAAAAAAGTCAAATCCCCGCTCCTTGAAATACGGCCGAAGCGTGGACTCCAGCTGATCCATATAGGTATATTCTTCTGACCGCCCTTCCAGCTCCTCCATGATTACCGGGGCATACGGCCCCAATAATCCGATCACATAGATCCCCCGCCGGCGGGCTTCATCGAGAAACCGCATCAGCTCTTCAAGCGCTTCCATGTTCAAATCGCTTCCCGGCACATAGATATTGCGGCCATTTCTCAGGTCGTCCAAATCCTGATCAAATCGATTCTGCCATTCTTCGATCCGGCCTTGCTGCTGGGATTTCAGCAAACCGCCGTAGAGCAAACTCCCGTCGTTCATGAACCCGTTGTTTTCAATCCTCGCCGCCAGACCGATACGGCGCAAACGATCCTCACGGTCTAAAAATGCCTGCATCCGGATTTTACCGGCAAACAGGTCTTTATAGACGTCCGGCCATTTTTTACCGAAGGTCCGCATCCATTCTTTCCAGGCATGAGGTTTCCGGAACATCGGCTCACTGGATGACCAAACCCAGTTCGGATTAAAAAACTCGGGATCCAGACCGGCAATGAGAATCTGAGGAACGGCGTCGTCCGGCAGCTGCTCAAGGAATTGACGGTAATGCACAAGATCGGCGACTCCGTGGGCCGCATTATAAAAACTGGTATTAAAAAGTTCATCGCGGAATTGCATCATGCGCGATGTGCCCAATGCCAGCACCTCCGCCCGGCTTTCTGCGGCGGACTGAAGTTTCAAATAACTCCAGTTGTCGCTATAGGCCTGAAGCACCATATACGGCCGTTGTCCTGACGACTGAATTTGAATAATCCGGTCGGCCGTTACAAACTCCCCTGAAAGCAGCATCACCAAAAATGGGTAGACCAGCAACAGAAGAAAGGGAACTGAAAAAAGAGCCAGCCGTAAAAATATCCGTTTTACCGATTTCAAAGCCATACCTCAAAATTCAAAATAGATAAAGCCCCGCGAGGCAAACTGTCCGAAAAGCAGCAACGCGAAAGCCATCGTATAATAAACCGCCCAACGAATCGCCGGAGGACGCACGAGAAACGTCTTCCGAATAGCCCCCCGGCTTTCCAGATAATGAATCCCTTCCATGAGCACAATGCCTGCAATTGCAATGAGCACATCCTTTTTCGGGAAAAAGGTGGCTCCTACCTTGTTCATGTTAAAAGCGAACAGATGCGTCACCATCGACATCGCCTGGGTGACGGTTTCCGAACGGAAAAAAATCGAAGCAAAAGCAACCAGTTGAAACATCCCCAGCGGCGCTGTCCAGGGCCGCCAGGCAGCCAGCCGCGGATGATCCCGGAAAAACCGGTCGCGCGGTTTAAGTGTCAACGCCGACACCACCATAAAGATCCCATGCAGTACGCCGAACCAGAGAAAGGTCCACCGCGCCCCATGCCAGACACCGATCAACACCATATTGATAAAGATGGCGAGAATCAAACTCGTCTGATTCCCCAGATTTCGCAGCGTCATGCGAAGCGGAATAAAGACATAGTCGGTCAACCAGCTTGTCAGCGACATATGCCACTTTCTCCAATAGACCTGAATATTAGGCGCAAAGAATGGCGCATCGAAATTCTTTGGTGAGTGAATCCCGAAAAGTCTCGCGCTGCCGCGTGCAATATCCGTCAATCCCGAAAAATCTGCATAGAGTTGAAAAACGTAGGCGTAAACCGCGATCAAAAGCGTCAAACTGTTATAGGTCTGCGGCGTTTTGTAAACCGTATCCACAAAGATGGCCAGCCGGTCCGCGATTACCAGCTTTTTAAAATAGCCAAAAAGCAGCAGGCGGCATCCGGCCGTCATCATTTCGTAAGAAACAGCACGCTGGCTGTGAATCTGGCTCAGGTAATCACTGCTGCGCTGAATCGGACCGCTCAGGATTTGAGGAAAAAAGGCGGCATAAGAAGCAAAAGCAGTGAAATCCCGTTCGGCGGGCAGCTTCTCCCAATAAACGTCTACCACATAACTGATTAACTTGAATGTGTAATAAGAAATTCCGACCGGAATGATAAGCGATTCCAGAAAATGCGGCCCGGCGCTATGTCTGCCTCCGAAAAGCGGCATGAAGGTGCCGCTGATGGCCCCCAGATATTTAAAACCGGCCAGAACAGCCACCAGGCAGGCGACCGCAAGCCAGACCAGACGTTGCTGCGATTTTTCATTGGGGCTCCGGCTGATTTGAATGCCCGCCACGTAAGCCAAAAGCGTGGCTCCAAAGAGCAGCAGCGAGGAAGAAATACTCCACGTAAAATAATAAATATAGGATACGGCCAGCAGATACAGCCTGCGCCAGCCCGCAGGAATCACGTAATAGCCGGCAAAAGAAACGGCGAGAAAGAGAATAAATTCCGGTGACGTAAAAAGCATAGATCAAACCCCGCCTCAGGCGGCCTTTTTGGTTTCCAGCAACCGGATCAGATCTCCGACATTCTTGAGGGAATTCACTTCCTTGACGCTTAAACTCGTTCCAAACTGCTTTTCGACCGCCACAATCAACGTAATATGATTAAGCGAATCCCATCCTTCCACGTCATTCGCGGTCATTTCTTCAGAAATTTGAAGATTGCGGTCATCGAAAACATCCTGAAACACATCATTCAGGCTCTTTTTGATACTGACTCGATCCATAAGGATTCCCCTTCCAATGACGGCAGCGAAGCGGCTTCGATCCACACTTCGCGGTTTTGGTAATGCGACACTTCCAGTTCCCAGCATTTTTCCCCATCCGGCTTTTCTTCCCGCAAATCAAAACCAAATCGCGGAAAGAAATCGGCCACCATCCCGTTCTTCGGCGTCGGCCGGTAACGGCCGGTCACCTTGTTTAAACGGCGCGCCGCCGCAAGCGCAAAAACAAAATTCATCGTAAATTCTTCCACCCCGCGTGCCAGCACGCGGCAGCTCATCAGCCATTCAAGGATTTCAACGGCATCCTCCTGGAATTTCAGGACAACCACAGAAATCAATCCATTGTCCCCATACTTGTCACGGAGCTTCACATAGAAAGGAAACACGGTTTCCTCATCCCGCATTAAACTTTCACATTCCGTCTGAGAAAATCGCTGCGTCATCAGATTGAACTGGTTGCTGCGCTGAATGAGCTGCGCAATTCTCGGCAAATTAAACTGGTCAAAGCGGGCAATCGTAATTTGCATCTCAAGCGACTGCAAATATTCGCGCGGGTCCTCAAATGTTTTCTCCGCCATCTTGCGCTGAGCCTGTTCGCGGTACATTCCGGCTCGCTGGCTGTCGAGTTCCGACCACGTGGCGGTTTCAAAAAGATTCAGTTCCGCCAGCGCCCGCACATAGCGGGCCGGATCTTCGGGCAGCTCCGGCACCAGAATATCCGGAATGCGCTCGCGCACCACCTGCCGTTCGAACGGATTGTCATCCAGAAAGACCATGGAATCATAGCCAATGTTCAGAACATCGCGAATGTGCGCAATATTCTCGGCTTTATTTTTCCAGTTTGCGGCAAATACGGTGATGTGCTCTTCTTTCAGCAGCATATCCGGATGCTCCCGGAACGGCTGCAGCGCCTTTTCGGGATCGTTTTTACTGGAAACCGCCAGCAGGATGCCCCGCTGATGCAGTTCCAGCAAAAATTCCTGAAACATTTCAAACGCCTCGCCGTCCTCAAAGTGCCCCAGCCGGATCCCTTCCAGCCCGTCGTCCCCGATAATGCCGCCCCATACGGTATTATCCAAATCCAGAACCACGCATTTGATACCAACACCCATTTGAGCCAGGACCATTTCTACCGCCGACCGTACCGCATACGGCAAATACTCATAAGCACACAGAGCCTTGTTATGCACCCACATCTTTTCATCGAGCCATTGTTTCTTTCCAAAATAGGAGGCGAGATACTCCAGGTCCAGGATGCGAACGGCCGCATGACTTCGGGATGCTTCCGCGAGGCGATGGTTTAATTCCTGAACGGCACAGAAAAAGGACCGGCCGGCCTTCAGGTCAAAATTCCCGAATATTCGATCAAAGGGCACAACAAAATTACTTTGAAGGATAGTCGCCTGAGTGCGGCTTTCCAGCAGGCGCCACCATCCGGCCATTTCTTCCGCCTGCCCCGTGGCAAACTCCTGTTTGTCTCTGGAAAATGCGTGGTATTTCTTTCTCAGGACTTGCGGCATATTGAGCAAGACGATGAAACCGGGATTGAAAGCGTAGAGAGAAGATTCCGGATTCAGGATTTCCTGTTCCACTGTGCCGTACCCGGCTTCGTAAACTTCTGCACGAAACCCGTGCCGGCCAAGCAGGACTTTCAGAATACTCACCCATTGCTGAGTCGCACAATCTCCGAGGACGGCAATCCGGACTTCTCGGGCGCCGGCAAGGTCGGGAAGTTTTTTCGCCTCCCGCATTAGCTGAAGATAATCAAGACTCGTCATGGGATTCATGTCTTTCCGGTATTTTGTGCTGTTTCTGCTTGAAGCTTACCGGAAACGGTCCCCGATCCCTATCAGGGAACTCCGGAACCCCATGTCGGATAACGGATGGGGATGCCTTATTCCGCTGCCAGCCGGATCGGACCGCAGGCAATCCGTTTTCCCGCCTTGCCATCAGGTTGTTCAAAGGTATCCCGCCCTTCATGCAGAATCACGGCACGGCCTGCAATCCCATAGGTATCGTGATACAGCCGCAGCTTTGGCACCTGGATCTCCAGGCGGCCGGTCCCGTCCGGGGCAATTTCAATATTGCCAAAGTCTCCTGCGTGGGCTTTTTGTGTTCCGTCATGCGGCAGAAAACCGTGGGGACTTTTAACCGGGTCGAAATGGCTGCCCGCCTGCTTTCCGTTGTCTCCGCAAGTCCCGAATTCATGAATGTGGATACCGTGCAATCCGGGCGGTGCATTAAAGACTTCGGCCAGAACCGTCATGCCATCGGCCTGCTCGATAAATGTGACTTCTCCTCGAACATTGGATCCCGGCTGCGTGGGTTCCAGTTGGGCCACCCCTTTTTGGGCGGACGCGGGGCCCCCTCCGAATATCATGGCAAATACAATTGAACCAATCCCGAACCACTTTTCCATGACGGTCTCCCCTTTCACGTTGTCATTCATTTGCATCCTGCGATCGTGCCTTCAGTATAGAGGCGATCCGGATCGAAAATATCAGGCGAGTCTGGAATTGGGTCTGGAACTTTCCGTACGTGATGTCGGGTGATTCTTCCCATGCATACTTCTGGACAGAATACGCAGGAGAAGTTATCTTATGCGCATGAAATTTTTTTCGCTGGGTTTGACGCTTTTTATTTTCGTTTCTCCCCTTGTTGCGAGTGCACAGGAATCGGATCTGACCGATCCCATTGAACGCGGCCGGTATATCACGCATCATGTCGCCATGTGCATCCAATGTCATACGCCCCGCGACAAAACCGGTCGACTTCTGCTCACTCAGAAATTTCAAGGCGGTCCGATGCCCGTCAATGCCCCGTGGGAAAACCACCCCTGGTGCGTCCGCGTGCCCAACATTGCCGGATTTCTCGGCTATACAGAAGAAGAAGCCATTCATTTCCTTCAAACCGGGATCCGTCCGGACGGCACC
>CAZGID010000157.1:0-4185 GCA_964526065.1 uncultured bacterium
TTAGAGAGAAAGAGAGATGAATAGAACCAAACTAAGGATGAAAAGAGCAGGCGTCTTCGAGGTCCTTTTCTGCGCAACAACAAGGTTTGCATATGCTCAAAACTGTAGAAGGATTTCCATGCGTCTCGATAAGCGTTAAGCCATTCCACTCGCGTCATTTTGGGATGTTCCATGCACACATGCATCGTGTCATACCGATTTGTGTCCAGCTCAAGAGGAATTTCTTCCAAATAATAATTTTGATGATCTTTTGATCCCGGCAAAGGCGTCAGGATAAAGAACTCCGCCAAATCCAATGGGATTTCTTTTTTAAGAAAATCCACATCGCGCATGACGGTTTCATAAGAGTCGCCTGGAAACCCAATGATATAACCGGCATACGTCAGCGCGCCGTGGTCTCTCCAGGCTTGAAGCATGGTCCGGTACTCTTTGATCTGATTTTGAAATTTTCCGGCAGCTCTCAAATTATCGGGGTTTACACTCTCCATTCCGATAAAAACGCGCCGGACGCCGGCTTTGGTCATTTTTTCAATGAAACGGGGAATTTTATGCGCAACGGTATCCGTTTGAATCATCAAAGAGCAGCGAATTCCTTGATTCTCCTTAAGATCAATCAACCGGTCGGCGATCGCTTCCCACTCCTTGTGACGGGCGAAATTGTCATCCGTGATAAAGATATGTTTTCCCCCGCGAGCAAAATTGTGCCTGACGAGCTTTTCGATATCATCCGCATTACGGCCCCGCATGGTATTGCCTTGAATGTTGATGATCGTACAAAAAGAACAGTGAAAAGGGCACCCCCGCCCCGCATCAAAACTGGTTTGGTGATTCAAAAAACAAAGCATCGTGTCATTTGCCAATTCCGGACCCGCGATACCCGTAAGGCAGGGTTTGTCATTGATGAAATTGTAAACACTTTTCAGCCGCCCTTCGTAGGCCTCTTTTAAAAGGCTTCCCCATTTGGCTTCAACTTCACCACCGACAAGCGTGATCCCCTCATCGATAGCCTCTTGTATTTCGGGCGGATGATCCGGAAGCATTTCCAGACACCCTGAAACATGAAAACCGCCAATCATTGAGGGAATGCCTTCGGCTTTAAACTCAAGTGACAGATCCAAAGCTCGGGCATATTGATTGGTCTGGACGCCCACCATGCAAGCAATGCCTTTCTCTCCTGCGTTATGAATATGACGGCTCAACTGTTTTACTCGAATTTTCTGTACGGTTTCATCCAGGCAGTAAATGACAGGCTCAACCGCGCCCCCAAGGGCGCCTTCGGCACAAACACTTCGGGTTAGAGCATAAAGACAGGCAAGGGAATTGCTCGTAATGACACCTCGCCACCAACGAATGACATACCCGTCATCATCATATTTGGAAGGCTTGATCAAAATAATGTGAAATTTTTTCTTAGTCTGTCTTGTTTTCATATTTCAATTCAGGTGGGTACTTCTTTTTTTTATAGGCCACCGAGCCCTAGCTTCGCCTTCATTTTTGAAGACTTTATTAGTTGCTGAAGGGATGTCCGACCAAGTTCGCCAATTAATGTTTTTTTCATTTTTTTCCAGATTTCATGAAGGGGACAAGGCGCCTTATCCCCGCATTGCAAAAGCCCCATGACACAATGTTCATAGGTTTCTTTGCCGTCAACAAGCCTCACAATTTCAAGAATAGAAATATCGGACGCGCTCCCTTGAAGGCGGTAGCCTCCTCCCGGGCCTCTAACCGTTTTTAAAATGTCTTGATGGGCAAGACGTTGGAATCCTTTGCGCGTAAAAGACTCCGGTACGCCAGCCGTTCGGCAGGCATCTTCGACGCGGAACCCCTGCCCGTTGGTCATTTCAAGACCGCAAATCAAAGCCCGCAGTGTGTATTCGCAGCCCTTGGAATAAAGGTGAAACATACCATTGCTCCTAATATTGGACTTTATTGTCCATTAATTTGGTAATTTGTCAAGCCCCAGAACAGGCACAGAGCAATGAGCGGGATCTCCAGGTAGTCACCTTTGTAGGGAGCAGTGGAAATGCCCTCGATTTGGGCGGAGGCAAGGGCGCGAGGTTTTTAGGTTTTATTTTTTGAATTATTGATCCTGCCGGGATCAAGTCTGCCTAAGCAGCAAAAAAAATGCCGTAGCTCAAACGCTGAGTTAGGACATTTTGTCATTTGGGCCTTTAACCCGAACGAGCTTACCTTTCAGATAGAGATGGGTCTCTGCGTCATAGTAATCGTCCAGTTCCTCTTCCGAAGAGGTCACGTTTACCATTCTTAGAAATTGACAACGCTTTTTAGCTTTTTTATTTTCCCTTCTCAGGGAAACAAAGATTAATTGTCCTGGCGAGGGAAAATAAGGGACTGAAAAACGGCCGAAAATCGCGGTCTTTAGGAGGACGGATATTTTCCGTAACTTGTTAATCTGCAATGCAGTAAGTGTTCATGATCTTGGGGACCAAGGTCATACCAAGCTTCATCCAATGGTCAGCCGAAGGTCTTAATAGATACGACCAACTTTTTGGGGTCTTTTTTGGGCTTTTTCCCTTGGGAATCTGACATTTTTCTGACCTCCTTTCCTCGGAATTTTGGGCTGAAGTCGTATGTACTGAGCCCATCTGATATAGCTTGTCGAACGGATGAAACAATACGACTTCGGTTACTTTTTTGTCCTCAATCAGGACTTTCTTGAAGATAAGCCTTCATTTTTTTAAACAACATTCCCGTTTAGCAACGTTTCAAATTCGTCCAAATCTTTCCTACTCTGGCCAATAACCTCAACTATGCAAATGCGGCAATAAACTCTTCTTCCCATTTTTCCGGGGACAGGAACGACGATACATTCTTCATTCTTTTCTATGGAACCATCGCATCGTTTACACGACCGCCTCCCCTTAGTCCGCTCGATCTTCGGCGAGCCGTGGGTTCCACCAATTAGAGAGGGACACCGTCCACGCTTCTTAGCCATTGTTTTTTTTCGCCTTCGTAATGCGTCTGGTTAACGTATTCAAAATATCCTCAAGTGATTCATTAGCCCGTTGATAATCTGCCGTCTTCAGCTTGTTCCTTTCACCCGTTTCAATTCCAAGCAGGTGATTAACTTCATGATTTACTAACTGAACGGCCGCGGCAAAATTATTCCCTGTAATGCCTTTACCTGTAGCATACTGAAAAGCCAATTCACGGCCTGGGATCGACAGATTCAACCGATTGAGCAAAATCTTCGCAGTCCTCTTTACTTGCTCCTGAAGCCTGCGACGTGCTTCAATCCGCTCTCTTTGTGGAATAACCGGAAACTTTTCAGGCGCCTGTACTGCCTTCATCTTTTCTGCCTGTTTCTTTTTAAGCGTCTCCATCATGTCCTGAGCGTCAAAACCAAGAGACTCGGCAATCCCCTTCATCTCTTCCATCAAAGTTTCATCATCTGGATCGATGAAATGCTCCTCCAAAAAATCATTAACAATTTCATTGTTAACAACCATCGGCTCTCGTAGCCGCTGTCTGGCTCTTCCTTCCAGAACCTCGCGTGGAGGATCAGGTTCTTTCCCTTCCACGATGTCCGTAAAGAACTCCCTGTCTTCCCGATCGATCAGACGGAAATCATCCAACTGCTTGTCCAAGTTAAGCCCGATATGCGTCACGATGCTTCCATAATTATCCGGATGGCGGGGATCATTTTGTACGACCACGCGCATGATACGGCCAACAAACTGGACATACGGAGGAAGGGAACGAAACGGTCTAAATATCGCGGCTATGCTCAAAAGTGGGTGGTCGAAACCTTCACCCAACATTTGAACCTGAATAATGCAATCCAGAATTCCAGAACGAAGCTTTTGCATTACCTCTTCCTGTTGATCGGGAGTCATTTTACTGTGTATCTCCGCCGCTTCGTAACCACGCTCGCCATACAAAGATCGTATCTGTCGTGCGTGATTAACAGAACAGGCGACGGCTATGAGCTGATGATGTGTCCCTGACTGTCTCAATTTTTCAAGCTTATCAAGACTTGCATCGACAATGCTCTTATTGCATACGGGCGACATCGCCACCCCTCGGCTGAACCATTCTTCCTCTTTCAGTTGCAATACCTCCTGAAGCGAATGCCCTTTTTCACTTCCCTCATACGTGAAAGAAATCTCTTCTGGAGCAACATAAGTCGCCTGAATCTTCTTAATGTACCCTTTGATCATCGCC
>CAZGID010000157.1:4195-5971 GCA_964526065.1 uncultured bacterium
CCTTCGATTTCCTGCTGATCACTTCGAAACGGCGTCGCTGTCGAATTCACGACTTTCGCATTGGGGAAGCGGTCGAAAACTTTTTTCCAACTGGCTGCGGCACTATGATGACCTTCATCGACCAGAATCATATCAAAAAAATCATCACCGAATTGTGGTAACCAACGATCCGCGCTACTTGCCAACTGCTGAATGTTCGTCAGTACGATATGCGACTCAGAGCAGTCATGAATGTTCGCATCAACGCTGTCAAGCATTGCCAAATACGGCCCCGCAAGCATTGATTCCGGCCTCATCACACGGCATTTGTTCCAGAAGCAGAAGCGTTTATTTGTAATATCCAATGCACGCTTCAATTCTTGTTTAATGGTCAGGTTCGGCGCTATCACCAAAACCCGTCCTTTTGAAATACCAAGCGGCAGAATCGAAATCAGTCCCGTCTTTCCACAACCCACGGGCAACTGAATGATCGCCTTCTTGCCTCCTTTACTAAAAAATTCGACCGCTGCCTCGTACGCCTCGCGTTGCGGATCGCGTAAAAGCAGATTCTCCTCGACATTGAACTCCAAAGACGTGAAAAAGTCCGTAACCGGCTTATTCGTCTTTATCCAGGTATCAAGTTCCGGCGGACTGAAACGCCACATCTTACCGACCTTGTGGGCGGGAATCTTCCCGCTCTGCGCCATCGCATACAGATTCGTAATACTTATTCCTAGGTACTTTGCTGCTTCATCCGCATTCAGCCAGTGATCCGCCATCAAGCATCTCCTTAACTACCATCTATTATCATTTAGTGCCATTTAGCAACAGGCAGCAACATTTTACTTATTACAATCAATCTTTCAAGCCGCTCCCCAGAACACACAAAAATGGGATAGTATGGGTTGAGACTGGTTAGCGCTTGCTGAGGGACAATCGAACTTTAACTTTGCGACTTCTTCGCGGAGGTCATTGGGGCTGATGGTGAGCCGCTAGCTCATGACTTAAGCATCCCCCTGTTTTTTTCTCTTCCATTCAACTGCCGACAAGCTGCCGATAAACTGCCGTTAAGATTTTTGAGATCTTTCTATGGCTTTCAGCTTCTCTTCCACGTGCGTGCGTATGCTCTTTTGCGGGATACGGTTGATCCAGCCCTTTGCCTTCTTGAAACTGAACTTTGCCGGAAATTCAAGCTCCGGGAATGAACCAAATTGCTTTTTCTTGCGGCTCGATAAATAGAGGCTGTCGATGAGCGCTTTTTCCGGTTCCGCGATGAGAAAATGCCCTTCCTCTTTATACCAGTCAAATCCATCAAAAAGCGCCGGGGCAATTTGATGGACAGAAAAAACGCCTACCCCAGTACGCAGAACAGCGGTATGCGCCGTTGAAGCCAGCGTAATGGTCTGCGGAATCTGCTCGACGATTCCATGCAAATGAAGCGCAGTGATGAATGATACATACACGCGCTGGCGTGGAAAGAGAGCCGGAATCACTTCAAAAGGAGAAATCGCACGAGTACTCTGCTCTGCCCATACGCCCCGGTATATTTTGGTGAGTAATCCCTGCTTTGCCAGACGCTTCAGAGAGTGAACGACCGTTGAAGCTGATTTGCCGGAGATTGCCGTAAGCTCATGGGACGTAAAAACGGGACGCTCCATTTTTCTAATAAAAGTCATGATATCCTGGCGTTTACTTTTTTTCATTGCTGAACTCTTCCAGAAAATGAGCAGTAGATAGTTTAATTTCATCCCATATCGCCGGAGTTGAATAGGCCTTTTTATCATCCTCTCCAAGATA
>CAZGID010000158.1:0-5957 GCA_964526065.1 uncultured bacterium
TGACCGGAAACGCAATGTTGATTTTATTATCTGGTTTTTTCAGGCGGAATATTGGCTCAGCGAAGATTTGAATATTTCGTTTGCGTATGAATACGACTACGGAGACAGTGGGACCTCCGGACCGGGGAATACACAAATTTTTACTTCACGGGCTAATTTTTATTTCTAAGATGAACATTCTTTATTGTGATGATAATCAGCAGTGGCGAGAAACCTGGGCTTTTTATCTGAGCAGCTATGGATTTCAGGTGGAAACATGTCCGCAGGATGACAGTCTCTGGCATCGGCTCAGAGAAGCAAACTTTGATCTTTTTATTTGTAATGCCCTCCAGGGACAAAAAAATGGAATCGAACTTGTAAAAAGGATAAGAGGAGCGGAGCAGGAATTTAGGAAAATGCCTGTTCTTTTGATTGAGGCGGAACCGCTTGATTATGCCGGCAGCCGTCTCAATGAGGAAAAAGATGTCCATTTTATGCCGAAATACCGAAGCCCCGAGAAATGGCTATCCAAAATCCGCACCATTGTTCATCGCTCTGAACGGGGTGTGACATGAAATTCAATCTCAGAAAAGCACGCTGGATCGGCGAGCTCATCGCTGTTTACATTCTTGTTAATGGGTTGAATTTCATTTTTTGGAAAGATAATCCCGGATTTTTAAGTTTGCCTTTGAGCCCCTACTGGCTTCCAATTCTTCTGTTTGCTTCGCGCTATGGATTTTGGGCCGGATTTTTTTCTGCACTTTTAAGTAGTCTCCATTATGTCTTTTTCGTCTATGGGGGGATACCGGGCGCCTTGGAACTTGAAAAAATGATGGAAGCGGGAACGCTCGTTCATCCCATGGCATTTCTCAGTATTGGCATGATTCTCGGCGGAATGGGACAAGCACGGCAGGAACAGGTTAAAACGATGCGCCATGAATTAATCCAGACGCGGGAAGCTGCGGACAGAATGAAAGAGTGGCTCGATTCCAATGAGAAAGTCCGGCATACGCTGGAAGCCCGGATTGTGGGGCAGGCAACGGGCATGCGGGCATTGTATGAAGCGGCAGAACGATTTTCTTCGCTCAATCTTCAGGAAATTTATGAGGAAGCTTTGAGGCTGCTTCAAACTCATTTTCAGGTCGAAACAGCTTCAATTTATTTGCGTGAAAACGGGTTCTATGTATTGAAGGCATCGGCGGGATGGGAAAGTATGAAGCAAGTGGAAGCAAAAATTCCTGTCGGCCAAAGTCTGATGGATGCTGTTTTTTCAAGAAAACGCTTAACGACCATTAAAGATATTCTGGCTTGGGAGGAAAGCAGCCAGTATATGAATCATTACGGTGAAGTTCTGGCCATGGTGCCGCTCAGAAACAGCCGCGGCGAAATACAAGGGTCGATCAATATTGAAAAAATGAGCTTTTTTTCTTTTAATCAGGCGAACCTGGAATTAATTGAGCTGGCTGTTGACTGGGTGAACCGTGAAATTGAGGAAGTCCGGATTTTTCAGGAATTAAAGAATCAGAAAATCCATGATAAAAACTATGGCATTTATACATTTGGTTATTTCGAACAGCGTCTTCTGCAGGAATTTGAGCGGGCGAAGGCTTTCGACCAGAAATTCAATATTGCGATATTGAAAATTGAACAATACGGTTTCCTTTCTACGGACTCCCAGTCATTGCTTGGGAAATCGCTGGCATCTCTTTTAAAGCACCATCTTCCTTCTACGGTCGACATATTTCATTATCGTTTTGACGGCACTTTTGCCCTTCTGGATCCTTGCCGGGGAATCCAGGATGTAGAACGCGATCTGATGCATGTCGCAAAAGAGTTCACATCCCTCTCGGGAAAGCTGGACTACCGTGCTGCTTCTTATCATCCTGATGTATCCCGCGCAGAGGACCTGCTGACTCCCATGCTTCGGGAGTGCCGACTTTTATGAGAGGGCTGGCGGCACTGTTTGTGATTATTACATGTGTATTGCAAATAGTGATGATCAACTGCTTTGCCGGTGATCAGTTGATGATGGCTGCCTGTTTTCACATGGCAAGCGCTTTTCTTTTGCTGGGGGCCGGATTCTGCAGTCAAAAAGCCGAAACTCGTCCGCAGGGAAAACCGGTCCTGTATTTCGCTTTTTTGCTTTGCCTGGCTTTTCCCGTGGCAGGGCCTGTGGGAGCCGTGGTGCTCTGGGCGGTTACCACCGAGTGGGGCCGCCGGATGCGGGCGGGAATATTCGAAGATTATGAAAAATATATTCAGGAACAATCCGGACCCGGGTTTGAAGCGTATTTGCATGTTGACGCTTTGCGGCGCTTCCGGACAGAGATGAATTTTCAGTCCTTTGTGGATATTTTACAGGGGCAGGATATCAGTGCCAAAGCGCGCGTCATTGAAAAATTGTCCCGAAAGTTTTCCCGGGAAAATATTATTTTGTTGAAAGAAGCTTTAAGGGATGAATCGGGCGAAGTGAGGCTGCTGGCAGCCAATGCGTTGATCCGTCTGGAAGAAGACATGAATCAGAAGCTTCAAAAAGCCCGGGAGACAGCGGATTGGCAGGAAAGGCCGGAGGATTACGCGGATCTTGGCGATTTATATCTCCGTTATGCTGAAAGCGGTATGCTGGAAGAGAAAATGACGCATTATTACCTTGAGCTTTGTGCGGCAGCTTATCAGCAGTCTCTGGATATTGAAACCAACCAGCCGGATTTGATTCGCCGTTACGGAAAGTGTCTTCTTGATTTGGAGCGCTATGCCGATGCGGCAAAATTGCTCGGAAATGCGGTAACGATATGGCCTGGAAATCAGCACCTTCTTTTACTCCAGGCCGAAGCGTTGTTCCGAATGCGTGATTTCTCAAATCTTTCTCTTCTCTTGCAGTCCCGGAATGAGACGGACTTCGACGAAGGGCATAAACAATTGATGAGGTTTTGGTGCTCTCCCTCCGCGAGCAAGAATTAAAGAAGTGTTTGGATAATCTTCTGGCACCTGAATATGCCGTCAGAGAACTGAGTTTTGAGTGCTTGACCGGATATTTGCGCGGTGAGGACGTGGAATGGGTCTATGCGGAGCTGACGGCGCTCGGCGATTCCCAGAGTTATTACTGGCTTGTCCGATATCTGACTGCCGCGGAAACGGATAAGGCGTCGTCTTTCCTTTTGAAGATTGCAGAGGATCCGCGGCCGGCGATTCGCGATGAAGCGTGCCGGGGGATCAAAAGAATCAGTGCAGAAAAGAAAGCGAACTTATGTATCGAGCTTCTGAAATCCAGTTGGGAAGATGTGGTGCTCTTCAGTGCCGAACAATTGGGAGAAATGGCACTGCCGCGCGCGGCTGTCCCCTTAATGGAAGCTCTGGAGCGGCATTCAAATGACGCGGTATGTGCTGCGATTGTACGATCCATTGGAAAAATTCATGACCTGCGCGCTATTAAAAGCTTGCAGAAGCTGGCATTGCGTTCCGATGGGAGTGTGCAAGAGGCCGCTTTTCAGGCGCTGGCGAAATACAGTGTTTCACTTAACCGTTGGTTCTTGAGAAAGTGTCTCTATTCTTCGGAGCCCAAGACACGTCAAATTACTTACGCCGTCATCCTGCATCAGAAATCCCGCCGTTGGGAGCCGTTGATTACGGAGGCTTTAAGACAGGAGAAAAATATCGATTTAAAAATTAACGTGCTGTCTTTTATCCGGAATGTCCGCACCTCGCATTTTTTCGACTTGCTATTTGAAATGGCAGTTAAGGATGCTTCCGGCCAAATCCGTATGATGGCGGAATCTTCGCTTCGGAAAATACGGACAGGGCAGGTCCGGCGCTGGTTAATACAAAAAAGCCGTCATTCTGATCATGCGGCTGCGGCCATGGCGATTCGTCTGCTCGGAAATTTTGCGTCTGCCAATAATGAAAAAGTGTTGATGCGGCATAGCATCGATACCCGGTCGGCGGCGAAGCAGTTAGCGGCCATCGAAGCGTTGGGGCGGATTTCGTCCAAATCGGCCCGCAGTTTTTTGATCCGGTTAGCCCAATCAGATGGGCGCTTTGCAGGAGCGGCGGCCTGCGCGCTTATGGAATCGTTTGAAGGAGTTCCTCTGAATGTCGTTGAAGATTTGATACAGGAGGATAACACGGTTGTCATCGAAATCGTTTTTCGCTTTTTGCTGCGACTGGAAAAAAAGGGGTCACTTCCACTGCCAATTCTAAAGAGAATTCAATTAGAAACCGGGGCAAAAAATCCCTTTCTGCGTTATCTTGCGATTCGCTGCTGCGGCCGTCATTGTCCTGATGGGCTTATGATCTTGTTACAAGCGGCCATGGAAGATGTGGACGACTCGATTCGTGAAAGTTGTTTGCTTGCCGTGGTACGTTCCATTTCGAAAAATCCCGGACGGCTGCTTGAAATAGTTGATACGGCATCCTTGCGGCCGGGAATGAATTCCCTTTTTGCGTTTGTTCTGGACCGGGTTTTGGTAGGCGACCCGGTTGTCATGGGAAGTTTTGTCAAAAAAGTACACGATCATGTGAGCGAAGGCCGGCTTCCCTCGGGAGAAGATGGAGATTCGAACACAGCCAGAGAAATGTGGAAAACATTGCTGGCGCGCAGCGCTGCTCGCGAGCGGACGGTATTTTTAACGATGTTAGCGGAGACAGGATGGGATGAAGCGCAACGGCTCTTTTTGATGGAGATTATCAATCAGGCGCCGCCACATCATGCGGGAAATCTGCCGGTTCAATTTATGACGGCTTCCTATGATCAGGCGTCCCGGGATTTGCGATTGCAATATCTTCAGTTTCTTGCGCGGGAACATATCCGCTCTCCCGAGGCCGTTCAGATGATTCAGCGGGAACTGGCCGGAAAAGAAGATGATGCGGTTCGCCGCCAGGCTTTGAAGACAACCGCCGAGTGGCTTCTTCCGGAAAGCCTTGGCGGGGGACAGAAGGAGCATCCGCATGAATGATGTTTGTCTTCTTCTGGAAGGAACTTATCCCTACGTTTCGGGAGGAGTTTCCAGTTGGGTCTACGACCTTATCCGGAAACTTTCCGATACTACGTTTTCAATTTTATATCTCGGGGCGCATCGGGGAGGATTTAAAAAGCGGCATTATTCGATTCCCTCGAATGTGGCCGAGTTCCGTGAGATGTACTTGTTCGATTATAACGTGATGCGAGAAGCCAAGCGCCGGACGTCCCGGGCCAAAGCTTTTAAAAAAGCCGAAGAAATTTTTATTCGTATCCGGAATCAGGATACATCCGGATTCCCGGAGTTACTGGCGCTTGCCGGAGATCCGGAAACTCGCGCGATCAGTTTGTATGATTTTGCCCACTCCCGGGAATCATGGGAAATGATTGAGCGTCTGTATTCGCGAGAGCCGCAAGAAGTCTCTTTTCTGGATTATTTCTGGACTTGGCGATTTCTTTATCTGCCGTTTCTTTCTTTGCTGCGAGCTGAGATTCCGGCGGCGTCTCTTTACCACAGCCCTTCAACCGGTTATGCCGGTCTGCTGGGGGTGATGGCGAAAATTCGCTATCGACGGCCATTAATCATTACCGAACATGGCATCTATACACGGGAAAGAAAAGTGGAAGTTTCGAAAGCGGATTGGATCCATTCGGAAGGAATGAATGAAATGAAAGTCACCGAAGGACAGGACTTTTTTAAGCGGTGGTGGATCGATATATTCTCTTACTTCAGCCGTTTGGCTTATGAGCATGCCGATGAGATCATAACGCTCCATGAAGGTAACCGGAAAATCGAGATGGAAGAAGGTGCGGAACGACGCAAAATCCGGCTCATTCCGAACGGCGTTGATTTAAAGCAGATTCGTCCCACAGTCACGAAGGACAGAGGTGGGCAGCGTGTTGGTTTTGTCGGTCGTGTGGTGCCCATTAAGGATCTGAAAACGTTTTTAATGGCGTGCCAGCGGGTCCACGAGGAGCTGCCTGAGGTTGAATTTCTGATTCTGGGACCGACCGATGAGGATGA
>CAZGID010000159.1:0-5952 GCA_964526065.1 uncultured bacterium
CTGACACTTCCAGTTGCCCTGATTCTTTCTTTCATCCACATGGCGATGATGGGCATTACGTCAAACATTATGTCCCTCGGCGGCATTGCGATTGCCATCGGGGCTATGGTGGACTCTTCGATTGTTTTGATCGAAAACGCGCATAAACGCATTGAGCGCTGGAAGGAAGAGGGCCAAAAAGAACCCTATGACACGGTTCTGATTGATGCCGCCAAAGAGACCGGCCGGCCCGTTTTTTATTCGCTTCTGGTAATAGCCATTGCATTCATTCCGATTTTTGCCCTGGAGGCTCAGGAGGGACGGCTTTTCCGGCCGCTGGCCTTCACCAAAAATTTTGCCATGGTCTTCGCCGCGATTCTTTCGGTGACGCTCGCCCCGGCGCTGCTGGTGACCCTGGTCAAAGAAAAAACCTACCAGTTTAAAAACCGATGGATTTCCGGAGGGGTGAATTTTTTTGCCGGCGGACGGATTTACAGAGAAGAAGAGCATCCGGTCAGCCGGCGCCTTTTCCGGATTTACGAACCGGCGGTGCGCTGGATTCTGGACCGCCGCAAGCGGGTGATCGCCGCGGCGGCGCTGCTTGTTCTGTTGACGGTTCCTGCTTATCAACGGCTCGGTTCAGAGTTCATGCCGCCGCTGTGGGAAGGTTCTTTTTTGTATATGCCGACGGCGGTGCCGGGGATGTCGATTGATGAAGCCCGGGATACGCTGCATCTGCAGGATAAAATACTGAAAACCTTTCCGGAAGTCGAATCCGTTTTCGGAAAAGCAGGCCGGGCGCGGACGGCAACCGATCCCGCGCCACTTTCCATGTTTGAGACGGTGGTCGTTCTGAAGCCGCCGCATGAGTGGCGGGAGGGCATGACGCTCGAGAAACTCAAGGCGGAGATGAGCGAAGCGCTTCAGTTTCCCGGCATGCCGAATATCTGGTGGATGCCGATCCAGACGCGGACCGAAATGCTGGCGACGGGCGTGCGGTCGGCCGTCGGTGTCAAAGTACTGGGCCGGAATCTGGAAGACATCGAAAAAACCGCGATGGAAATTGAAAGGCTGCTGAAACCGGTCCGCGGGACGCGTTCGATTTTTGCCGAGCGGGTTTCTGGCGGCTACTTTCTTGATTTTGAAGTGAACCGTCAGGAAGCGGCGCGCTATGGCTTGACGGTCGGGGATGTGAACGATGTGATCCAGACGGCGATCGGCGGAATGAATATTACTCAAACGGTCGAAGGCCGCGAACGTTATCCGGTGAACGTGCGGTATCCCCGGGAACTCCGCAATGACATCGACAGCCTGAACCGGGTGCTGGTGGCGACGCCCTCCGGCGCGCAGGTGCCATTGGGGCAGGTAGCCGAATTGCGCGTCACCATGGGGCCGCCGATGATCCGCGATGAAGACGGGTCGCTGGCCGCCTTTGTGTTTATTGATGTGGAAGGCCGGGACCTGGGGCGCTACGTGAAGGATGCGAAGGAAATGGTGCGGCAGCAGGTCGCCCTTCCGGCCGGGACCCGCATTGAGTGGGCGGGCCAGTACCGCTACATGGAGCGCGCCATGGAAAAGCTGAAGGTAGTCATCCCGTTGACGCTTTTTCTGATTGTTTTTCTTTTGTATCTGAATACCCGCTCGCTGGTGAAGGTGGGTATCATTCTGCTGGCCATTCCTTTTTCCCTGATTGGCGCGGTCTGGATCTTGTGGATACTGGGTTACAACATGAGTGTGGCCGTGTGGGTGGGGATCATTGCTCTCGCCGGTGTGGATGCTGAAACCGGCACCATTATGCTGCTTTACCTGGACCTGGCTTATGAAGAAGCAAAGAAAAAGGGAAAGCTGAAAAATTTCGCGGATCTCAAAGAGGCGATTGTTCATGGCGCCGTCAAACGGGTGCGGCCGAAGCTGATGACGGTGGGAACGACTTTTATTGGTTTGCTGCCCATCATGTGGGCCGGCACGCATGAAGCCGGTGCCGACGTGATGAAGCGGATTGCGGCCCCGATGGTCGGCGGCATTTTGACGTCTTTTTTGATGGAACTGCTGGTTTATCCGGCCATCTACGCCGTGTGGAAATGGCGCAGCGAAATGAAACAGGGGAAAGCCCTTCAGGAGATGAAATAGATGGAACCGATGAATTCGAAAGAATGCTGTCACCGGCATGAAAAAAAAGAAAAAGTCTCTGCGGCGGATCCGTCTGCCCTTTATACGTGCCCCATGCATCCCGAAATCCGGCAGAAAGGACCGGGCGCTTGTCCGAAGTGCGGCATGGATCTGGAACCAGTGGAGCCGGTTGCTGCCGATGCGGAGCCGCAGGAAAGCCGTGCAATGGTACGCCGTTTTTGGGTTTCGCTCTTCCTGACGCTGCCATTGGTTATGATCGCCATGGCGGAAATGCTGCCTGGATTCGGGGAGCTCCATCAGGCGCTTTGGTCTCGCTGGCTTCAGTGGGCGCTGGCCACGCCCGTGGTGGTCTGGGGCGGTTTTCCTTTTTTTGTGCGCGCATGGGATTCGGTGAAACACCGGAGCCCGAACATGTTTACGTTGATTGCTCTTGGAACCGGCGCGGCTTATGGCGCCAGCGCCGCGGCGCTTCTGGTTCCGGAATGGTTTCCCGAATCTTTTCGCCGGCATGGGCAGGCACCCGTTTATTTTGAAGCGGCGGCTGTGATCATTACGCTGGTTCTTTTGGGACAGGTTCTGGAACTCAAGGCCCGCTATCGGGCAGGCGCCGCCATTCGTGCACTTCTCTCCCTGGCGCCGCGAACCGCCCGCCTCATCCGGAATGGAAAGGAAGTGGATCTTCCTCTGGAAGAAGTCCAGTCAGGAGATTCCTTGCGCGTGCGTCCCGGCGAAAAGGTGCCGGTGGATGGAAAAATTGAAGAAGGCCGGGGACTGGTGGATGAGTCCATGGTGACTGGCGAACCGGTTCCGGTGGAAAAGAATATGGGCGACGGCGTAACTGGCGGAACCGTGAACACGAGCGGCAGTTTTGTCATGCGCGCGGTACGGGTGGGCAAGGAAACATTGCTGGCGCGGATTGTGGAAATGGTGAGCGCCGCCCAGCGGAGCCGGGCGCCGATTCAGCGGCTGGTGGACCAGGTTGCGGCCATTTTTGTTCCCGTGGTGCTGGTGGTTTCCGCCGCAACTTTTGTGGCGTGGAAAGCCTTTGGGCCGGAGCCGCAGCTCGTTTATGCTTTTGTCAATGCCATTGCCGTGCTGATCATTGCCTGCCCGTGTGCGCTGGGACTGGCGACGCCGATGTCGGTGATGGTGGGAACGGGGCGAGGGGCCTCTGCGGGCGTCTTGATCAAGGATGCGGAAGCTCTCGAGAGTTTCGGCAAAGTGGATACGCTGCTCGTCGACAAGACCGGAACGCTGACGGAAGGCCGTCCGCGTCTGGTGGCGGTGCAGGCGACGGAGAATTTTACGGAAGAGAAGGTGCTGGCCCTTGCAGCGGGTTTGGAACGGCACAGTGAACATCCTCTGGCGGCCGCCGTGCTTAAAGCCGCAGAAGAAAAAAAGGTTCGTCCGGAAGATTTTCGCGATTTTCACAGCGAGCGGGGAAAGGGAATTGAAGGGCTTTCCGGGGAGAAACGTGTGCGTATCGGCAGTCTTCGCTATCTTCGCGAGGCAGGTGTGTCCATTGAGCCGGCATTGGAACAGGAAGCGGAAAGCCGGCGAAGCCGGGGCGAGGGGATTTTTTATATCGCGGTCGAAGACCGGCTAGCCGGTTATCTGGCGGTCGCCGATCCGATCAAAGAATCGACTCATGAAGCGGTGAAGCGGCTTCATGCGGAGGGAATTCGTCTCATCATGCTGACCGGCGACAGCCGCAAAACAGCGAAGGCGGTGGCACGGGCGCTTTCGATTGACGAGGTTCATGCGGAGATTCTGCCGGAGGATAAACAGGCCGTAGTTCGCCGGCTTCAGGCGGAGGGCCGGCGCGTGGCGATGGCGGGCGATGGAATTAACGATGCACCTGCTCTTGCACAGGCCGATGTGGGCATTGCCATGGGGAGCGGCACGGATGTGGCGATGGAAAGCGCCGGGCTGGTGCTGGTGAAAGGGGATCTGCGCGGCCTGGCGCGGGCGCGGCGGCTCAGTCACGCGACGATGCGGAACATCCGCCAGAATCTATTTTTCGCCTTCCTTTATAACACGCTGGGAATTCCGGTCGCGGCCGGACTGCTTTATCCCGTTTTTGGTCTTTTGTTAAGTCCGATGCTGGCCGCGGCGGCCATGACGCTCAGCTCCGTTTCTGTCATTCTCAATGCCCTGCGGCTCAATAAAGTGGCGCTTTAATAGCTTTTGACAGAGTGTCACCCTCATGCCAGAATGGCGCAAGATGAAAACCGTCCACCGGTTTCTATCCCTGGCGATTCTCTCGGCTTTCCTGACGGCTTTTGCCATTGGTGCGACCGTCTGGCTTTCCACGCAAGTTCCTTCGGTTGGTTGGATTGCCGGCCTTGTTTCCTTATTGGCACTTTTGATCGGCCTGTTTCTTCTCTTTCATTTTCTGAGTCCCGTTTTTATTCACGTTCGAGAAGAAGAAGCCCGCTTCCGGGCGGTGATTGAATCGGCACCGAGCGGTATGATTATGGTGGATAAGGACGGCAAAATCCGCCTTGTCAATGCGCAGGCTGAAAAGCTGTTCGGCTATACCCGCGATGAATTGATGGGGCAGTCGATCGAAATCCTCGTGCCGGAAGCCTACCGTGGCCGGCATGCCGCCGACCGGACCGGTTATCATCGAAAACCGGAAGTTCGATTGATGGGACGCGGTCGCGATCTCCATGGCCGGCGGAAAGACGGCCGGCTGATTCCGGTTGAAATCGGCCTGAATCCCGTGCGTGCAGGCAAAGATTCCTTTGTGCTCGCCGTGATTGCCGACATTTCAGAGAGAAAACGGGCGGAAGAGCGGACCACCATTTTGGGCCGCATTCTGGATGCATCCGCCAATGAAATTTATATTCTGGATGCGGCCGGCTTTCATTTTTTACAGGCCAATAAAGCGGCGCGTGACAACCTGGGTTATTCGGCTTCCCAACTGCCGGCCATGACGCTGCGTGACCTGCAACCGGACCTGTCGACGGAAACATTGCAACAACTGCTGGCCCCTTTGAGTGACGGAACCAGGGAGAAAGTGGATTTCACCACGGTTTTTCGCCGCCGGGATGGATCGGAATATCCGGTGGAGGTCCACATGCATCTGACCACGTTTGAAGCGCAGCCGGCCTATGCGGCCATCGTGATGGATATCAGCCAGCGGCAGGAAATGGAGCGGCGGATTATTTCAAATGAACGGCTGGCGGCGATGGGAAAAATGTCTTCGCATGTGGCGCATGAAGTGCGCAATCCTCTCAGTTCCATCAGTCTGAATCTGGATTTGCTGCACGACGAGGTGCGGGCTGTGCAGGACCTGATTTCTGAAGAACGGAAGCGGGAAACCGAATCTCTGCTGAAGTCAATTCAAAAGGAAGTTGACCGGCTCAGTCATCTGGTCGAAGATTATCTGCGCTTTTCGCGGTTGCCGCAGTTCAAGAAAGAAAAAGTCGAACTCGAAAAATTTCTTCATGAATGCATTGGTTTTATCCGGGAAGAAGCGCGAAAACATCAGGTTCGTATTGATATCGAGACGGCGGCGCCGCTTCCTGAAGTCTGGCTGGATCCGGCCCAGATGCAGCAGGTGATGTTGAATTTGCTGCGGAATTCGATTGAAGCCATGCCCAACGGCGGCCGCATAGGGCTTCACGCCGCGGCTGGAGCCGAAGGGGTGCAGATCCGGATTCAGGATGAGGGCGGCGGCATTGATGAAAATACCCGGGAAAAAATTTTCGAACCCTTTTTTACGACCAAGGCGCAAGGCACGGGGCTGGGACTGGTGATTGCGCGGCAAATCAGAACCACGCATGATGCAACACTGACATGCTGCGGTCAAAAAGGCGAAGGCGCCCTGCTTTTCAT